>DATBAW010000200.1:0-2500 GCA_036271335.1 Thermoanaerobaculia bacterium
CAAGATCATCCAGAACACCTTCACCTCGGCCAAGACGCTGTCGCTGGTCGCGCTGATCCTGCTCGGCATCCTGGTCGGCCGCAACGCCGCGGCGATCTCGGCCAACTTCACCAACCTCTGGACGCCGCACGACGTGACGACCATCGCGCCGGAATTCGGCTTCGTGGCGCCGGTGGCGGCCACGATGGGCGCTTTCGCCCTGCTCGTCGCCTTCTGTGTCGCCCAGGTGGGCTCGCTTTTCTCCTCGGACGCCTGGAACAACATCACCTTCACGGCGGGCGAGGTGAAGGACCCGAAGCGGAACATCCCGCTCTCGCTCGTCGCCGGCACCTCGTTGGTGATCGGGCTCTACATCCTGGCGAACGTTGCCTACCTCTGCACCCTGACGCTGCACCAGATCCAGACCGCGCCGGACGACCGGGTAGCGACCGCCACCCTGCAGGCGATCTTCGGCCCCGCCGGCGCGACCGTCATGGCGATCGCCATCATCGTCTCGACCTTCGGCTGCAACAACGGCCTGATCCTGGCCGGCGCCCGGGTCTACTACGCGATGGCCCGCGACGGCCTGTTCTTCCGCCGCACGGGAGAGCTCAACGCCCGGCACGTGCCGGCCTATGGGCTGGTATTCCAGTGCGCCTGGACGGCGCTGCTGGTGCTGCTGCGCACCCACAAGACGGACGCCACGGGGGTCGTGACCTACGGCAACCTCTACAACGACCTGCTCGGCTATGTGATCTTCGCGGTGCTGATCTTCTACGTGCTGACCATCGCCGGCATCTTCATCCTGCGGCGCAAGCGGCCGGACGCGGAGCGCCCCTACCGCGCCTTCGGCTATCCGGTGGTGCCGGCCCTCTACATCGTGGCGGCGTCCGCGATCGCCCTCGTGCTGCTGGTCTACCAGACGAAGACCGCCCTCCCGGGGCTGATCATCGTGCTGGCCGGCATCCCCGTTTATTTCGCCTGGCGCCGAAATTCCAGAACGTCCAGCTAACCCTTCCTCGGAGGATCCACGGATGTCGCTGACCCGAACGAAATCGATCGACAAACTGATCGCCGAAGGCTCGGCGACCGGCGAGGGGACGCTCAAGCGCACCCTCGGCCCGGGCGCGCTCGTCGCGCTCGGCATCGGCGCCATCATCGGCGCCGGTCTGTTCGTCCGGACCGCCGCGGCGATCGCCGACCGCGCCGGTCCGTCCGTGGTGATCGCCTTCATGGTGGCGGGCGTCGGCTGCGCGTTCGCCGGCCTGTGCTACGCCGAGTTCGCCTCGATGATCCCGATCGCCGGCAGCGCCTACACCTACTCCTACGCCACCATGGGCGAGCTCGTGGCCTGGATCATCGGTTGGGACCTCTGCCTCGAGTACGCCGTCGGCGCCGCCACCGTGTCGATCGCCTGGAGCGAGTACTTCAACCGGGTGCTCCACCTCGTCGGCATCGGCGCCATCCCCTACCAGTGGTGCCACTCGCCGATGGAGCGCATGGCGGCCGATCCGAGCGTGCACGGCATCATGAACCTGCCCGCGATCGGCATCCTGTTCGTCCTCACCGCTCTGCTGGTGCGGGGCACGCAGGAATCGGCGTGGGTCAACAACATCATCGTGATCACGAAGGTCGCCATCGTGCTGATGGTCATCGTGCTCGGCTGGGGCTTCATCAACCCGGCGAACCACACGCCCTTCATCCCCGAGGCCACCCAGTACGTGGCGCCCACCGGCATCACCCACAACTACGGCGGCATCATGGGCATCCTGGGCGCGGCGGGCGTCGTGTTCTTCGCCTTCATCGGCTTCGACGCCGTGTCCACCACGGCGCAGGAAGCGAAGAACCCGAAGCGCGACATGCCGATCGGCATCCTCGGCTCGCTCGCGGTCTGCACGGTGCTCTACGTATTGTTCTCGTACGTGCTGTCGGGCCTCGCGACGGTCCAGGACTTCCGCACGGTCGGCCGCGAGGCCTCGGTCGCCTACGCGATCACCAAGTACATGCCGGGCTACGCCTGGCTCTCGAACTTCGTGACCGTCGCCATCCTCGCCGGCTTCTCGTCGGTGATCCTGGTCATGCTGCTCGGCCAGTCGCGCGTCTTCTACTCGATGAGCCACGACGGCCTGGTGCCGAAGGTCTTCTCCGAGGTGCATCCGCGCTTCAAGACGCCGTACAAGTCGAACTGGCTGTTCTTCGTCTTCACGGCGCTGTTCGCGGCCTTCCTGCCCGAGGACATCGTCGGCGAGATGACCAGCATCGGCACGCTCTTCGCGTTCATCCTGGTCTGCGCCGGCGTCTGGATCATGCGCGTCAAGCGGCCCGACATCCCGCGCGGCTTCAAGGTGCCCCTGCTGCCGGTGACGGCGGTGCTCGGCATCGTGGTCTGCCTGTCGATGATCTACGGCCTGGGCTGGACCAACTGGGCGCGGCTCATCGTCTGGCTGCTGATCGGGTTCGTCATCTACTTCGGCTACAGCCGGAAGCACAGCCTGCTGGCCGGCAAGTAGTCGTCCTCCCC
>DATBAW010000201.1:0-2365 GCA_036271335.1 Thermoanaerobaculia bacterium
GCCCGCCTCTACGGCCGGGCCGAGGCCGCCAGCAAGGCCAAGGACCACTTCCTGGCCGCCCTCAGCCACGAGCTGCGCACGCCGCTGACCCCGGTGCTGATGCGGGTCGCGGCGCTCGCCCGCTCGGCCGACCTCCCCGAGGGGCTGCGCGCCGACCTGCGGATGGTCCAGAGGAACGTCGAGCTGGAGGCGAAGCTGATCGACGACCTCCTCGACCTCACCCGCGTCTCCCGCGGCAAGCTCACCCTCCACCTGGAGACGACCGACGTCCACGCCCTGCTGGAGCACGCGGTGGCGATCTGCTGCGAAGGGGTGGAGACCGGGACGCCGATCATCGATCTCGAGCCCGCCGCGGCCGAGCGTTTCGTCTGGGCCGACGCGGCCCGGTTGCAGCAGGTGTTCTGGAACCTGCTCAAGAACGCCGTGAAGTTCACCCCCGCCGGCGGCCGGATCCGGGTGGTGACGCGCATGCCGGAGCCCGGGAGGATCGAGATCTCGGTGATCGATCCCGGCATCGGCATCGCGGCCGAGGACCTGCCGCGGCTGTTCGACGCCTTCGAGCAGGGGAACCCGGAGATCACCCGCAGCTTCGGCGGCCTGGGCCTCGGCCTCGCCATCTGCAAGGCGCTGGTCGACCAGCACGGCGGCACCCTCGAAGGCCGGAGCCCGGGACGGGGGAAGGGGGCCTGCTTCACGGTCGGCCTCGCCACCGTCGCGCCGCCCGCCGCGCCGGAGCCTGTGGGGACCCCTGGGGCGACCGGCGCCAGGCCGGCCGAAGCGCCGGCGCTCAGGCTCCTGCTGGTCGAGGACAACGAGCCGACGCTGCAGGTGATGACCGCGCTGCTGGAGCTCGCCGGCCACGACGTCCAGCCGGCGCCGGACCTGCGCACCGCCCGCCAGCTCGCCGCCACCCACCCCTTCGATCTCGTGGTGAGCGATCTCGGCCTCCCCGACGGCACCGGGTTCGAGCTGATGAGCGAGCTGCGCGACCGCTACGGCTTGCAGGGGATCGCCGTCAGCGGCTTCGGGATGGAGGACGACCTGCGCCGCAGCCACGAGTCGGGCTTTCGCGAGCACCTCGTCAAGCCGGTGGACATCGACAAGCTCAAGGCGGCGATCGCCCGGGCGGCGGCGGCGTTGCAGGAAGCCCGGCAGGAAGTATCCTGAGACGCAGGAAAGTCCCTGACCGGAGGTTTCAAGTGCCATGAGGGCCCCAAGCGCTTTCCTCGTTCTCCTCCTCCTCGCCGCCGCCGCGGTGCCGGCCGTTCCGCCGCCGGCCCATGCTACGGACTACAAGAAGGACCTCGGACCGTTCCTCGTCGTTGCGGACCGTCTGAGCTGGCAGGACTCCGCCCGCAACCGCGCGGTGCCGGTGAAGATCTACTCGCCGGCCACCGGCAAGGGGCCGTTCCCGGTGATCGTCTTCTCCCATGGCCTGGGCGGCTCGCGCGATGCGTACGAGTACCTCGGCCGCCACTGGGCGAGCTGGGGGTATGTCGTCGTCCACGTGCAGCACCTCGGCAGCGACACCGCCGCCCTCACGAAAAGCTGGCGGGTGCTGAAGAACGTGCGGGAGGCCGTCGATCCCGCCAACGCGGAGGCGCGCGTGCTCGACGTGCGCTTCGTGCTCGATCATCTCGAGCAGGCGAACCGCGGAGGCTCGCCCCTCTCCCATCGGCTCGACCTCGGTCGGATCGGCATGGCCGGCCACTCCTTCGGCGCCTGGACGACCCTGGCCGTCGTGGGCCAGGCGAACGGCCGGACGACCGGCCAGGGGCCGGGGCACGCCGAGCCGCGCGTCAAGGCGGCGATCGAGATGAGCGCGCCGGCGCCGCGGGGGACGGAGAACCTCGACGGCGTCTACAGCGAGATCAAGGTCCCCATCCTCCACATGACCGGCACCCGCGACGACAGCCCGATCGGCGACACCAAGGCGGCCCAGCGGCGCATCCCCTTCGATCACATCCGGGGCGCGGACCAATATCTCGTCACCCTCCAGGGTGGAGACCACATGGTGTTCTCCGGCCACCTCGCCAAGGTCAACCAGTCGAAGGACCCGCTGTTTCACAATCTGATCCTCCAGGGGACGACCGCTTTCTGGGACGCCTACCTGAAGGGGGATCCGAAGGCCAAGGCATGGCTCGCCAACGGCGGGTATGCGGGGGTGCTGGGGAAGGACGGCGTGCTGGAGGAGAAGGTGCGGCAAGGAAGGCCATGAGTCTGTAATAATCCCGGTCGCAGTCCCCACCACGAGAGGAGCCGGGATGGCCAAGAAGAGCGGGTCGCCGATCACGTTCTGCCTGGATATCGGCGGAACGGGCATCAAAGGATTTACCGCCGACGCGGCGGATCGCCCCACCAGCGA
>DATBAW010000202.1:0-23388 GCA_036271335.1 Thermoanaerobaculia bacterium
TAGCCCGCTTGCAGGGCGCCCAGAATCGTCTGGGCCGCCTTATTTCCGCACCACCGATCTCCCGGCCTCTCCAGATAATCCAGAATAATCTCGAATGCAACGTAGTGCCGCCGCGGGAAAAGGCATTTTCCGGACAGGAACAAACTAAAAGCGAAGTTAGAGCCGGCGGGACGCCGGCGGTCCCAGGGAGTCCTGCCCTACTTCGTCCCTACGGCCCGCGCGAGCAGATCTCCCACCTGCGACGTGGTCAGCGAGCCGCCGAGGTCGGGGGTGGTCTGGTTCTCGCGCACCGCGCGGGCGACGGCGGCGTCGATCGCCTGGGCGGCCGGCTGGTGGCCGAGGAAGTCGAGCATCATCGCCGCCGACAGGACCGCTCCCACGGGGTTCGCCTTGCCGGTGCCGGCGAGCGCCGGCGCCGAGCCGTGGACCGGCTCGAACATCGAGGTCTGGCCGGGGTTGAGATTGGCCGAGGCCGCCACCCCGAGCCCCCCCTGGAGGGCGGCGCCGATGTCCGTGATGATGTCCCCGAACATGTTGTTGGTCACGATCACGTCCAGCCCCTCGGGCCGCAGGACCATCTCCATGCAGAGCGCGTCGACGTACATGCACCGGTTCCTGATCTGCGGATACTCCTTCGCCACCTCGGCGAAGACCCGCCGCCAGAGGCCGTGCGCGTAGGTCATGACGTTCGACTTGTCGCTCATCATCACTTCGCGGCGCCCGTTGGCGACGGCGTACTCGAAGGCGGCGCGGATGATCCGCTCGACCCCCTTGCGGGTGTGGATCTCCTCCTGGATCGCGACCTCGTCCGCCCACCCCCGCTTGAGGTTGCCGCCGACGTTGACGTAGGCCCCCTCGGTGTTCTCGCGGAAGACGACGAAATCGACGTCCTTCTCCGTGCGGTCCTTCAGCGGGCAGAGCCGCGCGTCGTAGAGCTTCACGGGGCGGAGGTTGATGTACAGGTCGAGCTGGAAGCGGGTGCCGAGGAGGATGTCGGCGGCGTGCTTGTTGTCCGGCACGCGGGGGTCGCCGAAGGCGCCGATCAGGATCGCCGAGTAGTTGTCCCGGAAATCGTCGAAGGCGCCGGCGGGAAGGGTCTCGCCCGTCTCCAGGTAGCGGTCGGCACCCCAGTCGAAATGGACCAGCTCCAGGGGCAGGCTCCAGGTGGTGGTGGCGGCCTCGAGGACCTTGACCGCCTCGACGGTCACGTCCTTGCCGGAGCCGTCGCCGGGCAGCACGGCGATGCGTTGCGGCCGTCGTTCGGCCGGTGGGGTCGGATTCATGCGCGGGATGCTAGCACGACGCCCGGCGGCGGTCGGGGGGCCGGCGCGTCGTCGGCCGGCGCTCGAAGAAGCTGACCACTCTCCCGGCGGCCGCCGCCTGGGGAAGGGCGGGGGCGGCGGGCACCCGCAGGACCAGGCCGAGCTCGAAGACGAACGCGATCTCCGGGCAGAGCCAGACCGAGTGCAGGCCGGGCCAGTGGGTGTCGGCCGGCAGGTCGAGCAGGCGCGGCAGCAGGCCGTCCCCCTCCACCTCGGCGCGCATCGGCCAGGTCGGCACGCGCGGATGATCGGTCGAGATCCGCTGCAGCTCGCCCGAGGCCAGGGCGTATCCCCGCGGCCGCTCCTGGAAATAGCGCACCGACTCCTCCCACGAGCCGAGCCGCGGCCCCTCGCCGACCAGCGGCGAATCGGGCCACGCCCGCACCGCCAGCCGGCCCTTGCGCTCGGCGCGCCACTCCCAGGGACCGGCGCCGTTGCGCGACGGCCGCGGGAAATGGAGGCGCGCCCGCGCCGCCGGCTGATGCGTGATCAGCCGCACCCCGGGAGCCACCCAGGCCGGCATCAGCATCCGCCGGAACAGCACCGACGGGACCCCCTCGTCGTCCAGCACGTAGAGGCGGACGGTGAGTTGCGGATACCCGAACTTGAGCGCCGGCAGCGCCGTGAGATGGAGCGAATCCTGATGGAACAGCAGGGCCGAGGCGAACACGTAGTCGCGCCCCTGCCACGAGTGCCGCTGATACCGCAGCGGCGCCGGCGGGGGCGGCAGGGTCTCCGCGGGGAAGGCCCAGTTGAGATAGAGGCAGTCGCGTACGGTGGTTCGCAGCATGGGTGGCCCGTCCCGACAACGATAGCGTGGGGGGCGGGCGGGGGCAAGGCGTGACCTCCTTCGATGACCGTATGGTGGGGGACCGTATGGTGGGGGACCGTCCCGACCGCCTGGGGTTGAAACCCCAGGCTCTTCAAAGCCCGCCCCCTCCAGGGCGGTCCCCCACCCGCGCTTCCCCCGTAGCCGATCCCCGCCGATCCATCGAAACAATCGCGCGTCGGTCCCACCCGATCCGGTGCCCGTCGATCGACGATTCCGGCGGAGTTTGACGAACGTCCCGGCCACCTCGGTTGAAATCCCAGGCCAATGAGGTATTCCCAATGAAGATCGTACGGGTGGGGGATCGCCCTGGAGGGGCGGGCTTTGAAGAGCCTGGGGTTTCAACCCCAGGCGGCTGCGGCCCCCCCACCCGCGCTTCCCTGGTGGCGAGGAACCAAACCGCCCCCCATCTTTGCTACAGTCCCCACCTCAAAGTCTTTGACCTCATGGAGGTTTTTTCTGTCATGAACAGCTCGAAGCATCTGGTTTGGATGGGGAGTCTCGGCATCTTCCTCGGCGCGGTCCTCCTGGCGGTGGCGATCCCGGCGGTGCTGACCGGCGCCGAGAAGGCGCCCTCGGCCCCGGCGTCAGGCGTCCAGCTCCCTCCCGGCGCCGAGAAGGCGGCCAAGGCGATCGATCGCGCCTCGCTCGAAGCGCCGATCCGCTTCCTGTCGGACGACCTGCTGGAGGGTCGCGGGCCGTCCAGCCACGGCGATCAGACGGCGCAGCTCTATCTCGCGGCCTCCCTGGAATCGCTCGGCTATCAGCCGGCCCTCCCCAATGGCGAGTGGCAACAGTCCTTCGAGCTCGTCGGCATCAAGTCCGAGGTCCCCAAGACCTGGACCTTCAAGGCCGGCGGCCAGAACGTCGACCTCAAATGGTGGGACGATTTCATCGCCTCCGGCGGCGTCCAGGAGCCCACCTCCACCCTGCGCGACGCCGAGCTCGTCTTCGTCGGCTACGGCATCCAGGCCCCTGAGTACCAGTGGGACGACTACAAGGGGATGGACCTCAAGGGCAAGGTCCTGGTGATGATGAACAACGATCCCGACTGGGATCCCAAGCTCTTCGAGGGGAAGCGCCGGCTCTACTACGGCCGCTGGACCTACAAATACGAGAGCGCGGCGCGCCAGGGCGCGGCGGCGGCGATCATCATCCACACCCCGCCGTCCGCGGGCTACCCCTGGCAGGTGGTGCAGACCTCCTGGAGCGGCGAGAAGTTCGAGCTCCCGGCCGCCGGCGAGCCCCGCAGCCAGATCAAGGCCTGGGCCACCGAGGAGGCCACCCGCAGGCTCTTCCAGGCCGCCGGCAAGGACCTCGGCAAGCTGATCGAGCAGGCCCGAAGCCGCGACTTCAAGCCGGTCCCGCTGGGGATCACCACCTCGCTCGACGTCGTCAACAAGATTGATCGGACGAAGACCACCAACGTCCTCGGCTTGCTGCCGGGGAGCGATCCGAAGCTCAAGGACGAGGTGGTGATCTACACCGCCCACCACGACCACTTAGGGATCGGCCAGCCGGACAAGACCGGCGACAAGATCTACAACGGCGCCGTGGACAACGCCTCCGGCTGCGCCGAGGTGCTGGCGATCGCCAAGGCCTTCACCGCGCTGCCGACGCGCCCGCGCCGTTCGATCGTGATCGCCTTCGTGGCCGCCGAGGAGCAGGGGCTGCTCGGCTCGGAGTACCTGGCGACCCACCCGCCCGTGCCCGCCGGCCGGATCGCGGCGAACATCAACTACGACGGCGGCAACGTCCACGGGCGCACCCACGACGTCACCGAGATCGGCCTCGGCAAGTCGTCGCTGGACGGCATCGTGAAAGCGATCGCCGCCCGCCAGGGGCGCCGGCTGGAAGGCGATCAGTTCCCCGACCGCGGCTTCTTCTACCGCTCCGACCAGTTCAGCTTCGCGAAGGTCGGCGTGCCGGCGATCCACCCCGAGGCGGGCACCGACTTCATCGGCAAGCCGGAGGGCTGGGGCAAGGAGCAGGCCGAGGAATACGAGCTCCACCGCTATCACCAGCCGAGCGACGAGTTCGATCCCAAGTGGGTCTACGACGGCATGATCGAGGACACCCAGCTCGGCTTCTACACCGGCCTGATCGTCGCCGACACCCCGAAGATGCCCACCTGGAACGCTGGCGACGAGTTCGAGGCGACGCGGAAGAAGTCGCTGGCGGAGGTGGAGGGGGAGCCTTGAAATTGAAAGATCAAGATCGCGCCGTCAGCCGCGAGCCGGCTGATCCTCAGGCCGAAGGCGTCTGGCTGGCCGAAATCGAGCGCCGCGCAGCAGAGCTGGAGTCGGGATCAGTCCAGGGCGTTCCCTGGGAAGACCTCTGCGAGAGGCTCATGCGCGGTCGCCGTAGCCGGTAGCCGCCTGATCCTCATCGAATGGAAGGCTGTCGAGCTCCAATGCCCAGAAGAGGGGATCGAGCACCCTTCGCGGGCTCCAGGGAAGCTGCAGGCTCTGTCCGTCGACCAGACCGGAGCCGGTCGCGGAGACGATCGAGAACCGCAGCTCGACGTGATACGCCGCGGCCCGGCGGATCAGCATGTGTCCGACCAGCGTAGTCTCGAGCCAATGGTGAATTTCCTGGTGGACGAGCGCGAGCCGCCCGAGATATTCGCGCAGGGAATCATCCTTGAGCCGCAGGGGCTCGGAAGGGGACGACGGTGGCGGCGACAGCAAGGACACCTCCGAGCGGACCGCGTCCCGGAGCGGATCGTCCTTGAGATATTGACGCAATGACAGTGGCAGATTGGGAATGGCGTCCGCTTTGGTCAGCACCACCACGAGGCGGAACGGGCGGGTGTAGGCCGCGAAGCCCTGGAGGGTCCGTGTCCGCATCAGGTCGTCAAAGAGCATGTCCAGGATCTCAGTCCGCACCCGCCCCAGGTCTTGCAAGCTGACGAGCCACAGAGACGGCGCGAGCCAATTGGTCCTCTCGGGCCGGTCGCCGTCGAGAGAAGCCATGAACACGGGATCGGGCCAATCCCAGACGCTCAACTTTCGGTCCCCCCAGCGCTCCATGCTCTGGAGGTGAAGCGCATAGCGATGTTTGTTCTCCGTGGCTCCCGGCGCCGGTAGAAGTGCGCCGCGAACGCTCTCATGGATCCTCTTCAGAGCTTCCTCGGTGGCGTCGTCCTGCGGCGTGCACAGATAGTCGGGCCACACGATACTCATCTTTCTCAACATGTAGAGCAGAGACCACAGATAGCTGCTCTTGCCGTGCCCGGCCTGGGAAAAGATCTCCAACGTCGGCACGGGCCCGGGCGGCTCTTGTGGCAAATCGGGGACCACAACCCGCAACTTGCGCAGCCGCCACTGCTGCCAGCAATTCTTGATCCATCGAATCACGCCCATGGCGATGTCCTTTCACGATTTCCCGTTGACGAAGACGAGACGGAATCCCAGGCACGGCAACCGGACGGTGTCGGGCCGGTTGGGATAGACGGGCTCACCGCTCTCCGGCGCGGCCAGCGTGCCGCACAGCTCGGGGAACGGCTCACCCATGGCTCCCCAGCGCTCCTCGGCATTGACCCACTCTAAGAAGCCGAGCCGCATCAGGAGCTGGTCCGCCAGGCTGCGCTTGTAGCCCAGCCGGCGAGCCGCCTCCGACGCCGCGTCCTCGGTGCGCAGGACCAGCTCGCGCAGCCGTGGCGGCAGATCTCCCAATTCCTTATCGAGGGCCAGGATGGGCTGCGAGCTCAAGATCCGGTACGCCCGGGCCCACTCCTGCCTGGAAGGCAGCCGAAAGCCGTCACCGCACCAGAAGGCGAACCGCTGCGCCTCGGCGGGCAGCACACCCGAGAGAAAAGCGTTCCAATAGTTCGAAGGCGAGATCTTCGCAGGCGTCACCCGCGGATTCAATCTCAGAACCTCCTCGTACCACCGGATGTCGAACGATCGATCATAGGCATCGCTCAGGAAATATTCGAACTGGATCTTGGTGATCGGTAGCCAGTGCAGAAAGAGGTCAGGCTCCACCTGGAGCATGGGAAAGCCGACAGGGTCCTCGTGAATCTTGATTTCCATTATGATGATCCTCCGCTCAGGCGGCGCTCGCCGCGTCCTCGTCCGCAACCTCACCCTCCGCGTCTCGCAAGAGAAAGCGGGCGATGGCAACGCCCATGGATTTTCCGTTCAGGGCAGGCACCGCCGCGAAGCCGGGGTGGCGCTCCCCGTCCGCGCCTGGTTGATAGAACACGATGTGCTCTCGCCACTCCGTCTCCAGCCAGTCCTCGGCGTCGAGCAGCGGCCGGGTCGTCAAGACCAGCACGAGCTGCGTATTCTTCAGAGAAATGGGATCCATCAGGATCGGCCCGAGGAGCCGCGGCTGCCGGGGAGACTCCGGCACCAGCAGCACATCGCTCGGCGGTGGCGGCGCGCCGGCGACCCAGACCGGCTGGCGCTCTCCCAGCCGATAGATCACGGGCTTCAAGGAATGTCCGTTCCGGCTATTCAGGAAGCGGAAGAGATCGCTCGCCACGCTATCGAGGTTCCCGGCTTTCGACGCCGCGTCGAGCACGATCAAGGCATAGCGCTCGCCCTCGTTCAGCTTGGGCAGCTCCTTGGGCGCCCCCAACGCGGCGCGGAGCCGGATCCGCTCGATCATTGCCGCCAGCGACTCCCAGCCGTCGC
The DNA here is from genome assembly GCA_036271335.1 of Thermoanaerobaculia bacterium. Classification (GTDB taxonomy): domain Bacteria; phylum Acidobacteriota; class Thermoanaerobaculia; order Multivoradales; family UBA5704; genus DATARR01. The sequence continues at coordinate 6,795 of DATBAW010000202.1, forward strand.
GGAGCTGCGCGGTCTCCTTCACCTCGGGCAGGAGCCGCCGGAGCTCGCCGGCGTGTTGCGGCGCGAACTGCTCGGCCCACCGCAGCAGACGGCCGCGACCCTTCACGATGTCGCCGGCCAAGTACCAGGCCCACAACGGCTCTTCGATCCACTGGCGGACGGCGCGCAGCACGGCCTCGGAGCCGTCCCTGTTCTGGGCCGCCAGCGGCGCGGCCAGCTCCTCGAACAGGATCTCCGGCGCTGAATCCTCGGGCGAAGGCGTTTCGGCGGAGTGGATCGCGAACAGCGCCCGCGCTCCGGCCGCGCCCATCCACTGCTGGAAGGGCAGGGCCCCATCTTCCAACGGCCTTTCCAATAACCAGCTCCGGAGCAGTTGGGCGCAGGCCCGCAGGTCCCGCGAGGCGTACCAGCCGAAGATGCAGAGGATCCTGCGCGCGAGGTCGCCGTGGCCCGTGGCCAGACCGATGTCTCCGAGGCCGCCCACCAAGCGGCCGAGCCATGGGCGCGGTCCTTCCTCGATCTCCTCGCCAAGGCCAAAGCTTCGCAGCACGCCCCACCAGTCCCAGGGTCCCGCTTGGACCAGCGCCCTGGCCCAACGGGCCTGCAGGGCCTTCTCCACCTTTTCCACCTCCTCCGGCTTGGGATCTTTTCCGATCGGGATGGTCTGGACCCCTTCGTGCTCGCCTACCTCGTCGCCCGCGGCCACCACAAAGAAATCCTTGGCCCACGGCTGGCCGGCGACGTCCTCCAGATCCCAGAGGCCGCGCGCTGTCAAGACGAAGACCAGCCGCGTGTCTGCCGTCCACGCAGCCTCCAGAGCGGGCATCACGAGCGGCGGAACCGAGTGGTCCAGCGCAAGCGGCAGCGCGTTCTGGTCCTTGAGCTGGACGGCATCGCTCGCTCCCAGGTGAACGACCGAGACGTCGACCTGCGCTTCCAGAAGACCGGTGAGATGGCGGTACACTTTCTCTTTGCGATCCCGGGCCTCCTTCGCGCGCTCCTCGTCCTCCTTCTCCTTGCGATCCCGGCCCTCCTCGTCCCCACTCAGGAAGGTGGGGTCGAGCACGAAGACACAGCGGCCGAAGCGCGGCCGGTCCATGAGGGTTCCGTCCATGGCATACGCGCGGGCAATCACGGCCTGCGCGATCTGGAACGCCTGCTCGGACTCCTCATTCGAGCCCCGATGCAGCCAGAAGCGCGACAAGGCGGAACGGAGCTTCGCCCGCACGTCCGAGCTGCCGCGGTTCGCCACGTCGAGGAGAGCCTGGAAGATGGGACCGCGCCAGCTCGGCCAACGGAGCCAGCTCTTCACGGCCAGGAAGACCTGCTCCACGAGCAGCCGATCGTGCTTGCCTTTTCCCGCAGCCGCGAGCACAGGTTCCACCAGATCGAGGAACGGCCAATGCTTCGCCTCACCGGGCTTGTAACGTGGCTTGGTGAGAGACCCGAAGATCAGCATCAACGCCTCTCTCGCGACCTCGACCAGAAACTCGTTATCCTCCTGAAGCCATCTACCCAGGAACCGGCTGCGCTGGGAGTCCAACGTAAAGATTCTTTGAGCTGACCTCCAAGCACATTTCCTGCTCGCGCAGCCTAAGGCCCAAGCTTTCCGTTTTACAGAATCTTCAACCGCCTTCTTATCGTCGATTTCGGCTCTCTTTTCTGCCGGCACTTTCTCCCGTTCTTTCCGAGCCTTACTCCTTAGATCACTCAGCACTTCTTCATTGAATTTTGCTGACATTACAACTAAACGTCGCAGCAAAACGATCAGGCTCTCTTGAAATACTTCCCCTCCTTCGCGGCCGCCAGGTTGATCAACTGTTGCGGAGTAAACCTGCGCCAGCGATGCGCCTGCCGCCAACATCAATGGTGGATTTCCGGAGTCGATCCAAGAGAGCAACGTCTCGAGCGCCGGCCTTTTCTGAGAGTCGGAGTTCCTACGGACTGATTCCTCCAAAGCGTAACCGGCAACCATGGCCGCCTTCATGCTTCCCATTCCGGCTAGGTGCTGCAAAGCCTGGCCGAAGCTCCTCCTACCGTAGACCGACATCCTCCCAAGAGCGTTGCCGAGCGCTCGCCTCGGTTGCCAAGGGCTCCACTCCTCCCCGGGCCCTACATCCTTTACCAACGGTTCCAAAACAGACCAGAGTAGGTGAGCCCAACTCTTGACTTGAACCTCTACCTCCTCCTCGAACTCGGCATCCTTAAACTCGATCCAGCCTCCCAGATCTCGTGCCTCAATGGAAGCTACCATATCCCCAAAGCCTTGCCGGCGCGGATCATCTAACCAGTCGAATCCGCTGGTCCGCAGTCCATACACCGATTTTCGGTAGAATTCCTCAAGGAGCTGGCGCTCGCTCCCGCCCAATAGATATGTCAGCATCGCCAACAGTTTTTCGTTTTTGCACAAGCCGTCGAACCATTCCTTTAGCGCTCTGCGATCCGCGGTGTTAAACTCCTCAATAATCTCGCCAATATCCCGTGGACTGCGCCTATACTGCTCAATGATCCACCGACAGAACCGGGCGATCTTGGAAGGATTGCGGAGGCCCTGCTCAAGCCAAGCCCGCCTCGATTCAACTTCATTTCTTAGATTCTTTCCCGGAGGCCACTTCCCCTGTTTCTCGAGGTAGCTCAGATGTGACTCCAAGACTCTCCACTGTTCTTCCACCTTCGAATTGATACTGGCAACCGAAAGAAACGTAACCTCTTCAGTCTCCATCGTCAACAAGAGGCCACATTTCTTGTCGCTTAGGGACTTCTCGAGCTCACTGACATCCGGATATTCAAGCTCCTGCCGAGACACATTGCTTGCAAAAACCTCCTCAAGGATAAGGATCGTACCTGGCTTTACGTTCTTGGATGCTATTATTTGACTTAGCGGGGCAATTTCATCCATGACACGCTTGTACCTGAACATCTCTGGCGAATTGCCGCCTTGCCCCCAAAGACGGTGGGCAACATTTACGGCACAGGTCAGCCTGCCACAATGCTTTGGCCCATATACAGCGATCACACAAGGCTTCCGACAAACCAAGTCTTTGACGAGTTCTTCATAACCATCCGGCGGCGCGAATACATCACGCATCTCTGATATACTTTCTGGGGCTAGCGGTTTAATTATTGGATCTATGGTTCCGCCATAGTTGATATTGTTTATGACTCCCGCTACATTGTTGCGTTCGCCCTCCGATTTACCAACTTTTACAGTAATCTCTATGCCATCCTTGTTAATGGCACTTCCCGCAGGGGCAGAGATCTCCGGATTTTCCAAAGCCTTATCCAACCGCCCGGATATGCCTTCTCTAGCCATCTGCTCCGTAATTCCATTCGCTTGGTCATCTCCTTGACCCCATCCTGAAAATAGATCTTCTACCTCGCCCCCTTGACTCTCAAAATTTGCGAGATCAATATCTTCGCTGCTGCCAGTGGGCCCGGAGCTTCCGGAGTCGCCTGGATCTCCGCCTTTTATATCTTCCTGCCCCCACCCGGATTGCTCAGTCTCCATGACTACGCCCCTTCTCCACAAGATGGTCGAGCTCCTCCAAGAGCTGCGAAGCCTGTGCGCTGCGCCTCTGGATGTCCGAATCAGAAAAACCGCTAATCATCTGAAAGCCGACATACCGCTGCCCTGAACCCGAAATTTCGCGAGCCTTCAATTGGATGTTGGGAAGCTCCGAGGCATTTCCGCCCAGCACGTTTGCACCAATAACCTGATTGCCGGTCCCAGCAAGCTTGTCGAGCTCGATGCTTATGCTACCCCTCGACTTGCGAAGCTCCGCCGCTGCTGGCTGTTTCACCACATCTTCCTTGGCCCTAGCTGGTTTCGGCAGCAAGGTCCCCCGGTCGCGCCGACGTGAGAACGCCAAGGAATGAGCCCAATCGAACGAGATCTTGTTGATGCTGATTGAGCTGCGTGCCTCACTCACCGCTAGTTCTACTGGGATATGAAGCAGGCTCCGATGTAGCACAGAGGCGAACTGAATGGCGGCTCGATCGTGGACAGCCCGCTGGAATCCGATCACTACTGGGACATCGAGGCTTGCCAGGGCCGGCACGATCCCAGCGTTCGAACCACTATGACAAATGTTAAATATAGCAATCCGAAGCCCAGGGCAGAATCCCACGATCTCCCGCAGTTGGTCAACCTCCACTGGCTGGCTCTTCCCCTCCGATTCGAGACATAGCACGTAACGGTCTTCTCCCCCATCAGCCTTCCAGCCGCCATGGCCACAGTGATGCCATATGTGGAAAGGCTTTCCTTCGTTTCTCGCTCGGCGCCAGACGCTTTCCAGCGCCCCCAGGGAGACCTTGCGCTTGACAACAGGGACGACGAGTCGTCCCATCTCCTGGTAGGCTGTACGAAGTGCCGCTATCTCCTCTTCGAGCGCCAACGGGGATAGGTCACTGGGACTGGCCAGTGTCACCAACAGGCGCAACGGCGGTTCAACTTCAAGGCTTGCCACTGGCGAGGGCCGTTCGAAATAGCGCACAATCGCCGTGCGTGGGTCCTTCGCCAGGAACCGGTTGCCGTCATGGAGGATCTCCCACGGCACGAGTTGCAGGCACGACCCTTCCCGAAGCTTGAGCAGAAAGAGCATCGTGTCTTGCCTTTCGAGTGCAGTCGAACGCGCCCGCTCGTAGACCTCCCGGACCTCGTCCTGCACCAAGAGGTCGAAGAGCTCCCGCCCGAGTTCCAGGAATTTCCCCTCGACGTCTCTGAGGGAAAGACTCTGGGGCGACGCCGAACAGAGATCTCTCGTTTCGTCCCGTACGGAGCGACTCGTGACCGCGGGCTCCGCCTGCCGTCGGATTCGTTCGATGCCGGCCAGCTCCTCGGCCTCGAGAGGCCGCCAGGCCTGGCCGAGCGAGCCGTCGGGCCCGGCGCTCGCATAGACGAGAACGCCGGCCTTGCCTTCGATCAATCCCAAATTGAAGTCGATCAACGCATCCCCCTCCGTTATCTTCCTTTGACGCTCTCGTCGACGTACCGGGCCAGCCAAGCGTCCCCGTCGCCGGCTTCGGCTTGATGCCGGCTCGAGTAGTAGATTCGCAACGCATTCGGCATCAGGAACAGCTTGATGGTGAGCACCAGGAATGGAATGAAAATGGCGATCAGATGGCAGGCCAGGACGGACAGGAACAGGTGCCACTGCCACCCTCTCCTCCCCTGGTCGAGGCTCGCGAAGCCATACTGTGTCTCGAGGGTCGTCTGGATTGCCGGCGGGGCGTTCAGCCACCGCGGCGGCCGGCCGTATACCAGGTCCCACACCGCGTGGATCTGCTCGAAGAAATCGTACTCCGGATCCTTGTAGGGCGGCCAGGGCTTATCCAAGATCGAAGAACCGGAAGCGTCCGGATGGGCGGAGGTAGCGATCTTCCAATTCTCCTCGACCGTCTCTTTCGGCTTCGAATCCTTGAGCTGATCGATCCAGCTACGGAGCCTGTGATCACGTCCGGTGTTGCTAGCCAGCCGCATTTTGATCAGCTCGATGAGCTCTTTTTTTGCCTCCTTCGCCTGATCACGAATCTCGGGGCTTCTGCCATCCGCCTCGGCAATGCCGAGCCGTATCTGGCCGATCTCTCCGGATATTCTTGCCGCGAGGGCCTCGGCTCTCGCATACCCGATCTCGGCGCCTCTTCTTCCGGCCGGCATATCCGCGGAATTGCGCTCGTCCCTAAACCTTGCAGACTCGCTTCTCGCGGCTGCTAGCTCGCCTTGCTTAGTAGTCAACTGAGCTGCAAGAGACCCCCTCTGCGCCGCCAAGTCCTGGAGTTGCTTCTGCAACTCGTCATATGACGCCTGGTTTATCTTTGATTGATCATTTATAGCCGCAGTCTCTTGCTCACCTTCCTTGAGCAGTGCGGCGAGCTTGCTGACGGCCTCCTCTCGGATGCCTTCCTCATGGACCCTCTTCTGGACCGGCACGCGGAAGAAGAGGAGCTCGAGCGGCTGCGCCGTGATGAAGGCCGCCGTGAGAATGAAGGCCACTCGAATGACGGCCGCTCCCCAGGCGCGTTTCCTCTGGTCCTCGTCGGTAGTGAGGAATTGACGCTCGAACCAGAAGACGGCAGACCCGAACAGAGCAGCCATGAGAACTGCCGGGATCGTCGGTAGACCGAATTTCACCAGGTCCGAGTTGAAAATCGTGTTGAATAGAAAGAACCAGGCGCTGAGTTCGAACAGGCTGACGATCAGCAGAATGAAGGCTGCGAAGTTCATTTCCGTCCGCGCGCTCTTGCCGAGGAGAACCTCGGAGTAGAGATGCAGTCCCATCTTGCGGGCAAGACGGCTCGGCAGCCGTTTGGGCGCGTCGGTTTGCGGTATCGTAAGAAAGAATTTGATCTCGGGCCGCTCCGGCGGAAGCTCTTGCTCCGAGTTACGATCATGGCGGCTGGACAAGATCATCGGCGACCTCCGAATTGAAGCCGTTTTTCTCTCTTGTTCCCGGCAGAAAGATCAGAAGGCTCGACCCTTGAGTTCGGGGTGAGCTCCGCGACAGGATGCCGTGCTTCCCCTGTGGCGAGGAAGAGCAGGGCTTCCCGGATACCGAAGGGTGACCACCGTTCAAGAGCGGACGCGCCGCAGGTCCGGGTCGCTGCCGGGGCGCCGAAGCCCCAGGCGCTCGCTAGGCCCACGGCCAAGCGCACCTCCGGAGCCGCGGCGGCCCGGAGCTGGCCGAGAAGGGCGGTCCCAAAGCGGTCCTCGACCATGCGAATCGGATCGAGCTGCTCGGCGAGATCCCGAGGGCGCCGAGCCAGGTTGGCCAGGAGCGGCGAGATGGGCCCCAGTGCCTGCGGGCCTTGCGACAGGATCCCCGAGGCCGCGGCGGCGCAGGCTTCATCGATCTTGGTCAGCAGGACCAGAATCCGGGTGTAGGGGAGCTGGCGCTTCGGGCTCAGGACGGGGGGCAGATCGCTCTGGCCGGACCTGCTCAGCCGTTCGATCAGACGGCCGGAGCTGACGGCGAGGCTCTCGACGAGCTGAGGCAGGAGGATCTCCCAGCGGAGCCTGTCGGTCTTCATGGAATCGACGCAGAGGATGAGACAGCTCGCACGTCGTGAGGCTTGCAGCCAGAGCTTGGCCTGCGTCGAACGGCTGAGCAGCGGCTCCCCTTCGGAAGGGCCGAAGAGCTCGCGGCCCGGGAGCTCCCGCGCGACGACCTCCAGAGAGAGGGGATCACCACTCTGAGGTGCTCTGACCTCGAGCTGAAAATCGTAGGAGACCGGCTCTTCCGTGGGGGTGATCGCGGTCGAACCTCCGGCCACGAACCGTGCAGCCTCTCCGGCCAGCTCCGCAAGGGCCGCCCCAGGAAACAGGGAGAGACTGAAACCTCCCTGGGCATCTCCTTGACAGGCCCGCAATAGGGCGCTCAGGAAGCTGCTTTTCCCCGCTCCGGCGGTGCCCAGGAGGACACAGTCGTGCTTGGACTCGGCGGTGATGTAGCCAATCTCCCGCAGCAGAGCTGGGTCTGGCGTCAAGCTGGACGAGGCCGACCAAAGGCCTCCTGAGGCTCTTCCATCGGAAGAGCTTGGGGGAGGCTTGTCGGGATAGGGAGGTGTTTCCTTCATAGTGCCGCCTGTATGCGTACAGCCTCTATGCTGGTTAAGAGGCGTGATGAAGGGATTTTGTTTAGCCTTGCCAATGCCAACGGTATATGGCGGCATGATCGAGAACGTTTCGCCAACACCCCGAAGATTCCCACCTGGAACCCCGGCGACAAGCTCAAAGCGGTACGAAAGAGGTCGCAGGCGGAGCTGAAGCGGGAGGTAGGGAGGGTCCGGACGGTAAACCGTTCCCGCCAGGGGCGGCCGACCCACCCGCCCGTGCCCGCCGGCCGGATCGCGGCGAACATCAACTACGACGGCGGCAACGTCCACGGGCGCACCCACGACGTCACCGAGATCGGCCTCGGCAAGTCGTCGCTGGACGGCATCGTGAAGGCGATCGCCGCCCGCCAGGGGCGCCGGCTGGAAGGCGATCAGTTCCCCGACCGCGGCTTCTTCTACCGCTCCGACCAGTTCAGCTTCGCGAAGGTCGGCGTGCCGGCGATCCACCCCGAGGCGGGCACCGATTTCATCGGCAAGCCGGAGGGCTGGGGCAAGGAGCAGGCCGAGGAGTACGAGCTCCATCGTTATCACCAGCCGAGCGACGAGTTCGATCCCAAGTGGGTCTACGACGGCATGATCGAGGACACCCAGCTCGGCTTCTACACCGGCCTGATCGTCGCCGACACCGTGAAGATGCCCACCTGGAACGCCGGGGACGAGTTCGAGGCGGCGCGGAAGAAGTCGCTGGCGGAGGTGGCGAAGGGGAAGTAATTCGTCCGGCGTTGCGGGCGACCGCGAGGTCGATTGACCATGGCCGCCCCCAGTGTCGCCTCCTCAAGGGTCGCCTCCAATGGCGCCCCCCAATGTAGAGACGCCCCGTGGGGCGTCTTCGCGACGGAAAGGATGTTCCGCAGATCACGGCGTGCCCGACGAGGCGCCGGAAGATCGCGCCGGTTTCGCCGCCTCGGAGACGCCCCACGGGGCGTCTCTACATTGGGGGGGAACCTTTGATTCACGGCACCGGGTCCCTGACGATCCGAAAGCCTGTATCCGGTCTCCGTAGGTCGGGCTTCGAGCCTTTCCTGACCGATGAGTCACAATCATCGTGGTAGCTGAAGCTCCCACCCCGCCGGACTTTCTCGGTCCCTGTCGCGGGCCCCGTGGGATCGATGACAGACCCGTCCGACAGCGGGCCGTACCAGTCCGCCACCCACTCGGCGACGTTGCCATACATGTCGTAGAGACCCCATGGGTTCGGTTGGAACCGTCCGACCTGAGTCGGCTCGCCCGTTTTGTGGCAGTTGCCGTATTTCCTCAGCTCCGAAGCGTCTGAGCCGAAAGTGAATCGGCTCGGCGTTCCCGCCCGCACCGCATACTCCCATTCCGCTTCTGTCGCTTGGCGATAATGGGCCGCCGGCTCTTTCGCCGCGAGACGGGAAAGGAACGCCTCGGCCTCGTTCCACGACACGTCGCCGACCGGCAGATCGTCTCCTTCCTTGGCCTGCTTGGGAGGAGGGCCCATGATCTTCTTCCATTCGCTCTGCGTCACCTCGAATTTGCCGAGGCAGTAGGGATGCGTGATCTTCACCAGACGGAGACCCTTGGTGCCCATGGCGAACGGGCGGTCGGGCTCGGGCTCGATCTTCACGAAGGAGACATCGAGACCGGGCGGTGACGGGCAGGCGGGGTCCGAGGAGCGATCGGGCAGGGTCGAGACCCGGTAGGTACCGGCGGCGAGGGCCGCCGCGCCGAGAGCCGCTGCCAGCAGGGCGCGCCAGAGATTCTCGGTGATGACCGAGCCCGCCGAGCGCATGTAGAGCACGGGCGTGCTCCATTCGAGATCCTCCCCGCCCACGTACATCGCCTGCCGCGCCTCGCCGAGGGCGGCGTCGACGGGGAGAGCCTTGGCGAGCGACTCGTAGAATCTCTCCGCGAAGGTAAGCGCCGCACGGTCGGAGATCCGGCTCCGCATTGCAACCACCGCGGGAATTCCTCCCATCACCAGAGACTGCGCCACTCCCGCGAAGACGTCCTCCGACGAGGTTTTCGCTCCTACACAGGAATTCAGCACGGCGAGCCGGAGATTTTTCTGCCTTTGCAGCAGCACCTTCAACGTTCTGCCGGGGACCTCATGCCTTCCGCCCTCCCCATCCTCCAGGACCAAGCTCCCCTCACCGTCTTCGAACCTGCCGTGGCCCACGAAATGGACGATGTTCCAGGAGCGGCTCATCGCTTTCTCCAGGGCCGGTAGCGTCGGCGGGCTCAGCCGTTCCATCCGAACTTTGCCGTCGGCGGTGAGCCTTTTCAGAGCGCGGTTCAGCCGGTCCCACTCCCCGTCGCCGTCGATGCGCCCGCAGTCCGCCGGATTGGCGACGACGACGAGGATCCTGAGCGGTAGAGCGGTCGTCGTCCGCCGCCAGGTCGGGTTCTCCAGATAGCGCACCACCGAGATCTCGCCGGAGAGGGCGAGGAATCCGCCGTGAGACCGGTCGTAGAGAAGTTCCCAAGGCCATCCTTCCAGCTCTGGGACCTTGCCCAGCCGGATAAGGAGCTGCAGACCCTTCTTCTGCGAGCGGACGATCGCGAGGCTCTTGTCCCACTGCCGCTGAATTTCTCCCGAGATCAGCGCGCGAAACAGCTCGGAGCCGATCTCCTCGGGTGTCGTTTGCGTAGAGCCCTCGGGACGGAGATCGCGCCAGACCCTCTTCAGGTCCTTCTCCCCAAAGGAATGCTGGGTGTCCGCTGGCGCCTCGCCCGCCGGCGAGCGGATCAGCCAGACCTTGTACCGCTTGCCGCGACTTCCCGGAGCCTTATCGATCAGCAGCTCGAAGCTCTCGCTCTTCCGGGGAACGGCCGCGGGTTTTCTGGAGAGCCTGGGGCCTTTCACGCTCTCTCAGACCCGGCGCCGCCCGCCTTTGTTTACGGCTCCCGGCCATTATTTTTTTCTTCGCTCTATATGAAGGAGACCCTCCAGAACCGAGCGGAGGGCGTCATCCATATATTTCTTTCGAGAGCCTATATAGACGCGGTTGTGCCCTGGCTTGGGAGTGAAGCTGCCCATATAATTTTTATATATCACTATATGGCGCAGTGAGCAGCCACGCCTTCCGAGCTCATGCGCCATATAGACCACCGGCTCCTCTATATGGGTACTCCCTTTTTCTATATGGCTGGATGAACAATTTATATGGCGCACTGACTTCTCTGCCTCGCGGGGACAAAAATCTATATGGAGAAGACGAAAAACTAATGGTCTGGATCGACGAAAGCGGAGAGGGTAGCCCGTCTCTATATAGACGCGGGCCGGCGAAGGCGCAGCCGCTTTCCCCCGTAAACCCCCACCAGCAGCACCGCGCCGAGCAGGATGATCGCCGGGCCGGACGGAAGGTCATAGTCGAAGGAGAGGACGAGCCCACCAAGGGTGATGCCGACGCCGATGGCGACGGAGCCGGCGAGCACGCTGCGCAGATCCTTCCAGAGCATCAGGCTGATCACCGAGGGGATGGTCAGCAGCGCCACCACCAGAATGATCCCCACCACCTGGATCAGGATCACCACCGAGAGCGCGATCATGCCGAGCAGCAGCGCCATCAGCAATCGCACCGGCAGGCCCCGCACCCGCGCGAAGACCTCGTCGAAGGCCACGGCGACGATTCCCTTGAAGCAGATGAAGAGCAGCGCCAGCACCGAGACGGCCAGAATCAGGATCGCCGCCAGGTCGCGCCGGGTGACCAGCAGGATGTTGCCGAACAGGTAGGTCATCAGGTTCGGCGCATAGCCGGGCGTCTTGTAGACGAAGACCACGCCCACCGCCATGCCCACCGACCAGAGGACGCCGATGATCGCGTCGTAGGAGCGGATGGTCTCGCGGTCGACGGCGCCGAGGGCGAAGGCGCAGGCGAGGGCCACGGGGATCGCGCCCAGCAGCGGATCGATCCCGAGGAAGAAGCAGATCCCCATCCCCCCGAACGCGGCGTGGCTGATGCCGTCGCTGATGAACGCCAGCTTTTTGACCACCACGAAGGTGCCGATGACGCCGCAGAGCACGCTCGCCATCACGCCGGCCAGCACGGCGTTGCGCAGGAACTCGTAGTGGAGGGCGGCGACAAATCCGTGCATTCGAATTCCGCCTCAGTGATGGTGGTCGTGGAGCACCCGGTGGGGCACGCCGTGGGTGACCAGCTCGACCGGGCAGCCGTAGACCTCCTCCATCACTTCCAGGGAGAGGTCGGGGTCGCCATGGTAGAAAAGCTTGCGATTGATGCACGCGATCCGCTTCACCATCGGCGCCAGGGAGGTGACGTCGTGGGTGACGACGACGATCGGGATGGTGAGGTTGAGCTGCTGGAGGAGGTCGCGCAGCGTTTCGCGCGATTCGGCGTCGATCGAGGCCGTGGGCTCGTCGAGAAAGAGGATCTCGGGATCGGCGACCAGGGCGCGGGCGATCAGCGCGCGCTGGAGCTGGCCGCCGGAGACCTCGGAGACGTGCGAGCGGGCTACCCCGCCAAGGCCGAGGCGGTCGAGCGTCGCGTTCGCCGCGGCGCGGTCGTCGCGTGAGTAGGGGCGGAGCAGGGAGCGGCGGCCGAGGCGCCCCATCAGCACCATGTCGGCGATGCGCAGGGGAAAATCGCGGTCGAAGGTGGAAAACTGAGGCACGTAGCCGAGCCGGCCGCGCGGGTTATTTCCTGAAGATCCAGACGGCCCCGAGGGCAGGTTGAAGGCCACCTCGCCGGACCAGGGGCGGACGAGGCCGAGGATCGCCTTGAGCAGCGTCGTCTTGCCGCCGCCGTTGGGGCCGATGACGGCCAGGAAGTCGCGCGCGCCGATCCCCAGCGAGACGTGGTCGAGCACCACTTCCTTGCCGTAGCCGAAGGTGACGTCGCGAACCTCGACGAGAGGCGGAGTCGCGGGCTCAGGCATGGGGGAGCGCCTCCTGGAGCTCTTTCGAGACCCGGCGGAGGTTGCCGAGCCAGTCCGGGTCCTGCGGATCGGCGACCAGCACCCGCCCGCCGACCGCCTCGGCGATCACCTGCGCGCTCTTGCGCGGAAAGCCCGCCTGGACGAAGACGACCTCGATCCGTTCCCGCCGCGCGCGGTCGATCAGCTGGATCAGCCGCTGCGCGCTCGGCTCCTTCCCCTCGGCCTCGATCGCCACCTGCTGGAGGCCGTACTCGCGCGCGAAGTATCCCCAGGTGGGGTGGTAGACCATGAAGCGGTCGCCCACCCGGCCGCTCAGCCGCGCGCGGATCTCGCGGTCGAGCCCGGCGATCTCCGCCTCGAAGCTCTGGAGGTTGGCGCGGTACTCGGCGGCGTGCGCGGGGTCGATCCCCGCGAGGGCCGCCGCGATGTTCCGCGCGGCGACCGCCACCGTATCGGGAGCCACCCAGACGTGCGGATCGCCGCCGGCGCGGCCATGCTCGTCCTCATCCCCTTCGACCGCCCCAGCGATCAGGCTCATGTCGCGCGACATGTCCACGACCTGAAGCCCGGGGAGATCCCTGAGGACCGGCTTGAGCTGCACCTGCTCGAACTCGAACGCCGGATGCCCCACCGCCACATAGAGCCGCGCCCTGCTGAGGGCGGCGACCTGCCGCGGCGTCAACGGATAGTCGACGTGCGAATAGCCGGGAGGGATCATCACCTCCACCCGCACGTGGTCGCCGCCGATCCGCCGGACGAAATAGCCCTGAGGCGGCACGCTGACGGCGACGCGGATGCGGCCGTCCTCTGGAGCGGAAGGGAGGGCTGGGTGGCAGGCAGCGAGGAGGAGGGCTGTGAGGACAACCCACCCGCGGCGACCTCGTTCGCGCGGCGACCTGCCCTTCGAGGCCTCACCCCCGGCCCCTCTCCACGGAGTGGAGAGGGGGGACCCTTCGCCCAAGATCCTCGTTCCATCAACGAGCCCTCCCTCTCCCCCTGGGAGAGGGATCGAGGGTGAGGGCTCGGAGGGCAGGACGCTCCGAGCTCTCCACGAGCGCAATGGGAGGCGGGCCTTCATCAGGCGAGATCATAGCCCGCCCGGGCGAGGCGCCTATAATCCCCCTCCATGACGACCACCACACCGCAGCAACGCATCGAGGCCGACGTCAAGACCGCCATGAAGTCGGGGGAGAAGGAGAAGCTCTCCACCCTCCGGATGCTCCTGGCGGAGATCAAGAACGAGCGCATCCGCCGCGGCGGCGAGGTGGACGAGGCGGGGTTCATCTCGCTGGTCCGCAAGGCGATCAAGCAGCGCGAGGAGTCCATCTCGCAGTACCGCTCCGGCGGCCGCGAGGAGCTGGCCGCCAAGGAGGAGTCCGAGCTGGGAGTGCTCAACGCCTTCCTGCCGGCGCAGGTGGACGAGGGTCAGGTCCGCGCCGCCGTCGAGGAGATCGTGGCCGCGCAGGGGCTCTCCGGGCCGGCGGCCATGGGGCCGATCATGAAGGGGGTGATCGCCCGCTTCGGCTCCAGCGCGGACGGCGGCACCATCAACCGCATCGCCCGCGAGGTGCTGGCGAAGAAGGCCGGCTGAGCTCGCAAGCCCCCTCCATGCGTCGCGTCATCGTCGGCACCGCCGGGCACATCGATCACGGCAAGACCAGCCTGGTGCTGGCCCTGACCGGGATCGACTGCGACCGCTGGGCCGAGGAGAAGGCGCGGGGCATCACCATCGACATCGGCTTCGCCCATCTGACGGTGGGGGATCTCCAGCTGGGCTTCGTGGACGTGCCCGGGCACGAGCGCTTCCTCCACAACGCTCTCGCGGGGCTCGGCGGCATCCGCATCCTGATGCTGGTGGTGGCCGCGGACGAGGGGGTGAAGCCGCAGACGCGCGAGCACCTCGCCGTCTGCTCGCTGCTCGGCATCCCCGCCGGCCTGGTGGCGCTGACCAAGGTGGACCTCGTCTCCTCCGACCTCGTGGAGCTCGCCCAGCTCGAGGTCGAGGAGCTGATCGCCGCCACTCCGTTCGCCGGCGCGGCCATCCTGCCGGTCTCCAGCACGACCGGCCAGGGGATCCCGGAGCTCAAGGCGGCGCTGCTCGACCTGGCGGCGAAGCACGCGATGCCGGACGAGCCCGACCGGCCGGCGCGGCTGCCGGTCGACCGCGCCTTTCATCTCAAGGGTCTGGGCGTGGTGGTGACCGGCACGCTGGCGAGCGGCGCCATCAAGCCGGGCGACACGCTGGAGCTGCTGCCCAAGGGAGAGCGGGTGCGCGTGCGAAGCGTGCAGGTCCACGGCCAGCCGCGCGAGCAGGCGGACGCCGGCGAGCGCACCTCGCTCCAGCTCACCGGCGTCGCGCTGGAGGATCTCGCGCGCGGCATGCAGCTTGGGCTCCCGGAGGCGTTCCAGGCCACCACCAGCCTGCTCGCCCGCTTCACCCTCCTGCCGGACGCGCCGGCGCCGCTCCGCGGCTTCATCCCGGTCCGCCTCCACCTCTACGCCTCGGAAGTGCTCGGGCGCATGCGGCCGCTGAGTCCCGAGGGTCTGGCGCCGGGCGAGACCGGTCCCGTCGAGATCCGTCTCCAGGCACCGGTCTCAGGCTTGCGCGGCGACCGCTTCATCATTCGCCGCCCCTCGCCGCCCACCACTCTCGGCGGCGGCGAGATCCTCGATCCACGCTGGCGGCGCCATCGCGGCACCGTTCTCCAGCAGGCGCTGACCGCCCTCCAGAAGGACCTCGTGGCCGCCCTCCCCTTCTGGGTGCAGGAGGCGGGCGAGCGCGGCGTCGAGGCGGCCGAGATGGCGCGGCGCCTGGGAGTGCCGCCCGCCCAGGTGGCGAAACGGCTGGCGGCGCTGGCCCGCGACCAGAAGCTGATCGAGGTGCCCGAGGAGCATGGGCGGGCTCGCCGCTGGATCGCGCCCGGCGCCGTGCAGCGGGTGACCGAGCGGGCGCGGCGCGTCCTCAAGGAACATTTCCAGAAGGATCGTCTCGCCGAGTCGATCTCCAAGGCGGAAGCCGTGCGGCGCATCCTGCGCGGCCGCGGGGCCGAGCTGGCGGACGTCTACCTCGGCTGGCTGGCGGCGCAGAAGGTGCTCGTCGTGCAGGGAGATCAGGTGACGCTCCCTGGCCGCAGCGCCCAGCTCACCGGCGAGGAGTCGGCGCTCTCGACGGCCGTGCTCGAACATTACGAGAAGGCAGGGCTGGCGGCGCCTTCGCCGGGCGAGACGGCGCTGGCCCTCGGCGCCAAGCCGCAGATCCTCGACGGCGTGATCCGCCACCTGGTGACCCGCGGCCAGATGGTCAAGCTGCCGAGCGGCCTCCTGCTCGCGACGTCCGCGCTGACCGCCCTGCGGCGCGACCTGCTCGCGACCGCCTGGGACCGCTTCACCGTGACCGACTTCAAGGACCGTTTCGGGCTCACCCGCAAGTGGGCCATCCCGCTGCTCGAGCACCTCGATTCCACCGGAGCGACGCGCCGCATGGGAGATGATCGGATGATCGTGCGGTCGCGCGCGTAGGGGCGGCCCTGAGTGGCCGCCCTGCCCCGGAGCCCGGAGGGCGCCCACATAGGGGCGCCCCTACAGGAAGGAGAAACGTGATGCAACACCCGTTGCAGTACCCGCTGACCCTCAATTTCAAGATCGCCGCCCTGGCGCCGCAGATCTCGGTGACCGACGCCTCCGGGCGCGAGATCCTCTACATCCGCCAGAAGCTGCTGAAGCTGCGGGACAAGATCAAGGTCTTCGCGGACAGCTCGCAGAGCCAGGAGCTCTACGAGATCAACGCCGACCGCATCCTCGACTGGTCGGCCCGGTTCGTCTTCACCGACACCCAGGGGCGCACCGCCGGCGCCATCCAGCGCCAGGGCAGCCGCTCGATCTGGCGGGCCACCTACGACATCCAGGACGCCGAGGGGCGGGACCTCTACCGCACCATCGAGGAGCAGCCCTGGCTCAAGGTGATCGACTACTTCGTCGAGGAGATCCCCTTCGTCGGCATGCTCTCCGGGATGTTCTTCAGCCCCACGTACGCCGTGCAGAACATCGCCACGCAGCAGATCGCCCTGCGGGTCACCAAGCACAAGACTCTCCTGTCGAAGACCTTCACGCTCGAAAACCTCGG
>DATBAW010000203.1:0-13043 GCA_036271335.1 Thermoanaerobaculia bacterium
GGGAGGAGGGTGCCGGAGAGCACCGTGCGCCAGCCGTAGACCGAGGCGGCGCCGGTGCGGGTCATTTTCTTGAGGAAACCGGGGCGCAGGGCGTTGAGCACGGCGAGACCGCTGCGGTCCGGCCCCATGGCGAAGTAGAACGTCGCCTTCACCCCCTCCGCCGCCATCACCTCCAGAAGGCGGGGGACGCCGTCGCGCATGCCGTCGTGGGTGTCGACGTCCACCCGCAGCCCGAGGGGTCCTGGGCTCACGCCGCGCTCTTCCCCCCGGAGCTCAGCCAGTCCTCCAGGAAGGCATCGTAGGTGCGCACCAGCGCCTCGTCGAGCGAGGTACCGGGGTTCCAGCCGAGCAGCCCGTTCGCCTTGGCGATCGACGGCTTGCGAGCGACCATGTCCTGATACCCCTTGCCGAAGTACCCCTCGGCGTTCACCGATTCGATGCGGGCCGGCTTGAAGTTCGGGAGCGTGTCCTTGTGCGAGTCGTGGATCGCCGCCAGCTTCTTCGCCAGGTCGGCGATTGAGCAGTCGTTGTGGGGGTTGCCAAGGTTGAAGATCTCGCCGTCGCAGACGCCGTTCGGGTTCTCGATGATCCGCATCAGGCCGTCGACGCCGTCCTCGACCCAGGTGAAACAGCGCTTCTGCTCGCCGCCGTCGACCAGTTGGATCGGCTCGCCGGTCACCAGGTTGACGATGAACTGGGTGAGCACGCGCGAGGAGCCCTCCTTGGCGGCGTAGATGTCGTCGAGCTTGGGGCCGATCCAGTTGAACGGGCGGAAACAGGTGTACTGGAGGTTCTCCTGCTGGCCGTAGGCGGCGATCACCCGGTCCATCAGCTGCTTGGAGCAGGCGTAGATCCAGCGCGGCTTGTTGATCGGACCGTAGACCAGCGGGCTCGAGGTCTCGTCGAACTCCGGGTCCGGGCACATGCCGTAGACCTCGGAGGTGGAAGGGAAGATCAGCCGGCGCTTGTACTTCACGCAGTAGCGGACGATCCGCAGGTTCTCCTCGAAGTCGAGCTCGAAGACCCGCAGCGGCTCGCGGACGTAGGTCGCCGGGGTGGCGATGGCGACCAGCGGCAGCACCACGTCGCACTTCTTGACGTGGTACTCGATCCACTCCTGGTTGATCGTGATGTCCCCTTCGATGAAGTGGAACTGCGGGTGGCCCAGCGAGTGCTCGAGCTTCGAGGAGGAGAGATCCATCCCGTAGACGTGCCAGTCGGTGGTGGTGGTGATGCGATGCGTCAAGGCATTGCCGATGAAGCCGTTGACGCCGAGGATGAGGACTTTCATGGAACCCTCCGTCAGGAGCCGAAGCGCTCGCCGGGCAAGAGGCCCATGGCCAGCGCCAGAGAGACCGCGGGCAGCTCCGGCTGCCCGTCGAGTTGCAGGGTGATCAGACGCACGGCGCCCTCGCCCGCCGCCACCGTGATGCCGTCGCGATCGACGGCGATCACCGTGCCCGGCTCGGCCGCCGTGGCCGAATCCACCGGGAGAGCCCACCAGACCAGCAGCCTCCGGCCGCCCAGGGTGGTGAAGGCGCCGGGGTACGGATGGGTCACGCCGCGCACCAGATCATAGATCCGCCGGGAGGGCCAGCTCCAGTCGATCGCGCCGTCGGCCGGCTTGCGCCCGCCGCGGTAGGAGCCCTGGGTGAGATCCAGAGGCGTCGGTTTCGCCGTGCCGGCCGCCAACGCCGGCAGGGCGCGGTCGAGCAGCGTCCCGGCCGCCGCCTCCAGCTTGCCGTAGAGGGTGAAGGCGGTGTCGGCAGGTTCGATCGCCACCCGTTCCTGGTCGACCAGGTCGCCGGCGTCCGGCTTCGCCACCATATAGTGGAGGCTGACGCCGGTCTCCGTCTGCCCCTCGACCAGCACCCAGTTGACCGGCGCCCGGCCGCGATAGCGCGGCAGCAGCGAGCCGTGGAGGTTCAGCGCGCCGCGTGGCGCCAGCTCCAGCACGGCGGCCGGAATCATGTAGCGGTAGTAGAAGGAGAAGAGGAAGTCCGGCGCGTACGAGGCGACCAGCTCCTGAAAGTCCGGGCTCTTGGGATCGGTGGGGCTCTTTGGATTATCGGGATAATGCACCGGCACGCCTCTGGCCTCGGCGCGTAGGCCAAGCGAATCCCACCAGACCTCCTCGCGCGGATCGTCGCGGTGGGTGAGCACGGCGGCCACCTCGAAGCCATGGCGCTGGAGCGCCTCGAAGCCCAGGCACCCCATGGTGTGGTAGCCGAGGACGACCACCCTGGGAGGGGTCACCGCCGTCATCGCGCCGTCCCGTTTCCCAGGGTGGACTCACCGCCGCGGATCACCTGGCGGATCACGTAGCGCGGCCGGTCGCGCACTTCCTGATAGATCCGCCCCACGTATTCGCCCAGCAGGCCGATGGCGAAGAGCTGGACGCCGAGGAAGAAGAAGACCAGCGCGAACAGGGTGAAGACGCCGGAGACCGCCCACAGCTGCCCCCAGATCAGCCGGCCGGCGATCAGCACCAGGGCGACCAGGAAGGAGGCGATCGCCATCACCACCCCGATCCCCATGGTGGCCCGCAACGGCAGCACGGAGAAGCTGGTCATCAGGTCGAACTGCAGGCGGAAGAGGCTCCAGAGGCTGTACTTGCTCTCGCCATGCCGGCGCTCGCTGTGGGCCACCGGGATCTCGGTGACGCGGCCGGCGAAGAGGTCGGCCAGCACGGGGATGAACGTCGAGATCTCGCGCGACGAGGCGAGCAGCTTGACCACCGGCCGGCTGTACGCCCGCAGCATGCAGCCGTAGTCCGAGAGCTGGACGCCGGTGGCGATCGCCGTCATCCGGTTGACGATCTTCGAGGCCACGCGGCGCAGCAGGGTGTCCTGGCGGTTGACGCGGATCGAGCCGACGACGTCGAACCCCTCCTCGACCTTGGCGACCAGCTTGGGGATCTCCTCGGGCGGATTCTGCAGGTCGGCGTCGAGGGTGACCACGATCTCGCCGCGGCTGACCTCGAAGCCGGCGAAGATGGCGGCGTGCTGGCCGTAGTTGCGGTTGAAGTCGACCGCCACGAAATGGGGATCGCGCGCCGTCGCCTCGCGCAGCAGGGCGAGCGAGCGGTCGCGGCTGCCGTCGTTGACCAGAATGACCTCGTACGGCTTCCCCAGGGCGGCGAGGGTCGCGGTGACGCGGTCGAGGAGCTCCGGCAGGTTCGCCTCCTCGTTGTAGACGGGGATGACGATCGAGAGATACGGATCGGCCATGCGGTTCCTCTCCAACCCGTCAGTCCCTGGCGTGCGCCAGCACGTCCTCGACGGCGTCGACCACGTAGTGCACGTCGTCCTCCGTCATGTCCGGGAAGAGGGGGAGCGAGCAGATGCGCTCGGACGCCCACTCGGCCTTCGGCAGGCTCCCCACCACACCCGGGTACTTGTCGCGGTAGTAGGGCTGCGTGTGCACGGCTCGGAAATGGAGGCCGGTGCCAATGTTGCGGGCGCGCAGGGCGGCCATGAAGTTATCCCGTGAGATCCCCGCCGCGTCGAGCACCTTGATCACGTAGAGATGCCAGGTGTGGAAGTGGTCGTACGCCGGGATCCCCGGCCGGCCGATCTCGGGGATCTCCGCGAACCGCTGGTGGTAGATCGCCGCCAGCTCGATCCGCCGGGCGTTGAACTCGTCGACCGAGGCGAGCTGGTGGATGCCGAGCGCCGCCTGGAGATCCATGAAGTTGTACTTGAAGCCGGGGAGCACGATCTCCACCTGCGGCGTCCCCCCCTCGGCGTAGCGGTTCCAGGCCTGCTTCTCCAGACCGTGGAAGCGGAGGGCGCGCAGCGTCTTGGCGAGGTCGGGATCGGTGAGCGTCAGCATCCCCCCCTCGCCGGTCGTCATGTTCTTGATCGGATGGAAGGAGAACGCGGCCAGCCTGTCGAACAGGCCGACGTGCTTCCCCTTGTAGAGCGTCCCCACGCCATGGGCGGCGTCCTCGAAGATCCAGAGATTGTGCTTGCGGGCGATCTCCAGCAGCGGATCGATATCGCAGGGCGCGCCGGCGAAATGGACGGGGATCATCCCCACCGTCCGCGGCGTGACCGCCGCCGCGACGGCTTCCGGATCGATCTGCAAGGTGTCGGGATCGATCTCCACGAACACCGTCGTGCCGCCCAGCGCCTCGACCATGTTGGAGGTGGCGGCCCAGGTCATCGTGGTGATGATCACCTCGTCGCCCGGCTTGACCCCCAGCGCGATCAGGCCGATGTGCAGGCCGCCGGTGGCGGAGGAGACGGCGAGCACCTCCGGCGCGCCCACGTAGGCGGCGAAGTCCTTCTCGAAGCGCTCGGCCTTGGGGCCGGTGGTGATCCACCCCGAGCGCAGGGTATCGACGACCTCGTCGATCTCCACCTGCCGGATGGTCGGCCGGGAGAAAGGGAGGAAGGTTTCACGCTTGACGAACGGCTTGGCCATCGAGCGGTCTCCAGACGTCGTTCAACCGGCTCAGGGACTGCCAGCCGGATGGTTGGTCATCAGCAGGTAATGTCCCTGCCGCATCAGAATCGGCCCCGGCACCAGTCCATCCCGCGTCAGGCGATGGAGCTTCTCGCGCTCGAGAACGAGGTATACGGTCTTCCCGGAGCTCCAGGTCGGTCTGAACTGCCACGCCTCGGGGAAGCGGCGGGTCCGCTCCTCCGGCGTCAGATGCGCGAGGCCGAAGACCAGCTCCCCTCCGAGCGAGACCCCGCTGATCTCCCGCCGGAGATAGACCGGGAGCGTCTGAGGATAGCAGCGATAGGCGTAAACCTCGTCCCCGGGCTTCAGACGGGCGTTGAGATAGCGGGCGATCGGCTCCGCGCTCAGCCGGGCGGCGGCATGCGGCCCGAGGGTCACGAGGCAGATCATCAGCAGCGCCGGCGCCACCGCCAGCGCCGCCAGGCCGCGGAATCGCCCTCGTCCCCAGAGCCAGATCGACAGCAGCGAGGCGGCCAGGGTCGGCAGGGCGAAGACGAGGAGACTGGGGATGGGCACGCTCGAGACCTTCGGCACCCACCCGAGCGACATCGCGAGGAGGGCGGCGGCCAGCACCGTCAGCAGGAGCGCTCCCACCACGCCGCCGACGCGCAGCCAGGAGCGCGTCCGCTCGTCCTCCTCCGCCGCGTTCAGCCCCAGGGCGATCAGCACGGCCAGCGGCGGGAAGGCCGGCAGGATGTAAGGCACCAGCTTCGACTGCGACGCCGAGAAGAAGAGAAAGACGAACCCCGCCCAGCAGGCCAGGAAGATCAGCCCGTGGCGCTTCTCCAGGCGCTCGCGCGAAGCTTCCGGCCCTCGCCGGAAGAGCCGCGCCGCGGCCGGCAGCACGCCCGACCAGGGGAGCAGGCCGAGAGCCAGGATCGCGGCGAAGAACCAGAACGGCTGCTGCCGGTCGGCCTCCGAGGTGGCGTAGCGCTGGAAGTGCTCGTGGATGAAGTAGAACTGGAGAAAGTCCGGATTCCGCCGCGCCGCCAGCACGTGCCAGGGGAGGGCGACCGCCAGGAAGAGCGCCGTGCCGCCGATCCAGGGCACGCGCAGCAGCAGGCGCCATCGCCGGGCGAACAGGAGATAGAAGAAGATCACCGCTCCGGGAATGACGAAGCCGATCAGCCCCTTGGTGAGGGTGGCGAGCGCGGCGCAGGCGAAGACGCCGTACCAGAGGGCGCGTTCCCCGGGGTCCCCGCGTTCCTTCTCCTGTGCCAGCCAGAAGCAGGTCAGCGTGGCGCTCAGGAAGAACGTGAGCGTCATGTCGATGATGTTGGCGCGCGACAGGGCGATCCAGAGCGGCGAGCTGCCGAGCACGATCGCCGCCGTCAGCCCCGCCCGCCGGCCGTCTGTCGAGCGACCGGGCAGCGAGCGACCGAGCAGCCAGACCAGCCAGAGCCCTGCCAGGCCGAAGCAGGCTCCGGCGAGACGGCAGAGCACCTCGGGTCGCCCGGGAAGCGAGAGCATCGCCGCGTTCAGCCAGTAGTAGAGCGGCGGCTTCTCGAAATAGAGGAGGCCGTTCAGGTGCGGCGTCACGAAATCGCCCCGCGCCAGCATCTCGCGCGGGATCTCCGCGTACCGCCCCTCGTCGGGCTCCAGCAGGGGGTAGCTGCCGAGGCCGCCGAAGAAGAGCACCAGGGCAAAGACCGCCAGCGCCAGGCCGGAAAGCCTGCTTCGCGGGGTGCCCGGAGACGAGGAAGAGGGTTCAGAGACGGGTTGAGACATAGGGTCCGACCAAAATCGACAGCGAAGGATATAGCGCTTCCGCCGTCCGGCGTTCCGTCTTCATCAACTCGTTATGAAGGGACCTCCTCGCGGGCGAGTTCGATTACGATGGCGCGTCAGGAATGACGTGAACGCCAACGGAACCCCGGAGGGGAACATCGGACATACGCGGGCCTGCTGGGTCACGGCGGACACCATCGCCTGGAACCCGGGCGTCGCGGCGTCGCTGACCCTCTCCCTGCACACCGATTCAGGCAGCGCGATTCCGCTGACCTGGGATCCGGCCGGCCTCTCCGCGGCGGTGCGCCAGAAGTTTCCGCACCTCGCGAACCTGCCGGCCTTCCGCCTGCCGGTGGACCGCCTCGCCGAGGTCCCCGCCGCTCTCAAAGGGCAGATCGCCGTCGCCGCCAGGGATGCCGGCGGCACCCTTGTCGACGCCACCGGCCTCCAGATCCAGGGAGTGCTCGACGACCTCTACACCTACGACGGCCCCCTCGGCGTCACCTTCGCATCCGGCGATATCAGCCGAACGCCGACCCTGCGTGTCTGGGCGCCGACCGCCACGTCGGTCAGGCTCCTCCTCTTCGACGACTCCAATCCGGCCACCCCCGGCACGGCCCACGCCATGGCCGCCGATCCGGCGACCGGCGTCTGGAGCGTCACCGGGGAACCGGGCTGGTACGGCAGGTACTACCTCTACGAGGTCGCCGTCTACGTCCGCGCCACCGGCCAGATCGAGACCAACCGGGTGACCGATCCCTGCTCGGTCAGCCTGTCGCGCAACAGCCAGCGCAGCCAGATCGTCGACCTCGCCGATCCGGCGTACAAGCCGGCCGGCTGGGACGGCCTCGTCAAGCCGCGCCTCGACGCCCCCGAGGACATCGTCCTCTACGAGCTCCACGTCCGCGACTTCAGCGCCGCCGACCCCACCGTGCCCGCCGACCTCAAGGGCACCTTCAAGGCGTTCACCCTGCCGGGCTCGGCCGGCTCGCTTCACCTGCGCTCCCTGGCGCAGGCCGGGCTCACTCACGTCCACCTGCTCCCCGCCTTCGACGTCTCCTCGATCGACGAGGACAAGTCGCGGTGGCAGCACCCCGCCGGCGACCTCTCCACCTTCCGCGCCGACTCGCAGGAGCAGCAAGCGCGGGTGCTGGCCGTGGCCGGCCACGACCCTTTCAACTGGGGCTACGACCCCTGGCACTACACCGTCCCCGAGGGGAGCTACGCGACCGACCCCGACGGCCCGGCGCGCATCCTCGAATTCCGCCAGATGGTCCAGGCGCTCGGCGAATCGGGCCTGCGCACGGTGATGGACGTCGTCTACAACCACACCAGCGCCGCCGGCCAGAGCTCCCAGTCGGTTCTCGACCGCATCGTGCCCGGCTACTACCACCGCCTCGACGGCGACGGCAACATCGAGACCAGCACCTGCTGCCAGAACACCGCCTCCGAATTCAACATGATGGAGAAGCTCCTGATCGATTCGGTGGTGGCCTGGGCCCGGCACTACAAAGTCGACGGCTTCCGCTTCGACCTGATGGGTCACCACATGAAGCGGAACCTCCTGAAGCTCCGCGCCACCCTCGACGCCCTGACCCTCGCCGCCGACGGCGTGGACGGCCAGAAGATCTATCTTTATGGTGAAGGGTGGAACTTCGGCGAGGTCGTCAACAACACCCGCGGCGTCAACGCCACGCAAGCCAACCTGGCCGGCACCGGCATCGGCACCTTCAGCGACCGCATCCGCGACGCCGCACGCGGCGGCGGCCCCTTCAGCGGCCTCCAGGACCAGGGATTCCTCACCGGCCTTTATACCGATCCGAACGGCCTCAACCAAGGCCCGCCGAGCGATCAGCGCGACAAGCTCCTCCAGAAGACCGACTGGATCCGCACCGGCCTCGCCGGCGCGCTCGCCGACTATCCCTTCGTCGACCGCCACGGCAATCGGGTCGCCGCCCGCCAGATCGACTACAACGGCCAGCCCGCCGGCTACACTGCCGCTCCGCGGGAAGCGATCAACTACATCGAGGCTCACGACAACGACACCCTCTGGGACGCCATCCAGGCCAAGGCCTCGCCGTCCGCCAGCCTCGCCGACCGGGTGCGCATGCAGAATCTGGGGATCAGCCTGCTCGGCTTCGGACAGGGGATTCCGTTCTATCACGCGGGCGTCGAGCTGCTGCGCTCGAAGTCCATGGACCGCAACAGCTACAACTCGGGCGACTGGTTCAACAAGCTCGACTTCACCTGCACCACGAACAACTGGGCCGTCGGCCTGCCCCCCGCGCCAGACAACCAGGCGAGCTGGCCGATCCAGGCTCCGCTGCTGGCCAATCCCGCGCTGAAAGCCGGCCCGCCGCACATCCTGACCGCCAAGGCCCACTTCCTCGAAACCCTGGCCATCCGCAAAAGCACCCCCCTCTTCCGCCTCCGCACGGCCGCCGACGTCCAGAGCCGCCTGCGCTTCTACAACACCGGTCCGAGCCAGATCCCCGGCCTGATCGTGATGAGCCTCACCGACGACGACGGCGCCGTCGACCGCGCCCACAGCCGCGTCGCGGTGGTCTTCAACGCCACCAACCAGACGCAGAACTTCAACATCGCCGACTTCCAGGGCATACCGCTAACCCTGCACCTCCTCCAGAAAGCCTCGGCCGACCCGGTCGTGCGCGCCTCGAGCTTCAACCGTGCCGTCGGGGCGTTCTCGGTCCCGGGGCGGACGGCGGCGGTGTTCTGGGCGAACCGGCCGGCCGCGAGCAGATCCAGCAGCCGAGCCGGGGCGTCGACAACTTAGGCACCGCCGGATCGCTTACAGCTGCCGGCGCCACCGCCCTCCAAGCCGAGCTCAACGCGGGCTTGCAGCAGACCCAAGCCAGCAAGCCTGTTCCGGCTGGGCTTTCTCTCGCCGCTTTCGTGGCTCAGGTCCAGGTCTTCGCCAGCCAGGGCTTCCTGCCTCAGGATGCCGCGCAGGCGTTGACCACGAATATCCCAGCATTGTAGGCCTAGCCCGAAGGGGTCCACTGGGACTATCGGGAGGCTCTTCCGGCTGCACCTACCTTTATGGTGCCCGCGTGATGTACTGTCCTCTAATACCTAGTGTTTGGCTCTTGGATGAAGGATTGGGGAATTGGCGAGCCGAGCTGAGCTATGCTACGTCTCGTCAGTTAGGGTAAAATCTGATAGCACCTTGACCATCAGGCCAATCGGAGGGCAGTCTTGGGGAATGTAGTCGAACAATTCAAATATGGGTCTACTCAAATGACGCAGGGAACTCTGTTCACCTGCGCAACGGCAGAGGCATATAGGGACTGCGAGGTTCATGGACTTATTATTACTGCACGATGCGATACCGCGCACGAGGGAAAAACCCAAACTTTCAACTATATACCTATTGTACGCCTTAGCGATTGGCTGAAAAGGGACTTTATTGTGATTACTTCTGCGCGAGACAGGCCTCAGCTAGAAGCAAGTCTGTCCTCAGCGCTTGAGAGCGCTGCCTTTAGCCCCACTATCTTGTTGACCCAGGAGCCTAGAAGCATACTTGAACGACTCTTCAACGGGGACGACAAGAAGATAAGAGCTGCCAAGCCAAAGTTTGAGAAGGGTGTCAAGCAATGGGAAGTCTTTCAGTCTTTACGGATCCCGCTTGAGGTACCTTTGCCGACGGTCACCCGCCACTTCCGGAAAACGCATGAAACTGTAATCAAAGAGTGCGTCAATCAACGCTTGGCGGGGTATTATTTCCTCAGCTCCGTAATCCCGTCCGAGGGTGACGGCGAAGGCTACGTAGCCTTACTCCGCGAAGTTCATCACATGCCAACTACATTGGCACGAAAAATCGCCAAAGGGCTACCGGCCGATGACTATAAACAGCTTTGTGAAAGCTCCGGCATAGACTCGAGCAAGCTCGATTTCACGCTTATCGACTTCGCTATGCCTATTGGAATGATAAGGTCTCCTGAGCTAGAGCATTTAATGCAGGCCTTTGCTCTACTGTTCACACGGATCGGCATAAGCGAGCCTGACCTGTCATACATAGAGAACCTCTGCATGGAGCACCTCGGAGATAAGAATGAATAGCGGCATTAACTTTATACTCGTTGACTATGGCTCTGCCACAGAGATAATCGGGGAACGAAATCTTCAGTCAGCCGACTTCGCGGAGGGAGCCGCCCTTGCGGAAAGCCTTCATGAGCGCGAGATAGAGGGCTCTTTTCTCAGAAGTGTCAGATATGGCGCCGTTGGCGAGGGGATGTTTTTTCTAAAACCAAATTCGAAAGGCCATTTCCTTGTCTTTGATTTGGCGCAAGCAAATCCGTTCAATTCGCCAGTGCCCGGCGAGCGGCTGCTTATATTTCAGCGCGTCTGCCGATTCGCAGTTCGCATTTGGGATAATCTGAAGCTTAGCGCAAGCGAACGAATGATTACTGATTCCTCGAAGGCGGCAATTTTTCCGTTCCCGTTCTCAAGTCAAAGCGAATACAGAATAACGGTTGAAAGAAATCCCGATCCGAAGCGCAGTGAAAAGAGATTTGATGGCAATCACTTGCTTGTATTTAAGGAGGGTTATAATGAGGGAGCAGGGGCCGCAGAATCTCCTCAAGTCCATAATTTCAGGCAGGCCCTTAAGGATGTTCAATTGGCTAGGGGGGAACTCTTCTCCGAAACCCAGACGCTTCATCGGTCAAGGGCCAGCAGTGCGCTCTCTCCTCTTTCAGTAACTCAACTTACCGCGCTGCCCGCGAATAGGCGGCTCTCGGGCTTGGGACTGGACGAATGGATTCCGCGCCTCACTCTTACTCAGAGATTGTTTGTAGAGAGGACAGTTTCAGGCGCCGAGCGTATTGAGGGGCCAGCTGGAACCGGGAAGACGCTGTGCCTAGCTCTTCGCTGTTTGAACGTACTTAAAGCCGCTGCTGAAGAAAATCGGGACCATCGATCCTTGTTTATAGCCCACAGCCAGGCTACCGCCGAGGGAATCAGGCAGTTATTTGCGAGCAATGAGCAAGACGGTCATCGATTTTCTGGCCTAAACCCCCTCCACAGCGCGCAAAGTGTTCAGATAACAACATTACAAGCTTGGTGCGGCCACTTCTTGGGAGAGCAGCAGATCACGGAGGCCCAATTCCTTGACAGAGATGCACTTGAATCCAAAGAATTGCGCGTGCTTTATATCCAAGAGGCATTCGAAGAAGCTATGGCAATTGACTTCGCTACTCATAAGGAGTTTATGTCTGAAGCTCTGGTTAAATTTTTGTCTTGCGAGCAATCTGATATTATTGCCGAGATGCTTCAGCACGAGATCGGGGTAATGATCAAGGGGCGCGCCATGGAAGATCTCGACGCCTACCGTAAGCTGCCAATAATTAAGTACGGATTGCCTATTGAGAATTCAGGAGATCGCGGCTATATCTTTGTGATATTTAATAGATACCGCCAAAAATTGATGCAGATAGCTCAGTTTGATACAGACGACGTGGTCTTGACAGCGCTCGCACAGCTGCAGACCCCAATCTGGAGGAGGCGCCGGTTGCGGGAAGGTTTCAATTCTATATTTCTTGACGAAACCCACCTCTTCAACATAAATGAGCTGTCGGTATTCCATCACCTTACGAGTGACTCAATAAATCATGCGTTGATATTCTCTGCTGATCACTCTCAGGCAATTGGCGATCACGGCATTAACAAGGCAATACTGGACGAGGCCATACTCCAGGAACCTGGAGCTGAGGCACTAGCTACATCCATGAAGGCTGTCTTTCGATGCTCTCCACAGATTACAGCTTTGGCGGCATCTGTTACCGCATCAGGAGCCACTCTGTTCACAAACTTCGATAACCCCATGAATTGGGCGAGCAGTACCTTTACTGTATTCGAGGAGCAACTTGCTGAAACTCCAACCTTATGGCTCTGCAAGAGCGATCAAGACATGATCGCAGAAACCTTTTTGAGAGCAGAGGCTATGGCAAAGGATATCGAATGCTCGAAGTCAGAAATTCTGATCACCGTGTTTGGCGAATCGCTCTTCAACCAGCTGCGCCAACATGCTGAGCAACAGAGAAAACCTGTGGAGCTTCTAGTGAAAAGAGGCGACATGCAAGGAGTTGCGCGTGCTCGAAAGAATGGTCAATTTGTTGTTTCGACTGCCGATTTTGTAGGTGGCCTAGAGTTTAGCGGCACTATCTTGGTGGGAGTAGACGAGGGCAGAGTTCCTCCTAGTCGAGATCTTCAATCGCTCGAGAGTAAGCATTTCGTTGATTATCGATCACACAACAGGCTGTACGTCGCTATTACGAGAGCGAAGTATCGCCTCGAAATCATGGCGCTAAGAGCCGAGGGGCCCAGTCCAATTCTTAAAAGTGCGCTATCGGCAGGGTTGCTAATACAAAATTAATGCATTCAGAACAGATACGGCCGAAAACAGGGCCGGAAACAGGGTGTCACCCTTTCCGTCATAGGGACGATCGCGATGAGCCTCGCCAGAACAGGTGCCGCACAGGTGCGGGAAACAGGTGCGGAAACAAGTGCTACCCTTTCCGTCACAGAAGAGTCTCGACTCGCACCTCTTATCCGCTTCCTCGCGCCTGGGGTCGCCTCCTGGAGACCCTTGGGCCTGTGTCCGAGCATTTTCCTACCGGCCGCAGCTGGGAGTTTTGGCCCAACTCGCAGATTCCTGCCCCGAAAGTCCCGGAGGAACAGGTGCCGAGGAACAGGTGCCACGCTTTCCGTCATAGCAGAGCTTCGATGAGCACGTCTGCGCCACCGCCACGCACCTGGAACTCGCCTTCTGGAGGGGCCTTTGAGCTTGCCCGGCCATTTTCCTTCTGGGCGCAGGCGAGATTTTG
>DATBAW010000204.1:0-2306 GCA_036271335.1 Thermoanaerobaculia bacterium
GACGCTGGCGCTCTCCGGCGCGCCGTTCGAGTCCGGCAAGCAGGCGGCGTCCAGGATGTGGACGGTCCGGACCCGTCCCGGGCGCGTCTACGCGGCCGCGGTGGACGGCGGCCTGTTCGAAGGGCGCTTCGAACCTTGACGTCGCTCGCCGCGCCGGCGCGGACGGAGGGCTCGCCCGGGCTCTCGCGTCGTCCGCCCGCCGGCCCCGCGCATGGCAGGGAGAAGGGAGAATCCTCGATGAGCCGATCGCACCGCCTCCGATCGATCGTTTTCAATGGGACAGGAGCCCTCCTTCTCGCCTCGACCCTGGCGATGCCCGCGCGCGCCGCGGCCGGCGCCTGGGCTCCCTTCGGCCCCGGCGGCGGCACTCCGCAAGGCCTGGCGGTCGATCCCCGGAATCCCGCCGTGATCTACGCGGCGGAAGGCACGGTCTATCGCAGCGCCGATTCCGGCGCCACCTGGACGCGCCTCGTCGGCCCGGCGTTCACGGCCGTGGCCCTCGACGCCGCCCATCCCGGGACGATCTACGTCGGCGGCGATCAGATCGCGCGCAGCGTCGACAACGGCAAGACCTGGCAGACCACCTTCTCTGCGCAGGCCGAGATCACCGAATTCGCCGTGATCCCGGGCAAGCCATCCGTCGTCCTCGCCGCGTCCGGCTCCCGTCTCCTGCGCAGCGCCGACGGCGGGCGCACCTGGTCGGCGACGTTCGTCAATTCTCATCTCGGATCGGTCGCCGTAGACCCGAGCTCGCCGCGCACGGCGTACTACACGGACGAGTTGGGCCTCTTCAAGAGCACCGACGCGGGGAAGACCTGGCGATTCGCCGGACCCTCCGCGGATGGCGAGCCGATCCCCTTCGGGCGTATCGCTCTGGCTCGCGGCGTGATCTATCTGCACGCCGCCGCCAGCATTTTCCGGAGCGACGACGGCGGCCGGACCTGGAGCCGGGCCGGAAACGAGCCGACGCACAAGTCTCTCGACGCGGCCTTCCTGGCGGACCCGAAATCGCCGGAAAAGCTCTATCTGGCGGGCCAGGACGGGATCTACGGCAGCACGGACGGCGGCCGCATCTGGTCGCCGCTCGACGGCGGCCTGCCGCAGCTCCCCTTCAACGAGACCCTGGCCTTTTACGCGCTCGCCCTGAGCCCCGGGCAGCGGGGTGTCCTCTACGCCGGCGCCGACCAGCGGGGCGTCGCCAGGAGCGCCGACGACGGCGCCAACTGGCACATCGGCCTCGAGCCGGGCTTGACCGGTGGTCCGGTCGCGCTGCTCGCGGTCCATCCCAGCCGTCCGGACACGGTCTACGTCGGCCTCGCCGGTGGGAACCGCGCCTTCTTCACCACCGACGGCGGACAGACCTGGCAGGGCTTCGACCGGCGGATCGCCCGCGACGATCTGCTCGACCTGGCGTTCGATCGCGTCGATCCCGACCGCCTCTACGCCGTCAACGCCAAGGGTTTGTGGGAGAGCCGCGACGGCGGCGAGACCTGGGCGCGCCGCGATGCCTCGACGTTCCAGCGGATCGCCGTCTCCACGCCCGGCGTCCTGATCGCCGGCAGGGGCTGTGGCCTGAGCCGCAGCACCGACGACGGCCAGACCTGGACGACCGTCCTTCCCTGCGCCCCACCCTCCGGCGACGACTTCAACGTCCGTCCCACCGGTCTCTGGAGCGATCCGGACTCGCCGCGCAACTTTTACGTCCTGATGCAGGGAGGCGACGGGCAGGGCCATTTCGCGAGCTTCCTCGCCGCCAGCGCGGACGGCGGCGTCAGCTGGAAAAACCTGGGGATCTCGCCCATGGTCGTCGCCGTGGCGCCGAGCGATTTCCGCACCCTCTACAACCTCGACCTCGAGACCGGCGAGATCCTGCGCAGCCGGGACGGCGGCGCAAGCTGGCAGGTCGCCCACCTGCCGTCCGCCCATTTTGGCTACTTCGGGCCGCTGGCCGTGGACGCGACCGATCCGGACACGCTCTACACCGGCAGCCTCCAGGCGGGAGTCCTGCGCAGCCAGGACGGCGGCGCCACCCTGAAGCCGATCGGCGCCCTCTTCGACCCCTCGCGCCAGCCGATCGGGTTTCTGGCGACGTTCCGCGCTCAGCCCGGCATTCTCTACGCCACCCCTTTCAACGGCGGGCTGTACAGAGGTCAATTCGAGTAGGAAGAATTCTCCTCCTCTTGCGGCCGACCCCTACGCCGCGCCTTTCTTGACATCCGCCAACGGCGAGTCTATCGTTTCGAGACACATTCCAAGGAGGATTCCTTCATGAAACGTTCGCTCCTACGTCTCGGCTTTCTTCTCGC
>DATBAW010000205.1:0-1746 GCA_036271335.1 Thermoanaerobaculia bacterium
TCGACTTTCGCCAGCCAGGCATCGATCTCGGCCGGGTCGTCCGCGTCGTAGTCCGCGTAGTACTCTACGTAGTACTCCACGGCG
The DNA here is from genome assembly GCA_036271335.1 of Thermoanaerobaculia bacterium. Taxonomy (GTDB): domain Bacteria; phylum Acidobacteriota; class Thermoanaerobaculia; order Multivoradales; family UBA5704; genus DATARR01. Next base: position 85 of record DATBAW010000205.1, read on the forward strand.
ATCCGAACCTGGGCGGCCGCCTTGCGCCACGGGTAGAGCCGCCGGCGTCAGTCGGCCTCGGGCGCCGGCGCCTCCTCCCCTTCCAGGTGCCAGGGGACGGCGATCACCACGATGCGCTCACCCCCCTGCTTCAGGAGGCTCCGGCGGAGGTGCCGCGCGCGACGGTTGTGCAGGGCGTGCTGCCACCAGTGCTGCTTGATCAGCTCGGGGACGATGACCGCGACCGTGCGGCCCGGATGCTCTCGCTCGAGCTTGGCGATGAAGCCGAGCAGGGGCTCGAGGAAACGGCGATAGGGGGACTGGAGGCAGACGAGCCGCGGCGGCTCCAGGCCGGCGTCCCGTACCGGCCGCTCCACGTCCTCCCGCCAGGGCTTCTCGAAAGCCCGCCTCTCGCCTTCCCCATCCTCGCCCTGGAGGGCGCTGAGATGGACGGCGATCACCTCGGGCGAGAGCAGCATGCCGAACCGCACCGCCTTGCGAGCCAGACGGTTCCAGCTCTCGAGGGGGATCACCACCACCGGCGGATCGTTGGCGGAGAGATCGAAGGGGCGCGCGTCCTGGAGCTCGTGACCGACCCGGTCGTAGTAGCGGCGGATGCACCGGAAGAGGAGGATCAGCGAGGGGATGGCGAGCAGCGTGATCCAGGCCCCCTCGACGAATTTCGCCGCCACGATCACCAGCAGGGCGACCGCCGTGGTCGCGGCGCCGGCGCCGTTCAGCAGCAGGTGCGCCCTTTTGGAGCCGCCGGCCTTCCACCAGTGCATCACCATCCCGGCCTGCGACAGGGTGAAGGCGAGGAACGCGCCGACGGCGAAGAGTGGGATCAGCCGGTCGGTGATCCCCCGGAAACCCACCAGCAATGCTCCTGACGTCAGAGTGAGGAACAGGATGCCGACCGAAAACACCAGCCGGCGGCCGACAGCCGCGAACCCGGTGGGCAGGAAACGGTCGCGCGCGATGAGCTGGCAGAGCCGGGGAAAGCCGACGAAGCTGGTGTTCGCCGAGAGGATCAATACGGCCAGCAGGCTGCCGATGGCGAGGTAATAGAAGAAGCCGTGCCCCACCAGCGCCGCGGCCAGTTGGGACAGCACGCTCTGATAGCCGGGCTTCGTCTGATCCATCGCGCCGATCCCGAAGGCACGGGCCAGGTAGGCGATCCCGGCGAGCAGGGCTCCGAGGCTGACCACGATGGCGGTGAGCGTGCCGTGGGCGTTCCGGACTCCCGGCTGGCGGAAGGCGCTGACGCCGTTGCTGACCGCCTCCACCCCCGTCATCGCCGTGCAGCCGCTGGCGAAAGCCCGGATCAGCAGCCAGGCGCCGAGGGGAGCGACCGCCGGCCCCAGGTGCGGCGGCGGCAGGACCGGCCGCGGAGGACCCCCGGAGAGCATCACACGGATCGCGCCGATCGCCAGCAGAGTCAGGAAGCTCGCCAGGAAGAGATAGGTGGGGAGCGCGAAGGCCAACCCCGATTCCACCGTGCCCCGCAGGTTCACCAGCGTGACGACGAGCAGCGCCGCCAGGCAGATCCAGAGGATGTAGGGGTGCAGGACCGGAAGGGCCGAGACGAGCGCGCCGACTCCGGCGGAGATGCCGACCGCGACGTTCAGGACGTAGTCGATCATCAGCGCCGCCGCCGCCAGCAGGCCGGCGTTGGCGCCGAGG
>DATBAW010000206.1:0-4790 GCA_036271335.1 Thermoanaerobaculia bacterium
CGCGCCCCGCGCGGCGAGCTGCCGGCGGACGCCACCCTCGAATCGATCCCCACTGCCTCCACGATCCTCGGCGCCGCCAAGCTCTCCGGCCAGACCGCCAACGGCTGGACCCTCGGCGCCTTCACGGCGGCGACCGACGACGAGCACGCGGTCGTCCGCCTGCCGGACGGCGCGCAGGAGAAGTGGCCGGTCGAATCGCGGTCGACGGCGACGGTGGCGCGGGCGATCCGCAGCTTCGATCAGGGCGATTCCTCGTTCGGCCTGTTCGCCGCCAACCTCCACCGCTTCGATCAGGGGCCCATCCTGGCGGCGCAGGAGGTGAGCGACGCCTCGGCTTTCGGCACCGAGCTGCAACACCGCTTCGGCGCCGGCCGCTACGAGATCAGGAGCTGGGCGCTGGCCAGCCGCCTCGCCGGCGACGACGCCGCCATCGCCCGCGTGGCGGAGGCACCGAACCACGACTTCCAGCGTCCCGGCGCCTCGGAGCTCCCCACGGCACCCTACGGCTCGAGCCTGAGCGGGATCGCCGCCGAGACCCGCGTCTCGAAGGTCGGCGGCGCCTTCCTCTGGGACCTGGTGGGGCGCGCGGTGTCGCCGGGGTTCGACGTCAACGAGCTCGGCTTCCAGCGCAACTCGGACTGGCTGCTGCTCGCCGGCACCTGGAAATATCAGGCCTTCACGCCCGGCCATCTCCTCCGCGACTGGTCGGTGGGCTCGAGCAACCTGGGGCTCGGCTGGACCTGGGCGGGTGAGACGCGGGCGCGCGTGGTCGACCTCTACGGCACGCTCGACACCCGCGGCTACTGGTCGGCGAAGCTGGCGGCGAAGCGCGAGCTCACCGCGCTGTCCACTGAATGGCTCCGCGGCGGCCCCGCCGTTCTGCTCCCCCCGCGCACCACCCTCGCGCTATCGCTCGCCAGCGACGGGCGCAAGGCCTCGTACGTGACGCTCGACGCCAGCCTCGCCACCGAGCCGGCGAGCGGCTCGCGCTCGCTGAGCGTCGCGCCGCTGCTCAACATCCGCAGCTCCGACCGTCTCCAGTGGTCGGTCGGCCCCACCTACGAGATCGATACCGTCGGCTGGCAGAGTGTGGGGAGCGTCGAGGGCGCCACGGCTCCGGCCTGGCTCGTCAGCCGTCTGCGCCAGGAGACGCTCGCCCTCACTCTCAGAGCCGATCTCATCTTCTCCCCACGGCTGGCGCTCCAGGCCTATCTCCAGCCGTTCAGCACCGTCGGCCGCTACGGCGACTACCAGCGTCTGGCATCACCGCGCGATCCCGATCCGGCGCGCCGCTTCGCTCCCGTCACGACGATCACGGACCCCGCCGGTCAGCTCGGCTTCGACCTCGACGGCGACGGTGCCGTCGACGCCAGCCTGCCGGCGCCCGACGGCCGGCAGCGTACGCTCAACGGCGATCTGGTGCTGCGCTGGGAGTACTTCCCGGGCTCGTTCCTGACCGTCGTCTGGAACCACCAGCGCGACACCCTCTCCCACGATATTTCCCGAGACAATACGCCGTCGCCGGCCAGCGACCTCGGCCGCCTCTTCGGCGATCCGCCGACGAACGTCTTCCTGGTCAAGGTGAGCCGGCGGTTCGGAGGGTGAGGGAGGTGCCGAGGAATTCCGTCAACCTCCGCACCCCTTCCGCGAAGGCCTCCGGCTCGGGAAGGAGAGAGAGGACGAGAAAATCCTCGGTGGCGAAATCGAAGAAATACCCAGGGTGGACGAGCACGCCGGCGCGCTCGAGAAGGGCGAGGACCAGCTCCTCGTCGCCGAGCCGCGAGCCTTTGACGCGGACCACCGCCGCCCACCCTCCCTCGGGCTCCAGCAGCTCGGCCGCGGCCACGCCGGCCAGCGCCGCGCGGAGGACGGCGAGGTTGCCGCGGACGCGGCCGAGGATCTCCTCACGGATGTGCGGCGCCAGCGCCAGCACGCCCCCGAGCGCACGCTGGACGGGCGTCGCGACCGAGAGATAGGTGTCCGCCACCATCTCCAGCGCCTCGACGGCGCGACGGCGGAGCGCGGCAGGGCCGCCGGCGCGGATCCAGCCCAGCTTCCACGAAGGGAGGCCGGCGCTCTTCGAGAGACCGCCAAGCGAGAAAGCCAACCCTTCGCCGCCGGCCGCCGCCGGACCGGCGCGCGGAGCTTTCTGAGGGTCCGCGAGAGCGAAATCGGCGAACACCTCGTCCGAGATCAGCGGCAGACCGCGCGAGGCGCAGAGCGCCGCGACCGCCGCCTGCTCCCCCGGCGTCAGGAAGCGGCCGGTAGGATTGCCGGGATGGATCAGGGTGAGCAGCCGCGTCCGGTCGGTGAGGGCGGCCTCCATCTCGTCCGGATCGACGGTGAACCGCCGGTCCGGCTCCAGGTACACATGGGAGAGCGCCAGCGAGTCCAGCGCCGCCAGGCTGTCGAGCAGCGGATAGGAGGGGGCGGTGGTGAGCACCTCGTCCCCCGGGTCGGCGAAGAGCTTGAAGAGGTGGGAGTAGGACTCGCTGGTCGAGGCGGTCAGCACGAGGTCGTCCGGCGACACCGGATCGCCCGGCGTCGACAGCACGGCGGCGAGCGCCTCGCGCGCCGCGGACAGGCCGCGCGGATGGGGCTCGTAGCGCGTTTCCGCGCCACGGTGGAGGAGCTCGGCCAGCTCGGCCTCGGGATAGCGGAGGCCCACCCGCGTCGGGTTCGTCTCCGTGAGGTCGATCACCGGCAGGTTCCGGGCCGACCGCTCCTCCATCGCCAGCGTCAGGCGGTTCTTGGCGTGCTCCCAGGGAAGACGGCGCGAGAAGCGAAGGCGGGGCATCGGGCGAGTCTATCGGGTAGGCCCGCGGTCTCCTAAACTGTTGGCTCAACGATTCAAGGCGCCGCCGGCGCCAGAAAGCACAGGTTTTCCGCGATGCGACGTCTCGCGCTCGGCCTCATCCTCTCGCTCCTCCTCGCCACGCCCATCCTCGCCACCTGCGGCGGCGGCGGGGGCGGCGGCCAGGGGGGCTTCCCGAACGCGCCCTCGGCGAGCGACGACGCCTGGCTGAACTCGCAGAAGGCCTACACCGTCCCCTGGAAGCCGGTAGTGGAGGGGAAGACGCCGGAAGGCGCCCTGATCCTCTACTGGTTCCCCAACTCGGTGCAGGAACAGAGCTTCTCCGAGCTGCTGAGCTCGCGGCAGCTCACCCTCGCCGCCGGCCGCTGCGTCGGCTTGGCCGTCGCGCCCACCGCCAGCAACCAGGCGCTGCGCGCCAAGTACAAGGTGGCGGCCGCGGTCTCCACGCTGGTGCTGGTGACGGCCGCGGACGGTGCCGAGCTCGACCGTGTGGAAGGGCACTCCGGACGTCTGGTGCGCGTCGACGAGGCCGAGTCGCTGGTGCGCGACGGCCTGAAGCGGCAGGAGAAGGCCGCCGACGACCAGCTCGCCGCCGCCGAGGCCCGCGAGAAGGCGGGGGACAAGGACGGCGCCATCACCCTCTACACCCAGGCCGCGAAGCAGCGCTGCGTGGCCGAGCGGTCGGCGAAGAAGGCGGCCAAGGCGCTGAAGAAGCTCGGCGCCGCCGTGCCCGACGAGGCGAGCCTCGACCTCCCCCAGGCCGACTGGAGCCCCGCCACCGGCAAGGCCATTGAGAAGGATCTCGCCGCCGGCCTGCGCGCCGAGTACGACCTGCGCATCCCCGACGCCGAGCGCGCCTACCAGGCGGCGCACCGGCGCGATCCCGGCGATCCGGTCCCTCTGCGCTACCTCGGCGAGCTCTACCGCCATCACGTCGGCGACTGGACGCAGGCGCGGGCGGCCTTCCAGCAGATCCTCGCCATGAATTCCGATCCGCTGTCGCGCGCCGTGGCCCTGCACGGCCTCGGGAAGATGACGATCCACGACGGCGACTTCGCGAAGGGGCTGGCGATGTTCGACCAGTCGATCGCCGCCTACCCGCTCGCCCTCACCTACCGCAACATGGCGGTCTACTGGAGCTCCGAGGGGGACGGCAGCAAGGCCTACGGCTACGTGCAGAAGGCGATGGCCCTGGAGCCGAACGACGAGTACAACCAGATCTTCGCCGCCACCTACCTGGTGAAGCTCGGCCGCCCCGACGAGGCCGCGAAGATCGCCAGCGCGCACGAGGCCAACCTCGCCGCCTCCTACAACCTGGCCGCCATCTGGTCCCTGCTCGGCCAGCGCGACAAGGCGCTCGCCCTGCTGAAGCGCCACTTCTACAACTACGAGCAGTTCGACGCCGTGCGCCGCAAGGAGATGCACGAGGCGCGGGTCGACATCGTCTTCGCCAGCCTGAAGGCCGATCCCGCCTTCCAGGAGCTGACGGCGCCGGCCGACGGCGACAAGCCGGGCGCCAAGTAGGCCTGAAACGAAGTCGAAGGCAGGCCGCAGGATTCCCGCGGGCCGTGGGTTCCATCCTGTAGGGGCGGCCCTGTGTGGCCGCCCTGCGGCCGCCCTCTGCGGTCCAGAGGCAAGGGCGCCCACGCAGGGGCGCCCCTACAGCCCTGATCGCTTCGATTCGGGAAGCGCCGGCGCCCGGGAGTTGTTTCCCCACTGCGAATGGCGCAGAATCTCCCGTTTCCTGGAACTTCAAGTCTCCCGATGAGCTCTCTATGATCGCCCCACCGCAAGGGGCTCCGACCCTCGAACCCGGCGTGAGCGCGGCCCGCGGCCTCTCCCCCCGGTTTCTACACGAGATCTTCGAGCGCACCGCGCGGCGCGTGCCCGATCAGGTCGCCGTCGAGCTTCCGCCCGTCGGCGCGCAGCCGCGCCGGCGGCTCACCTACGCCGAGATCGACGCCCTCGCCGACGC
>DATBAW010000207.1:0-20772 GCA_036271335.1 Thermoanaerobaculia bacterium
ACCACCTCCTGCGCCTCAACTTTGCTAAACTCGACCACGGCCAACCTCCTTTCGCGTCTAACCGCGATTACCCCTGTTTGCAGGCCAGTATTCTGGCACTGCGCTAACAGGAGGTTGGCCTTCTCATCCCATCTCTACAAAACTCTTTGGGCCGCAAATTCTGTCCCTGCCTACAGAAACAGCCCCTCGATGGTCTCCTGGATCCGCCGCGCCGCCTCGTAGGGGTCGGGGGCGTTGCGGATCGGGCGGCCGACGACGAGGTAGTCGGCGCCGTTGCAGAGGGCCTGCTCGACGGTGACCACCCGCTTCTGGTCGTCCGCGGGGCGGTTCTCGGCCGGGCGGATGCCGGGGGTGACGATCAGCGCCTTGTCGCCCAGGCTCTCGCGCAGGCTCCGCGCCTCCAGCCCGGAGGCGACCACGCCGTCGCAGCCGAGGTCGATTGCCTGCCGGGCCCGGGCCAGCACCAGGGACTGGACGTCGGTCTGGATGCCCATCGCCTGCACGTCCTCCTGGCTGAGGCTGGTGAGCACGGTGACGGCGAGGATCTGGAGATCTCCCTTCTCGCGGCTGGCGGCCTCCAGGATGGCGGCGCTGCCGGCGTGGACGGTAGTGAGGGTGATCGGCCAGTTGCGGAGCTGCCGGACGGCGGAGCGCACGGTCTCGGGGACGTCGAACAGCTTGAGGTCGGCGAAGACCTTGTTGCCGCGCTCAACCAGCCACTCGATCAGCTCGAAGTAGCCGCCGGTCGCGAACAGCTCCAGGCCGACCTTGTAGAACTGCACCGCGTCGTCCAGCCGCTCAACCAGACGCTTGGCCTCGTCGACGCTCGGCACGTCGAGCGCGAGGATCAGCCGGTCTTCCGGCGGGATCGGGTTGGTAGAGAGGAAACGGGCGCTGCCGTGCGGGGTCTCGAAGGTACTTTCGGTCATTGGGGGCCCTCCGAGGTGGTGACGGTAGCACACAAGAAAGCCGAGGTTTAGTGGGTGGGGGATCGCCCTGCAAGGGCGGGCTTTGATCAGCCTGGGGTTTCAACCCCAGGCGGCCGGTTCGATCCCTGGGTTCGGTCCCCGGGCCCCGCCTCGGTTCGATTCGGGGTTCGGTCCCCGCCTCGGTTCGATGCCTGGGTCCGGTCTCGCCTCGGTTCGATCCGGGGTTCGGCCCCGCCTCGGCTCGGTTCCCCGGTTCGGCCTCGCCTCGGTTCGATCCCCGGGTTCGGTCTCGCCTCGGTTCGAATCCGGGGTTTGGTCTCGCCTCGGTTCGATCCGGGGTTTGGCCCCGCCTCGGTTCGAATCCGGGGTTCGGTCTCCGCCTCGGTTCGATCCCTGGATTCGGTCCCCGCCTCGGTTCGATCCGGGGTTCGGCCCCGCCTCGGCTCGCCGGTTCGGCCTCGCCTCGGTTCGATCCCCGGGTTCGGCCCCGCCTCGGTTCGGTTCCCCGGTTCGGCCCCGCCTCGGTCGATTCGGGTTCGGTCCCCGCCTCGGTTCGATCCCCGGGTTCGGTCCCCGCCTCGGTTCGGTTCCCCGGGTTCGGTCCCCGCCTCGGTTCGGTTCCCCGGGTTCGATCCCCGCCTCGGTTCGGTTCCCCGGTTCGGCCCCGCCTCGGTTCGAATCCGGGGTTCGGTCTCCGCCTCGGTTCGATGCCCCGCCTGGGGTTGAAACCCCAGGCTGATCAAAGCCCGCCCCTGCGGGGCGATCCCCCTCCCGCTCGCGAACCCTCCTACTTCACCCCCAGCAGCTCCACGTCGAAGACCAGCGTCGCGTTCGGCGGGATCACGCCGCCGGCGCCGCGGGCGCCGTAGCCGAGGTCGGGGGGGATGGTGAGGCGGCGCTTGCCGCCGACCTTCATGCCGGCGACCCCTTCGTCCCAGCCGCGAATGACCTGGCCGGCGCCCAGCTTGAAGCTGAAGGGGCCGCGGCCGACGCTGGAATCGAACTGGGTGCCGTTCTCGAGCCGGCCGGTGTAATGGACGTTGACGGTCTGACCGGCCGTCGCTTCCTGGCCGTCGCCGACGGCGGTGTCGAGGTATTTGAGGCCGGAGGGGGTGGTGATGTCCTGCGCGTCTGCCATGGGCGTCTCCCGAGTCCTCTGGGACCGGGGCCCATCCCCGCCCAGGCCGGGGAGCTTACCGCACTCCCAGCAGCTCGAACTCGTAGAACAGGATGGAGCCCGGCGGCACGACGCTGCCGACCCCCTGCTTGCCGAAGCCGAGGTCGGGCGGGATGATCAGCTTGCGCTTGCCTCCCACCTTCATGCCGGCCAGCCCCTCGTCCCACCCCTTGAGGGCGTCGCCGGCGCCGAGGCGGAAGGTGAACGGGCGGTCGCGGTCGCGGCTGGAGTCGAACCGGGTGCCGTCCTGCAGCCAGCCGACGTACTGGACCTCGACGATCTTGCCCGTCTGCGCCTCGTCCCCCGAGCCGACCCGGAGGTCCACGTAGCGCACGCCGGACGGGGTGACCACCTCCGGGCCGGCGGCGGCGTCGGAGCGCGCCGGCACGGCGCGAGACGCGGCGAGGGCGAAATCGGGACGCGGTCCCGCTACGGTCAGAAGGGTGGCGAGGAGAAGGGGCGGAACGATCGTCTTCGGATGCATGGGTCGATCTCCCTCTTGGAATCGACGACTGGCGACGGCTTCGTTTCCGGTTTGAAGGGTCCGATTGTACGTCAAATCCTGGACGTCAAGCCGCCCGCCGCGCCACCCGCCCGTCCTTGACCACGGCGGCGACCGGATTGATCCCGTAGTGGTAGACGAGATGGAGCAGGTTCGGTGCCTGGAGCAGGACAAGGTCCGCCCGCTTGCCCGCCTCGACCGAGCCGATCTCGGCGCCGAGGCCGAGAGTGCAGGCGGAGTTCAGGGTGGCGGCGGCGAGGCTCTCCTCGATGGTGAGCCCGAGCTGGAAGACGGCGAGCAGCACCACCATCGGCATCGACTCGGTGTGGGACGATCCCGGGTTGCAGTCGGTGGCGAGGGCTACCGGCACGCCGGCCTCGATCAGCCGGCGGGCGGGAGCGTAGTGCTGCTTCTTCAGGAAGAAGCTGGTGCCGGGAAGGAGCACGGCGGTGACTCCCGAACGCGCCAGCGCCTCGACGCCGGCGGGCGAGACGGCCATCAGGTGGTCCGCCGAGAACGCGCCCAGCTCGGCGGCCAGCTCGGCGCCACCGGAGTCGACGAACTCGTCGGCGTGCAGGCGGGGGAGGAGGCCGTGGCGGACGCCGGCCTCCAGGACCCGCCGCGACTCTTCGGCCGAGAACACGCCGCGCTCGCAGAAGACGTCGCAGAAGCGGGCGAGCCCGGCCTCGGCGGTGGCGGGGACGATCTCGTCGCAGATCTGGTCGACCCAGCGGCTCTTATCCTGGCGATGCTCGGGGGGCACCTCGTGGGCGGCGAGCAGCGTCGGCACCAGGTCCACCGCATGCCGGCTGGAGGCCTGGCGGATGGCGCGGAGCTGCTTCAGCTCGTCCTCCTGGTTGAGGCCGTAGCCGCTCTTCGCCTCGGCGGTGGTGGTGCCCCAGGTGAGCATCTGGTCCATCCGCCGCAGGACGTTGCCGACCAGCTCCTCCTCGCTCGCCCGGCGGGTGGATGCCACGGTCGACAGGATGCCGCCGCCGGCCGCCGCGATCTCCTGGTAGGTGGTGCCGGCGAGGCGCTTCGCGAACTCGTCCTCGCGGCTGCCGGCCCAGGGGAGATGGGTGTGGGGATCGACGAACCCCGGGATCAGCGTCCCCCCCTGGCCGTCGAGGCGCTCGGCCTCCTGCAGCTCGCCGAACGCGCGCCGCCGCTCCTCGGGGGAGCCGACGAAGGCGATCCGGCCGTCGCGGCAGAGCACCTCGGCGTTGGGGATCCGGCGCACGCGCTTCTGCTCCGGCCCGCGCAGGGGCTCAGTGCCCTCGGGGGTGGCGACTTCGGCGAGGTTGTGGATCAGCAGGTCGGCCATGGAGGGGAGATTGTGGACCTTTTGCCTCTCGAATCTCAAATCGAGGAGTTTGAATATGTTGGGGCTCAAGGCACCGGCGCCTTGGGCCTCTACCCCAACCCCACCCGCCCCCGCCCGATCTCCCGCACCTCGCCGCGGAGCCACTCCTCCACCGCGCTCCAGTCGAGCGGCAGGGCCAGCCGCGGCATCGGCTCGCCGGCGATCTCGGAGAGGTCGGCGAGCCCTTTCAGCGCCTGGAGGGGGAAGTCGCGGACGTGGCCGAACTTGTCCTCCGCGAGGTCGAGGAGGGTGGCGAGCGGGAGGTGGCGGCAGAGGAGGTAGAGGTCGACGAAGTCGCGCCGGCTGCCGCGGCTGATGATGGCGCCGAGCTTCATCAGGCCGAGATCGGCCGCTGAGGCGACCGCCAGCCCGGAGATCTCCTCGAAGGGCTGGATCAGGGGATAGGGGTAGTAGAAGAGGCGGAGCCCCACGGCGCCGCCGGCGAGGCGGACGGAGAGGTAGCCGTCGCGGGCGGTCTCGACGGCGGTGGTGGGATCGGCCTTCAGCAGCCCGGCGAGGAGGTCGCGGCGGTCCGCGCTGACGAGGCGGTTGGCGTTGCTCATCAGGTCGAGATCGGCGACCGGGCGATGGCCGATGTAGAGGGCGAGAGCGGCCGAGCCGGCGAGATAGAAATCCTCCGACCAGGCGCCGGCGGCCAGCTTGGGGAGCAGCTCCTGCGCCCGCGGCGAGAGCGCTTCCGGATGCGCGAGGGTCAGAGCGGCCACAGCGCCTCGGCGTCCGGATTCGCGGCGCTGGCCTCGACCCCCAGCACGACCTGCCAGAAGGCGCGGCTTCGCCGCGACAGCTGACGACCGCCGTGGCGCTCGAGCCAGGCGGCGATCTCGGGCTCGGAGAAGGTGCTGAGGAGCCAGGCGAGGTCGGCGGCGTCGCCGTCCTCCAGCAGGCGCGCGATCAGCAGGGCGCGGCCCCGCTCGGAGGTGAGATCTTCCTCGGCGTAGGCGGCGAACAGGCGCTGCGTGCCGGCGGGGAGGCTCACGCCCCGGAGGCTTCCCGGCGCTTGCGCGGCAGGGTGAGGACGGTGGCGGTGTTGCGCTCGTCCTCCATCTCGGCTTCCAGGATGCGCTCGAAGAGGTCGAGGGTGTTCTTGAACTTGAGCTGCAGCTCGCGGCGGGCGGTGCGCAGGTCGGTGATCTTGGCCTCGAAGCGGGTGGACTGCTCGATCGCCTGCTGCACGATCTTGTCGGCCGCGATCTCGGCTTCCCGGACCATCAGCTCGGCCTCGCGGCGGGCGTTGGCGGTGACGTCGTCCGAGACCTTCTGCGCCCGCAGCAGCGTCTGCTGGAGCTGGTGCTCGCGGTGCTCGGTCTCCTCCACCCGCTGGCGGTAGTAGCGGTTCTCGCGCTCCAGCTTGTCGCTCTGCGCGATCCGGTTGGCCAGCTCCTCGGCGAGCAGGGCGAGGAAGCCTTCGACCTCGGTCGGATCGTACCCCCGCATCTTCTGCGAGAAGCGCATCTTCTGGATCTCGAGGGGTGTGATGGCCATTCGGGGTCCTCCTTGCGACGCGGCGTCGAGCCGGCGATCTTCGCGACAACCTTTGTAAGTCAGCCTTGGAAAAGGATAGCCATCCTAGCATAGGCAAAGGAGAACGCATCGGCGTCCACGACGCCCGGGCGTCGCAGGCCGCGAACGCCGCCGACCCCGAGCCCCTTCTTCAGCGATCCGGAACCGGCGCCCGGCGCGGTCCGAACAGCGCCGTGCCCACCCGCACGTGGGTGGCGCCCTCCTCGACCGCCACCGCGAAGTCGTCGCTCATCCCCATCGAGAGCCAGCCGGGGAATCCCGCCCATTCGGGACGAGTGGCGAGCTCGTCGCGCAGCGCGCGGAGGCGGCGGAACCAGGGGCGGGACTCCTCGGCGGCCCGGCCCAGAGGCGGGATGGCCATCAGGCCGGCGATCCGCAGGTGCTGGAGGCCGGCGAGCGGCAGGATCGCCTCGGCCAGACCGTCGATCGGAAAACCGTGCTTGGTCTCCTCGGCGCCGAGATTGATCTCGAGGAGGCCGGTGACGGTGATCCCGCGCTTCGCCGCCTCGCGGTCGATCGCTTCGGCGATGGACAGGCGGTCGATGGAGTGGATGGTGCGGAAAAGGTCGAGGGCGGCGCGCACCTTGTTGGACTGGAGGGGACCGATCAGGTGCCACTCCATCCGGCCGGCCACGTCGGGGCCCAGCTCACGGCTCTTGGTCAGGCCTTCCTGGACGCGGTTCTCGCCGAACACCGTCAAGCCCGCCGCGAGCGCCTCGGCGAGCGCGGCGGCGGCTTGCGTCTTGCTGGCGCCGACCAGGGTCACGCCGGCGACGGGACGGCCGGCGCGCTGGCAGGCGTCCTCGATGCGGCCGCGGATCCGGGCCAGTCGTTCCGCCAGCGAGGGGTCGCCGCTCAGGCCGGCTCCTCCGGGAAGAAGAGGATCCGCTTGCAGGAGTCGCACTGGACCAGGGTGTCGCCGTTGCGGATCTCGACCACGACCTGCGGCCGCACGCGGTAGTTGCAGGCCGAGCAGTGCCACTCCTTCTGCTTCTGGCCGGGGCGCTCGATCGGCCGCACCGGCGCGATGGCGCCGCCGGGGTAGCGGTCGAGGATGCGGTCGAACTGCGAGAGGATGCCGCGCGGCAGACGCTGCCGGAGCTCGGCGGCGCGGGCCTTCAGCTCCTCGACCTGCCGCGCCACGCCGGGCTTCTCGGCCTCCCACTTGGTCATCTCGGCGGCGTAGCGGTCCTGAACGTCCTGAAAGCTCTCGCGCAGGGTGGAGAGCTCCTTGTCGGCCTGGTCGGCCTGGGTGAGGGACGCGAACGCGGCCTCCTCGTTGGTGGTGATCTGACCCTTGACGGTGTCGATCTCCTGGAGGAGCGCGCCGTACTCGCGCTGGGTGCTGACCTTGTTGATCTGCTGCTGGTATTTCTTGAGCTTTTCCTGCGCGTCCTGGACCGCCGCTTCCGCCGCTCGCCGCTGCCGGGCGGCCTCAGCCGCCGTCTCCTCGAGGGTCTCGATCCCCGACTTGCGCACCGTGTGCTCTTCGTGGAGCTCGCGCATCCAATCGGGGATTCCGTTGAGCCTCTGGTCCGCCTCGTGGAGTTGGGAAAGCGCCGTCTGCAGCTCCAGGATGTTCTGGAGATTCTGATTCATGGGAAAACGTCCACTCCTCTCCGAAAATAAGCCATCGCACCCCCTTGACCGCGCAAGTCCGAGCGAATCGCGGTATTTGCTTGAGCAAGCCGCCTGGGCAATCCGCCTGCTGGCTCGGAGCGCTACAGAGTGGGTCCACCTGGATTTGAACCAGGGACCAACCGGTTATGAGCCGGATGCTCTAACCGCTGAGCTATGGACCCGAGGGAAAAATCACCCTTGTCAGGGCGACTCGGCAGTATACCACTCGCGGGCTTCCTCCTTCGGCGGACGCTCCGCCGGGATGAACGCGTTCCACGTCTTCACCAGCGCGGCGGCCAGCGCGGCCGTCCGCCGGGGATCGGCCAGTGGCCGGGTGCCGCCGTCGGCGTCCCAGCGTTCGAGGGTGAGCCGGGGCGCCTCGATCCCCGTCAGCGGCCGGGTGTCGAGGAACGCCGCGCGCAGCCGGTCGAGGATCTGTTCCGGCTGTCCGCCGAGCTCGGCGCGGGCGCGTCGGGCATTGCCGCGCACCATCATCGCCAGCCGCGCCAGGTAGTAGTCCGGCTGCGGCGGCGCGAAGCGAGATTCCCAGGTCAGCTGGTCGTCGCCGTCGACGAGCGAGATCTCGTTGGCGCCGTTGGTCAGGTAGAGCTCCGAGAGCACGCCTCCCGGCGCGCGGTGGAAGAGGCTGGGTGCCACCGCCGGCGGCACCTCGCCGCCGGCCGCCTCGACCAGGGTGGCCCACAGGCGTGCCGCGGCGATCCGCCGGTCGCGCGGCTCGGCGATCTTCAGGCGGAAGCCGCGCGGGAGCTTGACGGCGAACGGCACCTCCAGGAGCTGCCGCCCGAGATTGCCGCCGTTGAGGATCTGCCCCTTCTCGCCGAACTCCTCGCCGTGGGTGGAGGTCACCACCAGCAGCGTGCGGTCCCATTCGCCGCTCGACCGCAGCGCCTGGATCACGCGTCCCAGGCGGTCGTCGGCCCAGGCGACGTTGAAGCGGTACATCGCCCAGAAGACGCGCCGCCGGGCCGGCGGCAGGGGGACGTCGGGATCGAAATAGACCGCCAGCTGGTTCGGCAGGATGCGGTCGGGGAGGTCGAGGCGGCCGGTCTCGACCCGGTCGTCGAGGCGGGACCGATGGAAATAGGGCGCCTCCGGCTCGGGGATGTGGACCCAGACGAAGCGCCGGCCGCCGCCGATCCGCGCCAGCCGCTCCGCCGCCTTCACCCCCTTGACGAGATCCTCGAGGCGGTCGAAGCCGTTGTCGTAGCCGCCGTCCTTGGAGTAGGTGGGCTCGCCGGTGAAGCCGTTGGTCTCGTAACCGGCGGCCTGCAGCGCCTTCGGCAGGGTGTAGAGCGCGGGCGACAGCCGGTCCCCCTCCTGCAGCACCTGATGCTGCCAGGGGCGCAGGCCGGTGAACAGCGACGCCATCGAGGGGGTGCCCCAGCTCGACGGCGCGATTGCCCGCCCGGCCCAGTCGGCTTGGCGCAGCAGGGCGTCGAGGTTGGGGGTCAGCCCGCGGTCGCCGCCCAGCCCGCCCACCACGTCCGCTCGCAGGGAGTCGAAGGTGATCAGGACGATCGGGCCGCTCTGCGGCGGCGAGGCGCCGCGGCAGGCGGCGAGAGCGAGGACGATCAGGAGGGGACACAGGGCCCGTCCCGGTCGCTGGAAGGGCCTGCCCTTCGAAGCCTCACCCCCGACCCCTCTCCACTTCGTGGAGAGGGGAGACCTGACCGGAAATCGGCAGCTTTCAGGAAAACGGGCGTTTTCCCCCTCTCCACTTCGTGGAGAGGGGGCCAAGGGGTGAGGTTTCGGAGGGCAGGGTGCCCCGAAAGAGAGGGCGCCGTTCACCCGGCCGTCGGATAGAGCTGGCGGTAGCTGTCGGAGAGGACCAGGATCCGCTTGACGTAGGTCTTGGACTCCTCGAGGCCGAGACCTTCGAGGAAGCGATCGACTTCGTTGCCGCCCGACTCCTGCCAGAGCCGCTTGATGCGGTAGGGGCCGCCGTTGTAGCCCGCCAGCGAGAGCTCGAGGTTCTCGTTGAACATGCTGAACACCTGCCGGAAGTAGATCGTGCCCAGACGGACGTTGACGGTCGGATCGGAGAGCGCGCCGGCCGACCAGGGGACGCCGTTGTGCGCCGCCAGCTCGCGGGCGGTGGAGGGCATCAGCTGCATCAGGCCACGGGCGCCGGCGCCGCTCTGGGCGTTGACGTCGAAGGCGCTCTCCTGGCGGATGATCCCGAAGACCAGGGAGGGGGGGAGCCGGTTGGTGCTCGCCCAGGTGCGGATGGTGTCCTGGTACTCGATCGGATAGTAGAGGCGCCGCGCCTCGTCGGGGAGGGTGGCCTGGAAGGGGCCGCCGAGGGCCGGGAAGGCCTCGCGGATCACCTGTACGCTCTTCCGGCGGTCCCCCTGATGCGCGAGGATCACGGCTTCCAGGGCGCGCAGCGACTGCGGCTTCACCTTGTCGCGCACCAGCGCGCTTTCGGTCACCGCGAGGTCGTCGAGGCCGAGGTCGGTCAGCAGCCGCGCCCGGTCGAGCGCCGGCTCCACGGGCCAGGTCTCCTTGGCCTGCGCGGCGGCGGCCAGCGCCGCCGGTTTGGCGCGCAGATGGGCCAGGGCGTTGCGGCGGTAGAAGTCGGACGTGTCGGCCTGCGCGATCTCGTTGTAGATCTGCTGCGCCCGCTCCGTCTCGCCCAGCAGGTCGAAGGCGCGCCCCGACCAGTAGCGGCCGCGCCGGGCGTTGGAGTCGTCGGGGTAGAGCGAGAAGAGCTCGCTCCAGGTGCCGATGGCGCCGGTGTAGTTCGCCCGGCCATACTCCTGCCAGCCGACCTGCCAGAGGTTGGCGGCGCCGGTGGTGTCGCGGGGCGAGAGGTGGCGCAGGCGGCGCAGGGTGTCGATGGCGCGGTCGAACTGCTCGTCGGTCTGGTAGTCGACGTAGAGCGACTTCAGCGCCTTGGTCGCCAGCTCGCGGTCGGCGCCGCTCTGGGCCACCTTCTCCAGGTACCCCTGCGAGAGCTGGCGGAGCTGCTGGCGGTCGGCCGAGCCGAGGTTGGCGCGCCCGCGCTGGGCGGTGGCGGCGTCCTCGGCGGCCTGGCCGCGGGCCCAGGCGAGCTGCGCGGCCTGTTTCGGGTCGGCGGCCTCGCGGCCGGCGAGCAGGTCGAGGGCGTCGCTGCCGCGGTGGAGGCGCGTCAGGCTCGCCGCCTCCAGCATCTGCCACTCGAAGTCGCGGTCGGGGAGGGAGACGGAGTCGAGCGCCGCCAGGGCGCTGGCCTCCAGCTTGAGGTCGAGCAGGGTGCGCGCCCGCCGCTTGAGCTGGTCGCCGGTGAGCGCCGACGCCCAGGAGAGCGAGCCGTCCGGCGACCGGAAGAGCTCGATCACCTTGAGGTCGGCCGCCTTGGCGGGGAAGTTGACCAGCAGGTGGCGGGCCGCCTCGGTCTGCACCGCGCGGTCGCCGGTCTGGACGCCGATCTGCCAGCCGAGCGCCTCGAGCTGCGACGCCTCGTCGCCGCGCAGCTCCTCGCTGCGGGCGGCGCCGACCAGGTCGAGGGCGCGCTGCGCATCCCCCCGGCTCCATGCCAGCGTCGCCGCGCGCAGCAGGGCGAGCGGGCGCAGCGGCGAGCCGGGGTAGTCCCCCAGGAGCTTGGCGAGCGAGGTCTGGGCGAGCAGGACGTGCCCGCGGGCCGCCGCGCTGTCGGCCAGCAGGTAGAGCCGCCAGTCCTCCAGCGGACCGTCGGGGTTCCGCGCCGCGAACAGCCGCTCCTCGGCATAGGCCGCGTTCTGGCAGGAGTGGGCGTAGAAGCCGAGCAGGAGCTGGGCGAAGCCGGCCTCCGCATCGCGGCCGGCGAGGATCGGCGCCAGGGCCTTGTAGGCGGCGCCGCAGTCCTTCCGGCGCACCGCCGTGGCGGCCTCGGCGTAGGCTAGCGAGGCGCGGTCCGTATGCCCGGCGAGCGGGCCGGCGGCGTCGGAGCGCGGGGGCGAGGCGGTGGCGGAACCCAGGAGGAGGGGGAGTAGCAGGACGAGCGCGGCGCGGTGCCGAATCGACGGTTTACTTCTCACGCTTGACCTTCACGCTTGAGCTTGACGATGAATCCTCTCGCGACGTCGTATCAACCTTCAACAACGGCGGCTCCGAAAACGTTCCCGGAGCCGCCTCCGGAATTTATACGGGATCGATCGCGAATCGATCAGATGCCCAGCGCTTTCGAGTCGCCGGCGGCCAGGATGCGCACCAGCTCCTGATAGAAGTAGTCGGTCGAGCGGAGGATCTGGGGATCGACCCGCTCGTCGTACATCTGGCGCGAGCGGTCGATGTCCTCGCGCAGCCGCTCATAGATGTCGCGGTTGCGCCGCCCCTCCTCGACCTGCTCCTCGTTGTAGAGCTTGATCTCGCTCACCAGCAGGCGGGCGAGGCGCCGGGCCTCCTCGTGCTGGGACTGGTTGTCGGGGTTCACCGGCATCCGCGTGGTCGCGAACGCCCAGCCGGGACCGTCGACGTCGCTCGGCGGCCGGACTTCCGGCGTGCCGGCGGCGCGCTCGTAGGAGGGCGCCGCCGCCACGGGCTCCTCCGGCGCGGGCACCGGCCGGATCGGCGCGGGGGCCTGCGCGGCGGGCGCGGCGTCCTGGAAGCTGGAGCGCTGGAGCAGCACGGTGGCGTCCGGGCTCGCGGTCGGGGCCGGAGGCTCGGGCTCCACGGAGCGCGGGTAGCGCGGCACCTCCTCGGCCATCGGCTCCGGCTCGGGCGGCGGCGGAGCCGTCAGGTGCGGGATGCCGGGGAGCGGCATCGCCTCGGTGACGTGAGGGATCGACGGCGCCCACCCCTGCGTCGGAGCCACCGTCCGCGGCGGCCTCTCCGGGGCAGGAGCCGCGGCGGGCGGCTCGGGCTCGGCAGGCGCCGGCTCCGGGGCGGCCGCCGAATGCGCCTCAATACTAGGGGCCTCAATATGGGCTTCCGTCGGAGCTTCGGCGTGAGCCTCCGGCGCGGCTTCCGGCTGCGCCGGCTCGGGCTCGGCGTGGTGGACCGGCTCAGCCGCCGCCGGGACCGGAGCCGCTGCCGGAGCGCCGCTGCCGTCAATGCCTCCTTCGAGGCTGAGCGTGGGAGTGGACGCGCGCTCGCGGAAGGGGAGCGTCTCGATCGCCTGCGCCGCGGCGTGGGCGAGGATCTGGAGCGCCTCGACCGTCAGCTCGCCGCCATCGAGGCGGTCGGCGTAGAGGCCGGCGGCGACGCGGTCGCGCAGCACGACCGGCACCAGCACCCCTTCCGCCGGCAGCGGGCTCTCGACGCGGCCGCAGAGCACGCCGCAGTCCGAGGCGCTGAGGGTCAGCGTGCCTTGCGCCTGCGCCAGACGGCTCCAGGCGCCCTCCGGCGAGGCGAGGACGAGACCGCGGATCGCGCCCTCAGCGTCGCCGAACCCCTCGCTCCCCCACCCCCGCAGCTCGCCGCCGCGCACCAGCAGCACGGCCACCCGCGAGGCGTAGCGGGCGGACGCATGAAGCATGGCGCCGAGGATGTCGGCCTGCGAACGGGCGCGGTCGATGTCGGCGAGGGCGTTGCGCAGGTCGCGCAGCGCTCCCTGGCGGGCGCTGGACCCCACCTCGTGCTCGTGGGGGGCGAAGTCGTCGTGGGAGAGGAAAGAGGGCGGCAGCGACGGGGTGAAGGCCTCCAGCCGCTGCTGGATCTCGTCGTTGCTGGCGCGCAGGCGGTGGGAGATCTCCTGGCGCAGCTCGGTCAGGGCGCGCTCGACCGAAGCGGCGATCTCGCGGTTCAGGTCTTGAATTTTTTCCGAAAGGGACATCCGTTGCTCTCCGCGGCCGTCCTCTGAAGCGTCAAAAAACCGGCTAAGGGACCCTGATTATTCTGGAACCCGCCGCGCGGTGTCAAGGAAAGCCCTTTGCGACAAGGGCTTAGAGCCCGCCGGTCCGCGCCTTGTCCCCCTCTTGGACCCTGTGGTACGTTCGATCCCCGAGCCCCGAGGAGAGACACGATTGAGCCTTCGAAGCCCCCGCGCCGCCTCACAGATCCGCTCGCGTGGAGCGCTCCTCCTCGCCGGCGCGCTGCTGCTGCCGGGCCTCCTGGGGACCTCCGGATGCGGCGCGCGGGCGGAGCCGCCGGCGGCGCGCCAGCAGCCCTCCAACGGGGCCAAGAATGAAGCCGAATGGACCTGGTTGCAGAGGACGGCGGTCCAGCTCGCCGAGCGACGGGCGCGCCTCGCGGCGGTGACCGATCCGAAGCTCCAGGATCCCAAGCTCCAGAAGGAGACCGACACTCTCGCCGACGAGTTCAACCGCCGGCTGGCCGAATCCATCAACGCCGATCCGCCGGTCCAGGGCGAGCCGCTCACCCCGCGCCAGAAGGCGGCCCTGGGGCTGAAGAGCGACGAGGAGATCCAGCTCGCCGGCAAGTATCTGGACCAGGGGGGCGACTTCCAGCGCGCGATCGACATCCTGCAACAGGCGCTGGCGATCGACGGCGACAACCCGCGCCTCAAGGCCGAGCTCGCCCGCGTCCAGGCGCGGCGCTACATGACGCGCGAGACCTTCGCCCAGGCGCAGAAGGGGATGGCTCCGGACGAGGTGCGCCACCTGCTCGGCGCCCCCAATCTCAACAACGTGCGCGCCTATCCGGACCACAACGTGGTCGGCTGGTTCTATCCGCGCGACGCCGCCGGCGCCGCCGCGGCCGTCTGGTTCCATCGCGAGGAGGGGAAGATGGTGGTCTACCTCACCGACTTCGACGCCCTCCGTCCGCCGGTCTCCCCGGCGCCCCCTGCCGCCGCCGGCCACGGCGCCGTGTCTTGACTTTCGGCCGGATTTGAGGGAAATTTGAGCTCCGCGCCCCCCGAAGCTCGGGGGGCGCTTCTATCCGTGCCCGAAAAGAGGTGAGTGTCGATGCCCGTTGTGCATGTGCGCGAGGAAGAGAGCTTTGAGAACGCCTTGCGCCGCTTCAAGCGGAAGGTCGAGAAGTCCGGAATCCTGACCGAGCTGCGAAAGCGGCAGCACTTCGAGAAGCCCTCGGTGAAGCGCAAGCGCAAGACCGTGCAGGCCAAGAAGAAGATCATGCGGAAGCTCCTGGAGGAGCGCCGCCAGGGTCTGGCCTAGCCGCCAAAGCCCCGCGCCACCCGGACGGGAGGGAGCCGATCAGGCTTCCTCCCGTTTTGTTTTGGCGCGGTCCGCTCCGAATCAGCTCCGAATAAGGGGTGGGGGACCGCCCTGGAGGGGCGGGCTTTGATCAGCCTGGGGTTTCAACCCCAGGCGTGGCGCGACGGCAGGGTTGGAGCTCCGCCGATCAACGCTGATTTCGGAGCTCTGCCGATCAACGCTGATTTCGGAGATCTGCCGGCCAATCCCGATCTCGGAGCTCTGCCGATCAACTCTGATTTCGAAGCTCCACCGGTCAACCCGATCTCGGAGATCTGCCGGCCAACCCTGGCTGGAGCCCTGCCCGTCCGTCAACCCCTGAGTCCTTCCCGGTCAATCCCAGGCTCCCAATCGCGCGGCCACCGCTCACGCCGTCCCGCCTGGGGTTGAAACCCCAGGCTGATCAAAGCCCGCCCCTCCAGGGCGGTCCCCCACCCCTGTCTAGTCGTCGGCCTCGCTACCCAGCGGCGTGAGCGTGAACGGCAGGAAGGGTGGCAGCGCGCCGGCGCGGGGACCGTCCTGTTTCTCCCAGTCCTCCCGGCTCTTCGCCGCGAGCGGCTCGAGCTTGCGCTTCGCGAGCTCGCGGTTGACGGCGGCCACCTCGCCGCTCTCCATCGCGGTGAGGTACGCCTCGCCCAGTTGGAGCTGGTCGCCCAGCACCTTCACCTGGTCGATCTGCGATGCCGTCGGCCGGCCGTCGTAGCCGTTGACGCTGCCGTAGACCTTGGCCATCTTCTCCCGCAGCTCCTCCTCGCCCGACAGCCAGCCGCCGGGGCCAGTGGCGACCAACGTGGCACGGAAGGTCTCCAGCGAGGCCGCGAGGGCGTCGAGCTGCCGGCGCAGCCGGTCGCCACTGGCCAGTTTGGCAGCGCGCTGCCTGGCCTCGTCCTCCAGGGTCTTCACGGTCTCGGCCACGTAGGTCAGGCGGCCGAGCATGCCGTAGAGGGCCAGCGCCGTCTCCTGCTGCGCCGTCCGGTCGGCGTCCGAGTGATGGGAGCGCGGGTCGGCGACCAGCTGGATCTGGCCGGTGTAGGTCTTGTCGCCGTCGATCAGCTTCACCGTGTAGGCCCCGAGCGGCACCCGCGGGCCGTACAGCGCGTACTGCGAGCCGATCACCAGCGAGTTGGCGGGGGGGAGCTTCGGCGGCGGCAGGCGCATCGGCCAGCGCACGCGGTTGATGCCGCGCCGCTTGCCGGCGGGCAGGGTCGAGATCAGCTTCCCCTTGGCGTCGTAGACCTCGACCTTGATGTCGCCGAAGAGATGCCGCTTCTTCAGGTAATAGGTGATGGCCGCCGAATCGTCCGGGTTGAGCCCCACGTACTCGTCGTCGCCGGGGAAGTCCTGCACGCTGGCGGGGATCGCCACCGGCGTCGGCCGCGACGGCAGCATCGTCACGTCGGCGGCGAGCGCCTCGCGGGTCAGCTTTCGCAGCGGCGTCAGGTCGTCCACGATATAGACCCCCCGGCCGTGGGTGGCGAGGAGCAGGTCGCCGTCGCGCGAGTGGATGGCGATGTCGCGCACCGCCACCTTCGGCAGGTGGCCGGTGAACCGCGCCCACCGCCCGCCGCCGTCCACCGAGACGTAGAGGCCGAATTCGGTGCCGAGGAAGAGGAGGTCCGGGTTCACCAGGTCCTGGCGCACCACGTGGGCGTAGCCCTCGACGACGTCGGAGGCCAGCGGCGTCCAGGTCTTGCCGTAGTCCGCCGTGCGGTAGAGGTGGGGCTTCATGTCGCCCGTCTGGTGGCCGTCGAAGGTGGCGAAGGCCGTGGCGGCGTCGAAGCGGCCGGCCTCGACGCACGACACCCAGGTCCCCTTGGGCAGACCGGCGACGTTGGGCGCCACGTTGGTCCAGCTCTTGCCGCCGTCGCGGGTCACCTGCAGGTTGCCGTCGTCGGTCCCCACCCAGAGGACCTGCGCGTCCTTCGGCGACTCGGAGATCGAGTAGATCGTGGTGTGGTTCTCGGCGCTCGAATTGTCGACCGAGAGGCCGCCCGACTGCTGCTGCCGCTGCTCCTTCGGATTGTTGGTCGTCAGGTCGGGAGAGATGCGCTCCCAGGAATCGCCGCGGTCGCGCGAGCGGAAGAGGAACTGCGCGCCCATGTACATCACCTTGGGATCGTTCGGGCTGGGGACGACCGGCGTATTCCAGTTGAACCGGTACGGCGGATCGCCCGCGCCCGGCAGCGGCTTGATCGACTTCTCCTCGCCGGTGGAGACCTGCCGGCGCGACAGCTCGCCCCCCTGGAACTCGGAGTAGACGAGGTCGGGATCGGTGGGATCGCTGAACGCCCAGAAGCCGTCGCCGCCGCCGATGTTGAGCCAGTCCTGGTTCCGGACGCCGCCGCCGAGTCCCGCCGAGGGACCCGTCCAGGAGCCGTTATCCTGCAGGCCGCCGTAGACCCGGTAGGGGTGCGCCATGTCGTAGCTGACGTGGTAGAACTGCGCCACCGGCAGCGAACCCATGTGGTGCCATGCCCGCCCCTGGCTGTAGGAGACGTAGACGCCGCCGTCGGTGCCGAGCAGCAGCTCATTCGGATTCTTCGGGTTGATCCACACGGCGTGGTGGTCGCTGTGCGGGCCGGCGCCGAAGCCGTTGCTGAGGCTCATCGCGGCGTTGAACGACTTGCCGCCGTCGGTGCTGATGGCGAGCGACAGGCCCGGCTTGTAGATCGTGTTGTAGTCGGTGGGATCGACCACGATGCGGGCGAAGTAGAACGGCCGCGCCTGGACGTTGAACGAGTCGTTGACCGGCCGCCAGCTCTCGCCCGTATCGTCCGAGCGGTAGAGGGCGGTGTCCTCGGCTTCCACCAGGGCATAGACCACGCTCGCCCGCGTCGGCGCCACCGCCACCGCGATCCGCCCCTTCTCCCCTGCCGGAAGCCCGGTCTTGAGCTGCCGCCAGGTCTCGCCGCCGTCGGTCGACTTCCAGAGGCCGCTCCCTTTGCCGCCCGACGAGAACGAGTAGGGCGTACGGCGGAACTGCCACATGCCGGCGTAGAGGATCGCGGGGTCCTGGGGATCGACCGCGAGGTCCGAGCAGCCGGTCTCGGCGTCGACGTAGAGCACCTTCTTCCAGCTCTTGCCGCCGTCCGTCGTCTTGTAGACGCCACGGTCCGGATGGCTGTCCCAGAGATGGCCGGTGGCGCAGGCCCAGACCGTGTTGCCGTCGGCGGGGCTCACCTGGATGCGCGCGATGCGCTCGGTGTTCTCGAGGCCCACGCGCTGCCAGGAGTCGCCGCCGTCGGTCGTCTTGTAGAGGCCGTCCCCCACCGAGACGCTGTTGCGGGTCCACGACTCGCCGGTGCCGACCCAGACCTTCTTCGGGTCCTTGGGATCGATGGTGATGGCGCCGATCGACTGGTTGTAGTCGTCGAAGACCGGCTTGAAGGCGAGGCCGCCGTCGGTCGACTTCCAGACTCCGCCGCCGGCCGCGCCGACGTAGATGATCAGCGGATCCTGCCCCACGGCGTCGATCGCCGCGATCCGGCCGCCCATGACGGCGGGACCGATGGACCGTGCCTCGATGGCGCCGAAGATGCTCGAATCGATCTCGACGTCGGCCGCCCGCGCGGTCGCCGCGCCGAGCGACAGGCCGATCAGCAAGCCGGCCGCTGTCAGGTACAGCCTCGAATGGGAAGTCGGTTGCATACACGTCTCCCTGGAAAGAAATCGATAGAAGAAGTGGAGGGACGTGCGGGAGAGGAGCCGCCGGGCGGCTCCTTCCCCGGATCTGTGCGTGCGGCTCAGGCTCAGGACCGCGGGGGCTTCGCGGGAGCCGGACTCGGCTTCTTCTCGTCCTTCTCGTTGGCCGGCTTCCCTTCCGGTTTCGGAGCGGCCGCCGGCATGGCGAAGCGCGAGGCGTCGAGAGTCGGATTGACGTCGATCTTGGTGACCGTGATCGACATTCCGCTCGGGGCGCCCTTGGCCTTCGACTCGATCGAGAAAGGATAGATCACGCCGTCCACCGGCTTGAAGTCGCCGAACGTCGTCTCGCTCTCGATCTCCTGGCCGCGGATGGTGACCTTGCCCGATTCCTTGATCTGCATGTACTGCTCGGCGTCGATGTAGATGTTGACGATGTCGCCGTCCTTCTTGGTCACCTTCAGCTTGTAGGCGGGCGTCCCCTCGACGTCCTCCTTGCCGACCAGCTCGACCTGGTTCCCCTTCTCCTTGTAGTCCACGAGCGGACCGTCCAGGTCCGCCTGGTCCTCGGTCTGCTTGATCTCGTCGGCCGACATCGCCTCGGGGTCGGTCTTGCCCATGAACGGCATCACCGACCAGCCCGCCTTGCCGTCGTAGGCCTGGATGCCGGTCATCCCCTGGATGGTGAACTCCATCCGCATCTTGTTCGGCCGCGACAGCTCCATGACGACGGGGGCCTCCATGCCCTGGGCCACCATCTTGCCGGTCATCCGCTCGGACTGCACGGCCTTGATCTTGTCCTTGCCGCCCCGGGCCTGCAAATGCTTGTTGATGATCTCGTCGACGGTCTGCGCGCGCACCGCGACACCCGCCAGGCCGGCGACGAGCAGCCACGCGAAAGTCTTGCGAATCATGAAGTCCTCCTCAGGTTCGAGTCGAAATCGTCGAAAGGTCGTTGCCGAGCCCCATGCATTTTAGCATCGGGGAGGTGGAGAGCGGACTGGTGGGCGGCACTCTCGGCCGCCCATGGATACGCGCCGGAGGGGCAAAAGTTGCGGCGCGTGGCGCTGTCAGTAGGCCGCACAGCTCCCTTCCTGAGGTACCATCAACCTAGGTTCGTCTCCACCCATTCCATGAAGCGCACCCGATCGCCCCGTGAGCTCTGGGCATCCCTGCTGCCCACGGCGGGAGGCGCGCTGGCCCTCGCCATCGCCTTGCGCGTGCCGGCGTTCCGCCACGGCGAGCCGATGCCGCCATGGCTGCTGGTGACCCTGGTGATCGCGGGAGCGGCGGCGGCGTGCCACCGGCCGGCGGTGGGGATCTCCACCCTCGGCCTCGGCGCCATGATCCTGCCGGCCGCCTTCCAGCTCTCCGGCGCGGCGCCCGCGGCGGCTCTGGCGGCCGTCCTGCTGCTGGCCGTCGAGCTGGCGCTGCGCGTCGTCAACCGGCTGGCGGCGCTGCAACCCCAGGAGCGCCGGGGATACCTGCCGCGCTCGCTGGAGAGCGGCGGCCGCGCCGTGCTCGCCACTCTCGCCGCCGGCGGCGCCTGGGTGGCGCTCGCCGGCCGCTGGAGCGCGGTACCTACGCTCCTCGTCGCGGCGGCCGCCTACCTGCTGGTCTGGATCGGCCTCGAGGCGGCCGACCGCAAGCTGCGGCGCCCCGAGACGCCGCTCAAGCCGGGGCCGCTCCTCCTCCCCTTCGCGCTGGACGCCGGAGGGTGGATTGCCGGCGCCGGCATCCTGCTGGTCGGCACCCGTGGCGGCGGCTGGCCGCTCGCCGCTTTCCTCGCCGTCTGCCTGGCCGGGCTCGCCGTCGAGACCACCCGCCATGGCATGCTGCGGCAGCAGGCGCAGGACCGCGCCCGCAACCTCGAGCGCCTCCGCCGCGCCAGCTACCGGATGACCACTCCCCTGGAGGAGATGACCGCCACCGCCGACCGCCTCCACACCGAGTGCGCCAACGTCCTCAAGGTCTTCTGGTTCCAGTTCGAGGCGCTGGCGCCGGGGAGCGAGCTGAAGAGCTGGTGGTGGGGTCCGCAGTCCGAGGCGCTGGAGGAGGGCGTGCCCGAGCCCGACCGCTATCCGCCGTTCCTGCCGGGTTTCCATCGCCGCACGCAATGGCAGATCGTCGAGCGCCTCCTGCGCGCCCGTCCGGACGGCACCGCCCTCGGCCGCATCCGTCTCTGGTGCGATCCGCGCCTCGGCGATCCGCGCGAGATCGAGATGCTCGACCGTCTGCTGCCGCAGATGACCGCCGCCGTCCAGCGCTGCCTCCTCGACCGCGAGGCCCGCGAGGACCCGCTGACCGGCGTCGCCATGCGGCGCGTCCTCGAGCGGCGCCTGAACGAGGTGCACGCCCGCTGCTGCGAGTCGGGCGGCGCGATGGCCGTCCTGCTCTGCGACCTCGACCACTTCAAGAAGATCAACGACACCCACGGCCATCCGGTCGGCGACGCCGCCCTGATCGCCGTCGCCGGGGTGCTCAAGTCGCTCCGTCGCGCCGAGGACCTCTGCTGCCGCTACGGCGGCGAGGAGTTCGTCTTCCTGATGGAGGCCACCGGCGGCGAGGAGGGCCTGGCCGTCGCCGAGCGCCTCCGCGTCGCCGTCGAGGCCCTGGAGCTGACTCACGAGGGGCAGCGCGTGCCGCTCACCCTGAGCGCCGGCGTCGCCTCCTTCCCCGAGCTCTACATCAAGACCGCCGCCGAGCTGATCCTCTTCGCCGACGAGGCCCTCTACGAAGCCAAGCGCCGCGGCCGCAACCGCTGCCTGCTCGACATCGGCCAGGGGCGCTACATGGACGTCGAAGGGAACGTCCTCACCACCGAGGACGCGGCTCCCGCGGCCGAGGCGCCGCGGATCTTCGCGTAACTTCGGGGATGGTCATGGGTGGTGGATCGCCCT
>DATBAW010000208.1:0-7831 GCA_036271335.1 Thermoanaerobaculia bacterium
TGAGCCGCGGAGTGGGTCAACTGCGGACCGCAGTTGGACAAGGATGCCGCGCAGTTGCCCGGCTGCGGGCCATCGTCACGTACCTACGTCGCATAACTGTCCAACTGCGCGGCATCGTTACGCAGTTATTCCCCGTAGCCAAGCAATTACGCCGCATAGCTACGCAGTTTTGTCCCGCAGTTGCTCCGCTGCGGAGCAGCCTTGGCCAGTTATGGACCGCAATTCCCACGTCGCCGAACCTGCTTCGCCACCCGGAGCCGCGGCCCTTTACCTTCCCTCCCCCCGTGCCTGCTATCCTCTCCGCCCATGCAAGCCGAACGGCACTACGACCTCGTCGCCATCGCCCGCCGCGCCATGACCGCCCACGGTCTCGAGCCCGAATTCCCGCCGGCGGCCGTGGCCGAGGCGGCGGCCCTCCAGCCCGACCTCCACGAGGGGGACGCCACGATCCGCGATCTGCGCGACCTCCTCTGGTCGTCGATCGACAACGACGACACCCGCGACCTCGACCAGCTCGAGGTCGCCGCGGCGCTCCCCGATGGCGGCATCCAGGTGCGCGTCGCCATCGCCGACGTCGAGGACCTGGTGCACCCCGGCTCGGCGATCGACACGCACGCGCGGCTGAACACCACCTCGGTCTACACCGGCGTCCGCACCTTCGCGATGCTCCCCGAGCGGCTGTCGACCGGCGTCACCTCGCTCAACGAGGGGGAGGACCGGCTGGCGATCGTGATCGAGATGACGGTGGCCGCCGACGGCTCGATCGCCGCCTCCGACGTCTACCAGGCCCGCGTGCACAACCGCGCCCAGCTCGCCTACGACGCGGTGGCCGCCTGGCTCGACGGCCAGGGGCCGATGCCGCCGCGGATGGCGGCGGTGGCGGGGATCGCCGACCAGGTGAAGCTCCAGGACGAGGCCGCCGGCCGCCTCCGCCGCCTGCGCCACGAGCAGGGCGCTCTCGACCTCGAGACCCGGGAGTCGCGCCCGGTAGTCGTCGACGGCAAGGTGACCGACCTCAAGGAGGAGCGGGACAACCGGGCCAAGAACCTGATCGAGGACTTCATGGTCGCCGCCAACGGCGTCACCGCCCGCTTCCTCACCGCGCACGGCCTTCCTTCGATCCGCCGGGTGGTGCGCACCCCGGCGCGCTGGCCGCGGATCGTCGACCTCGCCAACACCTTCCACGAGACGCTCCCCGAGGAGCCCGACGCGCGCGCCCTGAACGAGTTCCTCGAGCGGCGCCGCAAGGCGGATCCGGAGGGCTTCGCCGATCTCTCGCTGTCGGTGGTGAAGCTGCTGGGACCGGGCGAGTACGTGCTCGATCCGCCGGACGGCGACCCGCCGGGTCACTTCGGGCTGGCGGTCAAGGACTATACCCACGCCACGGCGCCGAACCGCCGCTATCCCGACCTGATCACCCACCGGCTGGTCAAGGCGGCCTTCACGCACAAACCCTCACCCTATCCGGACCCCGAGCTCGCCGAGCTCGCCCGCCACTGCACGCAGCAGGAGGACGCCGCCAACAAGGTCGAGCGCCAGGTGCGCAAGTCGGCGGCGGCGCTGATGATCCAGAACCGGATCGGCGACACCTTCGACACCGTCGTCACCGGCGCCTCCGACAAGGGGACCTGGGTGCGCACCTGCCAGCACCCGGTCATCGAGGGGCGGCTCGACCGTGGCTTCCAGGGGCTCGACGTCGGCGACCGGGTGCGCGCGAAGCTGATCTCCACCGACGTCGAACGCGGTTTCATCGACTTCATACGGGCACAACATGGCTAAAACCTCTCCCGAACGTCCCTTCGTCCCCGCGGGCTTCTTCTCGTTCCGCACCCCCCTGCTCCCCTTCGACGAGCTGGAAGCCTTCGGCGAGGGGCTGACGGCCGCGGCCGCCGGGGACGATCCCGAACGGCTGGAAGCCGCCCTCGTCGCCGATCGCGAGCGGTTGCGCGCGCGGCTGACGGCCCTCAGCGAGCGCCCCGAGGTCCTCGAGGCGGTCTTCCTCGCCTCGCCGTCGCTGCACGAGAGCCTCGCCCTCTGGCGCGCCCAGCCGGACAGCAAGAAGGGGCAGCGCGCCGAACGGGCGCTGGTGCGCTACTTCTACCGCATGGCGGCGCGCGCCACGCCGTTCGGCCTGTTCTCCGGCTGCTCGGTGGGCGCCGTCGAGCCCGCGCCCGGCTCCCCCACCCGCATCGCCGTCGGCCCCCGCGCCGGCTACGAGCGGCACACCCGGCTGGACATGGACTACCTGTTCGCGCTCTGCGAGGACCTGGCGCGCGATCCGGCCGTGCGCGCCACCCTGACCTACCGTCCCAACTCCAGCCTCTACCGCGCCGCCGCCCGCCTGCGTTACGCCGAGGCGCGGCTCGACAACAAGGTCCGCTCCCACCACCTGGTCGCCGTCGATTCGAACGACTATCTGGAGGAGGCGCTCCGCCGCGCCGAGGGGGGCGCCACCGCCCAGGAGGTCGCCGAGGCGCTGGTCGCCTTCGATCCGGACGGCGACGTCACGATCGACGAGGCGGCGGAGTTCGTGACCGAGCTGATCGACAGCCAGATCCTGGTCTCCGACCTCTCGACGCCGGTCACCGGGCCGGAAGCGATTCACGACCTGATCGACCAGCTCCAGGACATCCCGGCGACCGCCGAGACCCGCGAGCGGCTGCTCCGCGTCCGTGCCGCCCTGGAGGCGCTCGACGCCGGCGGCCCGGGGGCCGATCCGGCGCGCTACGAGGAGGTGGCCGCGACGCTGCGCGAGCTCCCCACGCCGGTCGAGATGTCGCGCCTCTTCCAGCTCGACATGGTCAAGCCGGGAGACCGGCCGGCGCTCGGCGCCGACGTGCTCGAGGAGATCCAGCGCGGCGTCGAGGTGCTGCTGCGGCTGGCGATCGACCGGCCGATCGAGGGGCTCGACAAGTTCCGCAAGGATTTCAACGAACGGTACGAGGGGCGGGAGGTGCCGCTCCTGCAGGCGCTCGACGAGGAGGTCGGCATCGGCTTCGAGCGCGCCTCCGACTTCGGCGCCGAGGCCTCGCCGCTGCTGCGCGGGATCGGGCTCGGTGCCGCGGCCGGCGAGCAGAAGGTCTCCTGGGGGCGGGCGCAGGCCTTCCTGCTCGCCCGGGTCAACCGCGCCCTGGCCGCGGGGGAGCGCGAGATCGCGATCACCCCGGAGGATCTCGACCGCATGGCGCCGGTCGACCCGCAGAAGACCAACCAGCCGCTCCCCGACGCCTTCCACGTCATGGTCACCCTCGCCGCCGCCTCTCAGGAGGCGATCGACCGCGGGGACTTCCAGCTCCTGTTCGACAACGCCGGCGGCCCCTCGGGAGCGCGGCTGCTGGGGCGCTTCTGCCACGCCGACGCAGGCCTCGCGACGCAGGTGGAAGAGCACCTGCGGGCCGAGGAGGCGCATCGCCCCGGCGCCATCTTCGCCGAGATCGTCCATCTGCCGCAGGGGCGGATCGGCAACATCCTGGCGCGGCCGGTGCTGCGCGAGTACGAGATCCCCTTCCTCGGCCGCTCGGGGGCGCCGCCGGAGCGCCAGATCCCGTTGAGCGACCTGCGGGTCGGCGTCGAGGGCTCGCGGATCGTGCTGCGCTCGGCGCGGCTCGGCCGCGAGGTGATCCCGCGCCTGACCTCCGCCCACAACTTCATGCGCGGCAGCCTCGGCGTCTACCGCTTCCTCTGTATCCTGCAGTCGCAGGGGGTGCTCGGCGGGGTGGGCTGGAATTGGGGCCCGCTGGAGAGCGCGCCCTTCCTCCCCCGCGTCACCTGCGGCCGCCTGGTCCTCACCCGCGCCTCCTGGTGGATGACGGCCGACGAGATCAAGGCGGTGGCCAAGGCCAAGGGGACCGACCGCTATCGGGAGGTACAGGACTGGCGCCGCAGGCGCAACCTCCCCCGCCTGATCGCCCTCGTCGACGCCGACAACGAGCTGCTCGTCGACCTCGACAACGTGCTCTCGATCGAGACCTTCATCGACGTCGTCGAGGAGCGGGACCAGGCGCGGATCGTCGAGTTCTTCCCCGGCCCCGACCTGCTCGCCGCCTCCGGCCCCGAGGGGCGGTTCCTCAACGAGATCCTCCTCCCCTTCGCGCGCCGTCCCGGCGTGGCGGTGCCCGCGGCCCCCCCGGCGGACGCCGCCAGGGCCTCCATGCCGCAGCCCACCGCGGTCACGGCCGTCGCGACGCCGCAGAAGCTGCGGCGCTCCTTCCCCCCGGGCTCCGAATGGCTCTACGCCAAGCTCTACACCGGCACCGCCACCGCCGACGGCCTGCTGCGCGAGGTGCTGACGCCGGTGGCGCGCGAGGCGATGGCGGCCGGCGAGGCGGACGGCTGGTTCTTCATCCGCTACGGCGATCCCGAGTGGCACCTGCGCGCCCGCTTCCACGGCGATCCGGCAGGGCTCCAGTCCGGCGTGCTGACGCGCCTCCACGCGGCGCTCGAGCCGCTGCTCGCCGACGGCCGCATCTGGCGGGTGCAGCTCGACACCTACGAGCGGGAGGTGGAGCGCTACGGCGGTCCGGAGGGGATCGGCCTCGCCGAGCGCCTCTTCCAGGTCGACAGCGAGGCCGTGCTCGCCATCCTCGAGATGCTCGAGGGGGACGCGGGGGCCGACCTCCGCTGGCGTCTCGCCCTGCGCGGCGTCGACATGCTGGTCGGCGACCTCCGCTTCGATCCCGAGACCCGGCTGCGGGTGATGCGCAACATGCGCGAGGGGTTCTCCCGCGAGTTCGGCGGCGGCAAGAACCTGCGCGTGCAGCTCGACATGCGCTTCCGCCAGGAGTGGCGGAGCCTGACGCCGCTGCTCGATCCGGCCGGCGACGCCGAGAGCGATCTGGCGCCGGCGCTGGAGATCCTGCGCCAGCGCTCCGAACGGAACGCGCCGATCGTCGACGAGCTGCGGGCGCTCGAAGCCGCCGGACGCCTCAACCAGTCGATCGCCGACCTGGCGCCGAGCCTGGTGCACATGCACGTCAACCGGATCATCCGCTCCGCCCAGCGGGCGCACGAGATGGTGCTCTACGATTTCCTCTACCTGCTCTACGAGTCCAAGGCCGCGCGCGAGCGCAAGGGCGGCGACCGGCCGCCCAAGGCCAAGAAGGAGAAGGTTCCGGCGGGCGAGGCGGCGGCCGGCTAGGAGTCTGTCAAGGCAAAATCGACGCGTTGCTGCAGTGCCCCTGGGACCGCCGGCGTCCCGCCGGCTCTAACCCCGCTTTTGATTAGTTTTAAGTTAGAGCCGGCGGGACGCCGGCGGTCCCAGGGGGGCTCTCGCCCAAGGATGTAGCGACGGGCGATCGCAGGTCGCCCTCAAACCTGCCGCGGCGCCACGTCGCTGAGCAGCAGCCGGTCCCATACCGGCTCCACCGCCGTGGCGGCCGCGAGGAGGGCGAGCCCGACGCCTCCGGAGCCGGTGAGGAAGCCGGGGTCGCTGCGCCAGTCGAGGTCCTCGCCCTCGCCGACGACCCACATCTGATAGCCGCCGACTCCCTCGCCCGGCTTGCGGTAGGCCAGCGTCTTCTCCACCCAGGTGAGGGCGGCCGCGCGCAGGGCGGGCTCACCGGTCGCCTGAAACAGGCGGTTGAAAAGGTGCGCGGCGCCCGCCGCGCCATGGCAGATCCCGGCGTCGACGACCCCGGCCGTCTCGACGTCGCGCCCGGCGGCGGCGACGGCGATCCCGATCGCCTCGCGCTCCCACTCCGGCTTCCCCACCGCCCGCGCCGCCATCAGCAGCGTGGCGGCGATGCCGAGGTCGCCGTAGCACCAGGCGAGCCGGGTGGCCCGCGGGGCGACGCCCGGCGCGATGGTGTAGGAGAACACCGCGCTCTCCTCCGGCGGCAGCTTCTGGGCGAGCAGCCAGGCGACGGTGCCGTCCAAGAGGTCCCGGGCGTCCACGCCGGCGGCGCAGGCCCGCGCCAGCACGCCGATCACGCCCGGCACGCCGTGGGCCACGCCCAGGTTGAAGTTCCCGTCCGGGAAGCTCACCAGCTCGCGCTCGATGAGGAGCTCCGGACCGGTACGCCAGGTCACCAGGCCGCCGGCCTGCCGTTCGGAGGTCTCCGCCAGGCGGGCCACCGTGCGTTCCAGGCACTCCCTGCCGCCGGGGTAGGGAAGGCGCTCCAGGGCATAGACGCCGAAACCGACGAGCCCCGAGATGAGGTCGTACTGCCCCAGCCAGGGGGTAATGGCGAGGTGCTCCACCAGCGCCGACGCCACCTCTTCCCCGGGATCGTCTCCCGGATCCTCCTCGAACACCCTGCCGCGCAGGTGCTCCAGCGCCCAGGCGACGCCGGAGAAGCCGCTGTAGAGACCGGGCGGTGCCTGCATGACCCCCGTCCCTTCGATCGCCCGTTCGAGCAGGTGCATCGCCAGGTCGTCATACCCCTGGCCGGGGCGGACCTGATCGAGATAGGTGAAGAAGCAGGCGACCCCGGCGTCGCCGCCGGCCAGCGAGGGCCCCCGGCGGTGCCAGGTCGGCTCCTGCAGGCGCGGCTGGTCGAGGGACGCGCGGAGATCGGCCGCGATCTCTTCGACCACGCGGAGAACGCTCGCCGCCGCGTCGGGAGCGAGGATTGGGGACCATGAGGAGGCAGTGTCTTGAGAGCTCATGAGGCCTGAGAGTCTATCGCGGCCCTGTCCCGTCGGAAAAGCGGTCTCCCCTCCCGACCCACCTGCTATCCTTCGCACCCATGCGCCGGCTTCATCTGACCACCGGCGGTGAAAGCCATGGACCGGGCCTCACCGCAATCCTGACCGGACTGCCCGCCGGGTTGCGGGTGGACTTCGACCTCCTGGCCCGCGACCTCGGCCGGCGGCAGCACGGCTTCGGCCGCGGGCGCCGCATGCAGATCGAGAAGGACACCGCCGAGGTCCGCGGCGGCGTGCGCGGCGGCGAGACCCTCGGCTCCCCTCTCGTCCTCTGGATCGAGAACCGCGACTACGTGAGCTGGGAGAAGATCATGGGCCCGCGGGACGTCGATCCCCATCTGGTCGAGACCCGGCGCCTGAAGTCGCCGCGGCCGGGGCACACCGACCTCGCCGGGGGGATCAAGTACCAGCGGCGAGACCTGCGCGACATCCTCGAGCGCGCCTCCGCCCGCGAGACCACCGCCCGCGTCGCCGCCGGCGCCTTCGCCCGCATGCTCCTCGCCGCCTTCGGCATCGACATCAAGAGCGGCGTCCGCTCCCTGGGCCCGATCGGCACCGACGCCCCGGTCCCCGCCTGGGAGGATCTCCTGCAAGTCGACGAGACCTCCCCGCTGCGGGCGATCGACCGCGCGCTGGAGCCCGAGATGGTGCGCCTCGTCGAGCGGGCCAAGGAGGAGGGGGACACGCTCGGCGGCGCCGTGACGGTGATCGCCCGCGGCGTTCCCCCGGGGCTCGGCTCGCACGTGCAGTGGGACGAGAAGCTCGACGGCCGCCTCGCCCAGGCGATCCTTTCAATTCACGCCGTCAAGGCGGTGGAGATCGGCGCCGGCGTCACGGCCTCCCAGGGCTTCGGCAGCGCCGCCCACGACGCCATCGAACGCACGGAGGACGGCCGCTGGCACCGCCCCACCAACCGCGCCGGCGGCCTGGAGGGGGGCGTCACCAACGGCGAGGACGTGGTGATCACCGCCTACAAGAAGCCGATCGCCACTCTCCGCAAAGGGCTGCCGAGCGTCGACCTCGACACCCTGGAGGCCCGTACCTCCCAGTACGAGCGGAGCGACGTCACCGCCCTCCCCGCCGCCGGCGTCATCGCCGAAGCCATGGTCGCCCTGATCCTCGCCGATGCCTTGCTGGAAAAGCTCGGGGGGGACTCGATGGTGGAGCTGATGGCGCACTGGCAGGC
>DATBAW010000209.1:0-17496 GCA_036271335.1 Thermoanaerobaculia bacterium
CGCGGTTAGACGCGAAAGGAGGTTGGCCGTGGTCGAGTTTAGCAAAGTTGAGGCGCAGGAGGTGGTGGGTTTGGATCTTGGGGATCGTTCAAGCCAGGTCTGTCGTCTGGACCGTCAGACGGGAGCGATTTTGGAAGAGACGCGACTGTCGACTACGACGGCGAGCGTCCAGCGGTACTTCGGGTCTCGGGCGCCTCAGCTGATCGCGCTGGAGAGTGGAACCCACAGTCTCTGGATGACGCGGTTGCTGAAGTCTCTGGGTCACGAGGTCATTGTGGCCAATCCGAGCAAGGTGCGGGCGATTTCGTCGAGTCGTAAGAAGACCGACCAGCGGGACGCGCTGTGCCTGGCGCAGTTGGTTCGGGTAGACCCTCAGTTGTTGTCGCCGGTGCAGCCGCGCAGCGAGGAGTCTCAGCAAGCCATTGCGGTGGTGCGGGCTCGGGAGGGCTTGGTCAAGGCACGGACGATGTTGATCAATCAGGCGCGCGGGATGGTGAAGTCGTTTGGCTTCCGCCTGCCGGCTTGTTCCTCGGCGTGTTTTGCCCGCAAGGTTCAGGCGAATGACAGCCTGCCATCGTCTCTGAAGTCGACGCTGGAGCCTTTGCTGCGGGTCATCGCCGAGGCGAGTCAGGAAATCGATCGCTCCGACGAGGAGGTCAAGGCGCTGGCCCGACGCTGGCCGGTGACGTCGCGGCTGCGCCAGATCAAGGGGGTCGGAGCGCTGACGGCACTGGTGTTTGTGCTGACCCTGGGCGATCCGTTGCGCTTCGCCCACTCGCGGGCCGTGGGGGCTTATCTGGGCCTGGTCCCCGGCAGTCGCAGCTCGGGCCAGTCGACGCCGCAAATGCCGATCACCAAGCAGGGCGACCGTCTGTTACGGCGCCTGCTGGTGCAAGCCTCCCACTACATCCTGGGTCCCTTTGGGCAAGACAGCGACCTGCGACGATTTGGGCTGCGGTTGGCCGAACATGGAGGCAAGAGCGGAAAGAAACGAGCCGTGGTGGCCGTGGCTCGCAAACTGGCCGTAGTGCTGCACCGGCTCTGGGTGAGCGAAACAGACTACGAACCCCTTCGCGGGGTGGCAGCCTAGAAGAGAGAGTCCGGAAAGGCTGAAAGAAAAGCACAGCTAGGAGAAAAACGCTCGCAGAATCGGAGTTGAGGTCTCACCCCCCGTTGTCGGTGACTGCGTTGTAACGTCCTGAGCCTTCGAGGCCGTTGTAGAGAGTGCAGCGCCGCAGCGGTGGAACCCCCTCATGCACCGAGCCCACGATGGGCTCCTTGAGAGTGCGGATGGAAGACTCGGGGACCGATACCCAACGCCGATCGACGAGCAGACGATAAGGACAGGCCGCCCTGGCGGCCTTGCAATTTGGGGCCTTCTCATGGAAGACGCCCCGTGGGGCGTCTCCAACGTCTGGCCTGCCGGCCTCACCGGGTTGGCTCACCCTCCTCCTACTTCTCGCTGTCCAGCATCCGCATCTGCTCCGCGCCGTACCGCGTCCCAGCCACCGCCGAGGCGGGGACCGCCTCCTCGATCCGCGCCAAGTCCTCCTGCGAGAGCGATACCTGGAGGGCGCCCAGCGATTCCGTGAGCTGCGCCCGCGTGCGGGCACCGATCACCGGCACGATCATCCGGTCCTTCGCCAGCACCCAGGCGATGGCGAGCTGGGTGGGGGTGATCCCCTTCTCGGCGGCCAGCGCCTCCAGAGCCTCGACGAGGGCGCGGTTGCGCTCGCCGTTCTCGCCGGAGAAGCGGGGGAGGTGAGCGCGGTAGTCGCCCTGCGCACCCACCTTGGAGCCGCTGAGCAGGCCGCGCGAGAGCACACCATAGGCGGTGACGCCGATGCCGAGCTCGTGGAGGAGCGGGAAGATCTGGCTCTCGGGCCCACGGCTGACCAGCGCGTACTCGATCTGGAGATCGGCGATGGGGTGCACCGCGGCCGCCCGCCGGATGGTCTCGGGACCGACCTCGGAGAGGCCGATGGCCCGCACGTAGCCGGCCTTGATCATGTCGGCGATCGCCCCGATCGTGTCCTCGATCGGCACCGTGGGGTCGAGGCGCGCCGGGCGGTAGATGTCGATGTGGTCGACGCCCAGGCGGTTGAGGGTGTAGGCCAGGAAGTTCTTGACCGCCCCGGGCCGGCCGTCGAAGCCACCCCAGGAGCTGTCCGGCCCGCGCAGGGCGCCGAACTTGACCGACAGCAGGACCCGGTCGCGGCTGCCGGGGCGCTCGCGCAGGGCCCGGCCGATCAGCATCTCGTTGTGCCCCATGCCGTAGAAGTCGCCGGTGTCGAGCAGATTGACCCCGGCGTCGAGCGCCGCGTGGATGGTGGCGATGCTCTCGGCCTCGTCGGAGGGGCCGTACACCCCGGACATCCCCATGCAGCCGAGCGAGAGGGGGAAGACTTCGGGACCCGAGGAGCCGAGATGGCGGAATTCGTTATGCGCGGACGTGTTCTCGTTCATGCGGCTACGGTAGGACAGGACAGGGCGGTACTGCAAGGCAAGGCAAGGCAAGCCGTCGGCCCCGCCCGGGCATAAATGCCCGGGCTACCGACGACCGTCCCATCCGGGACTTAAGCCCCGGGAGGGGCGACCGTGAGTAGCCCGGGATTTCAATCCCGGGCGGGAAGGCCCCGTCGTCCACGTGGCGCCCGGGCGTCGGCGGCCCCTGAACCCTTTTGGGAGAAGAGCCCGCGGCTCCCCCGTCTGAAACGCACCCTGTAACCTTTTCCCCTCATCCTGCGTAGAGAGAACGTCAGGCAGTACGAACGGAGACGTTGAGGAACCGACCCCTGGGGGCAGGGAATCGTTCAAGAAAGAAGGATTTTCTAATGCGCAAAAAGCAATGGGTGATAGCAGGTTCCGTGGTGGCGCTGCTGGCCGGCGGCCTGGTGGTGGCGCGGGCGACGACGAAGACGAAGACCGAGGTGCAGGAATCGCCGTTCCGCCTCGGCAAGGTGCAGTCCGAGGATCTGCAGGTGAGCGTGCGCGAGGTGGGCGTGGTGGACCCCGAGATCAAGGTGGACGTCAAGTCCGCGGTGTCGGGGCGCGTCCTGGGCCTCAAGGTGCGCGAGGGAGACGTGGTGAAGACCGGTCAGGTGCTGGCCGAGGTCGAGCCCGACGTCAACCAGGCGCAGTCGCTCTCCGACGTCAAGTCGGGCGTGGCGCAGGCGGAGATCAAGCTGCGCGACTCCGAGAAAGAGCTGGCCGCCCAGCAGTACCTGTTCGACAACGGCCTGATCGGCAGCCAGACGCTGCGCACCTTCCAGACCTCGCGCGACCTCGCCGCCGACTCCCTGGCCAACGCCAAGTCGCGCTACCAGATCGTGGAGGATCACGGGATTCCGATCTCCGGCGCCTCCAACAGCCAGCAGGCGCGGGTCACCTCGCCGATGGGCGGCGTGGTGATCAAGAAGGGGGTCGAGCTGGGAGAGACCGTCACCTCCGGCGTCTCCTCGTTCAACGACGGCACGGTGATGTTCACCGTCGCCGACGTCAAGTCGCTGATCATCCGCGTCAACCTCAACGAGGTGGACATCGCCAAGGTGAACGTCGGCCAGCCGGTGCGGGTCACGCTCGACGCCTATCCGCAGAAGATCTTTACCGGCAAGGTACGCTTCGTCGCCCCCGCCGCCAAGGTGGTGGACAAGATCAAGGTGTTCGAGATCGAGGTCGCCCTCGACCATCTCGACCCCGCCTTCCGCACCGGCATGAGCGCCAACGTCGAAATCCTCGGCGAGCAGCGCGCCAACGCCCTGTCGATCCCACTGGAAGCCCTGCAGCGGCGCGACGGCCAGACGGTCGTCTACCGCCTCAAGGTGGGCCTGCCGGCCAAGGAGATCGACAAGGCCCGCGAGTCGCTCCAGGGGCGCAGCAAGTTCGTCTGGCTCTCCGAGAACTGGAAGGGGTACTTCGAGCCGGTGCCGGTCAACGCCGGGATCGCGACCCTCGAACGGGTCGAGATCGTCAACGGGCTGCGCGCCGGCGACCAGGTGGCGCTCGAGGACGTGACGCGCAAGCAGGTCGAGAAGGACAACGAGAACAACTAAACCGTGCTCTGTAGGGGCGGCCCTGTGTGGCCGCCCTGGAGTGGCCGCCCTGGAGTGGCCGCCCCTACGGGATGGATCAGCCCATGAACATCATCGAGACCCGCGACCTGACCAAGATCTACGGCAGCAACGGCAACGCCGTGCACGCGCTCCGCGGCATCGATCTGACCATCGAGCAGGGGGAGTTCGTCGCCCTGATCGGCCCTTCCGGGTCGGGCAAGAGCACGCTGATGGCGATCCTCGGCTGTCTCGACCTCCCCACCGGCGGGCGCTACACCCTCGACGGCCAGCGGGTGGAAGGGCTCGCCGGCCCTGAGCTGGCGGCGATCCGCAACGAGAAGATCGGCTTCGTCTTCCAGCAGTACAACCTGCTGCCCAAGGCGTCGATCGTGCGCAACATCGAGCTGCCGATGCTCTACGCCGGCGTGCCCCGCAAGGAGCGGCGGGCCCGGGCGCTGGAGCTGCTGGCCCGCGTCGGCATCTCCGACAAGGCCAACGCGCTCCCCAACGAGCTCTCCGGCGGCCAGCGCCAGCGCGTGTCGATCGCCCGCGCCCTCGCCAACCGGCCCGCCCTGCTGCTGGCCGACGAGCCCACCGGCGCCCTCGACACCAAGACCGGCGAGGAGGTGCTGTCCCTCTTCCGCGAGCTCCACGAGCAGGGGAACACCGTCGTTCTGGTCACCCACGACCCTGGGATCGCCGCCCGCGCCGAGCGCCGCGTCACCCTCTGCGACGGCGCCATCCTCCAGGAAGGCGAAGGCCAGCAGGAAAGCCAGGAGCTACGGGAGAAAGAGAGGGCGGCATGAGCGCCCGGGGCGGCAGCCGGGGGAGCAGCGGCGCCTTCCGCGAGCGTTTCCTGGAGGCGTGGATCGAGCTGCGCGCCAACCCCGGCCGCTCGTTCCTCCAGGCCCTCGGCGTCATGCTCGGCGTCGCCTCCGTGCTCGGCGGCTTCTCGATCTCCGACAGCCAGCGCCAGCAGGCGGCACGGATGTTCGCCCGCACCGGCGGCATCGACAAGCTCAACGTGATGCCCACCGACACCGTCTACCAGGGGACTCCGAGCGCCCTCCACAACGCCAACCTCGGGCTGCGCCTGGAGGACGCCCTCGGCGGCGGCAAGCTCACCAGCGCGGCGAAGGCGATCAACGCCACCAGCGTGCTGAAGTCGGCGCGGGCGCGGGTGCGCTCGGAGTTCGCCGATCAGGACCGCGACATCAACGGCGTCGGCGCCGACTACGTGGCGATGAACGGCTACGAGATCGAGCAGGGGCGCGACTTTTCGCATCACGACCTGGAGACCGGCGCGCCGGTGGCCATCCTCGGCACGGAGGCGGCCAGCGTCTTCTTTCCCACCGGCGACATCGTGGGCAAGCCGCTGCGCCTCGGTGACGTGCCGGTGACGGTGATCGGCGTCTTCCATGAGAAGGTCTTCCGCTTCCGCGAGGGTCAGGAGAACGTCTTCGCCTGGCGCAACCGTATCGTGGCCGTCCCCTCCGGGCTGGTCGCCACGCGGATGGAGGGGGACTCCTACCACCGCCTCACCAAGATCACCTTCCGCGTCCCCGACCTGGCGGCGATGGGCGATTTCTCCAAGCAGCTCGGCGCGCTGGTCTCCTCCAACCACCGGCTGCAGGACGACTTCCGGCTCGACGACGTCGCCAAGCGTCTCGAGCGGCAGATGAACCAGGGCGCCGTCTACAACCTGATCTTCATGTTCTCGGGCGTGCTGGCGCTGATCGGCGGCGGCATGGTCAACGTCAACATC
The DNA here is from genome assembly GCA_036271335.1 of Thermoanaerobaculia bacterium. Taxonomy (GTDB): domain Bacteria; phylum Acidobacteriota; class Thermoanaerobaculia; order Multivoradales; family UBA5704; genus DATARR01. The sequence continues at coordinate 5,818 of DATBAW010000209.1, forward strand.
CAGCTCGCCTCGCTCAAGGAGCGGGTGCGCGAGGTGGGGGTGAAGATGGCGATCGGCGCGCCGGGCCGGGAGATCTTCAAATCGTTCATGACCGAGGCCCTGCTGCTGACCCTGCTCGGCAGCGCGGCGGGATTCGTGATCGGCATCGTCTTCTCCTGGATCATCACGCGATCGATCGGCGCGCCGCTGTCGCTCGCCCCCATGAGCTTCGTCTGGGCGGTGCTGATGGCCCTCGTCTTCGGCTTCCTGTTCGCCCTCTATCCGGCCGTCAAGGCCAGCCGGCAGTCGCCGATGGAGGCGTTGCGCTATGAGTGAAGTCCTGAGGGAAACCGCATCGTTCGATGTAGGGGCGGCCCTGCGTGGCCGCCCTGGCAGGCGGCAGGGCGCCCACATAGGGGCGCCCCTACAGAGCTCCGCCGAGCCGCGGCCGGGGAGCACCCGCCGGCGCCGGACGCTCGGCGTGCGCGCCGCCCTGGTCTGGGAGGTCGTCACCGGCGGCGTCCGCGAGCTCTGGGCGCACAAGCTGCGCTCGATCCTCACCCTGACCCTGCTGATGCTCGGCGTCTTCGCCCTGGTGGTGATGACCTCGGTGCTCGACGGCGTCAAGGACAGCGTCTCGACCGGCTTCGCGGGGATGAGCTGGGACGGCACCCTGGTGCTGGCGCCCAAGCAGGCCAAGACGTCCGAGGAGCAGAAGCGCTTCGCCATGAGCACCGGCCTCCGCTATGAGGACCTGGCGCGGATCACGGCGCCCGATCCGCGCGTGCTCGGCTTCTCGCCGCGGGCCAGCCTGCGGAGCGTCGTGCAGGTCTCCGAGGGGGGCAAGAAGATCTTCGTCAACGGCGTCACCGCCGACTATTCGTTCCTGATGAACCGCCGGGTCGCCCTCGGCCGCGGCCTCACCGCCGACGACCAGCGCCGCCACTCCAGCGTGGCGGTGGTGGGCGCCACCCTCGCCTCCCAGCTGTTCGGCGGCAGCGATCCGGTCGGCCGCGACATGGTGATCGAGGGGGTCCCCTTCCGCATCGTCGGCGTGCTCGCCACCGGGCAGATCTTCAACGACGAGATGTGGGAGGACGCCAACGGTGCCCTGGTGCCGCTCGAGACCTACATGGACCGCCTCGACACCGATCACCAGCTGGCCCAGATCACCGTCAAGCTGAAGGCCAAGCGGGATCTCGACGCCGTCTCGGCCGCGATGGTCGCCCGCGCCCGCCAGGCCCACCACGGCATCGAGGACGTGGAGGTCAAGGACCTCGACGCCGAGATGGCCCGCGGCTACGCGCAGTTCCAGGACCAGATGCACGGCTGGGCCGTGGTGCTGTTCAGCCTCGCCGGCACCGTGCTGCTGGTGGGCGGCGTCGGCGTGCTCTCGGTGATGCTGATCTCCTTCTCCGACCGGCGCTACGAGATCGGCCTGCGCAAGGCGATCGGCGCCGACGACGGCCAGATCCTCGTCCAGTTCCTGCTCGAAGCCCTGGTCCTGGCGGCGATCGGCGCCTCGATCGGCACCCTGGCCGGCAGCGCCTTCTGCCGCGCCCTCTCCGACAAGTTCCCCTGGGGCCTGGTGGTCAACCCCTACGGCCTCGCCGCCGCCTGGGGCATCGCCCTGGTCCTCGCCGTGGGCTTCGGCCTCTACCCGGCGATCCGCGCGGCCCGGCTGTCTCCGATGGAGGCGATGCGGTAGGACTGTTCCCTGGGACCGCCGGCGTCCCGCCGGCCTTCTAACCAAAACTAACCCAAGCTTAGTTAGAAGGCCGGCGGGACGCCGGCGGTCCCAGGGCCTCTTCCAGAGGCCAATCTGTGCCAAAATGACCCGCCCATGCCTGAGACCCCTCTAGTTCTCGTGATCGACGACGAAACCGGCTCCCGCGAGTCGATGGCGATAGCCCTCGAAAAAGCGGGCTTAAGCGTCCGCACCTTTGACGACGCGCGCAAGGCGCTCGAGTTCCTCGACGAGAACGAGGCCCGGCTCGCCGTCTGCGACCTGCGCATGCCCGGCATGGACGGCCTCGCCTTCCTGCACGAGGTGCGGGAGCGCAAGATCGACCTCAACATCATGCTGGTCACCGCCTACGGCTCCATCGAGTCGGCCGTGGAAGCCATGCGGGTGGGGGCGGACGACTACCTGACCAAGCCCGTGGACCTCTACGAGCTCCGCAAGCGGGCGATGAACCTGATCGAGAAACAGCAGCTCAAGGAGGAGGTCTCCACCCTCCGCGAAATGCTCGACAAGCGCTACGGGTTCGAGAGCATCATCGGCCGCTCGGCCCCCATGGAGCAGCTGTTCGAGCAGATGCGGCTGGTGGCGCCCACCCGCTCCAGCGTGCTGATCATTGGCGAGAGCGGCACCGGCAAGGAGCTCGTGGCCAACGCCGTCCACCGCGCCAGCCCGCGCCGCAACGAGCGCTTCCTGGCCATCAACTGCGGCGCCATCCCCAGCGACATCCTGGAGAGCGAGCTGTTCGGCCACGAGCGCGGTGCCTTCACCGGCGCCGTCACCCGCAAGATCGGCAAGTTCGAGCTCGCCCACCGCGGCACCCTCTTCCTCGACGAGATCAGCGAGCTCTACCCCGAGCTCCAGGTCAAGCTCCTGCGGGTGCTCGAGGAGCGCCAGGTGATGCGCGTCGGCGGCAGCGACCTGATCCCGGTCGACTTCCGGCTGGTCGCGGCCACCAACCGCGACCTCGAGCGCGAGGTCGCCGAGGGGCGCTTCCGCGAGGACCTCTACTACCGCCTGAAGGTGGTCACCCTGCGCATCCCCCCCCTGCGCGAGCGTCCCGGGGACATCCAGCAGCTCGCCGAGCACTTCCTGGCCCTGTTCTGCCAGGAGCACGGCAAGGCGCAGAAACGGCTGGGCGCCGGCGCGCTCGACCTGCTCTCGCGCTACCCCTGGCCGGGCAACGTGCGGCAGCTGCGCAACGTCATCGAGTCCGCCGTGGTGTTCAGCCAGGGAGAAGAGGTCACCCCCGCCGACCTGCCGGTGGAGGTGCGGGAGTCGACGACGATGCTCGCCACCTCCGGCGCGCCCGTGCAGGCGGCCGGCGCCGAGCTGCGCACCATGGCCGACATCGAGCGCCAGGCGATCCTCGAGACCCTGGACCGCACCGCCGGCCATCGCGCCAAGGCGGCGGACCTCCTCGGCATCGGCCTGCGCACGCTGCAGCGCAAGCTCAAGGAATATAAAGATGAAGGTTATATCCAGGAGGACTGAGGACCGATGGAGCTCCACACCGAGGTGCTGATCCACAACGAAATCATGGCCATGAAGGGCGTGCGCGGAGTGCTGCTCCAGATCAGCTCCGACGGCTACTACGAGGTGAACTGCGCCTTCGGCGAGCGGTTCCATCGCACCCTGCTGCCCATCCCCGGCACCGTCCTCATCAATCGCGAGCCCGAGGACACCACGAGCACCGACCTGGAGATCGAACGCTGATGGTCGCGAAAAAACCGCAGGGGGAAGGCCAGGGCGTGAAGCTCTCCGTCAACGTCGACCACGTCGCGACGCTCCGGCAGGCGCGGCGGACGACCTATCCCGATCCGGTCGAGGCGGCGCGCCTCGCCGAGGACGCCGGCGCGGCCGGCATCACCGTCCACCTGCGCATGGACCGCCGCCACATCCAGGACGCCGACGTCGCGCGGCTGCGCGCCAGCGTGCGCGGCAAGCTCAACCTCGAGATGTCGAGCGCTGAGGAGATGGTCCGCGTCGCCCTCCAGGTCAAGCCCGACCAGGTGACCCTGGTGCCCGAGCGCCCCGAGGAGGTCACCACCGACGGCGGCCTCAACCTCATCCTCTACGGCCGCCGCATCGCCGACGTCACCCAGCGCCTGGCGGACGCCGGCATCGCCGTCTCGCTGTTCATCGATCCCGATCCCCGCCAGATCCAGGCGCTCACCCCCCTCGCCGGCCAAGGCGTGTCCGGCTTCGAGCTCAACACCGACGTCTACACCCGGGCCACCGACGCCGAAGCCCTGGCGGCCGAGCTGCGGCAGATCGCCGAAGTGGTGGAGCAGGGGAAAGCCGCCGGCTTCCACGCCTATGCCGGCCACGGCCTGCGCACCGACAACGTCGGCCCCATCGCGGCCCTCCCCGGCATGGAAGAGCTCAACATCGGCCACTTCATCGTCGCCCGCGCCGCCATCGTCGGCATCGACGCCGCCGTGCGCGAGATGCTGGCGGCGATGGCGGGGTAGGGAGAGACGCGCCTTCGATCGGGCGTTCGGGGCCTGCGACCTCATCCCCATCCCTTCTCCTGGAGGAGAAGGGGGACGACTGCGCGGCGGCCCCCGCCAGGCCCTCCCTCTCCTTCAGGAGAGGACCGAGGGTGAGGTCGCAGGCCACGAACCTCTGAGATCAAGGGGCCCGGAATGCCCTCCACGCCCCCCGTCGTGGATGACCCACCCCCATTAAATCATCTCCAAGAATCAGCTTGAAGAACCCAAGAATCGGCTTGAATGACCCAAGCCAATTCTTGAATTCGCCAAGCTGCTTCTATTTTTGCCGCGCTTCAGCTTGGATGTTTCAAGCCGCGTCGTGGAATCTCCAAGCTCCCTCTTGGAACACCCACGCCTCGCCTCAAACCTCGTAGAGCTCGACCTCCTGATCCGCGCTCAGCGCCACCCGCGCGATCCGCATCCGCAGCGGGACCGGCCGCCAGAGCGGCTCCTCGAGATCGGTCCAGGTGGCGAACCAGCGCCCCAGGAAGTAGACCACCTGCAGCCCGGAATCGTCCGGAGCGTGAGCGTCCTTCCCGTCCGCGAACTGGATCTCGGCGATCCGGTCATACAACGTCCGGCGCGTGGTCTCGGCAAACCGTGTGAGATCGAGCTCGGACCGCATCTCCGCCATGAGTCTCCTCCCTGAGGGCCTTGTCCTGCCCTCCGGTCCCTCCCGGGCCATAAGAAGTTCCCGCCAATGAGAACCTTCCGCCCGATGTTGTACCATCTATCCGATATTGAGTCAATATGATTCAGAGACGGAGACTTGCATCGGTCGGTGCGTAGAGCTAGACTCCTTTGGCATGAAGAGCAAGAAGCCGGACGACTCGCCGAACGGTCCCGCTTCGGCGGAAGTCCGCCAGCTCATGGACCTGCTGCGCACCCTGGCCCGTGCCAGGGGATTCAGCAACGCCGCGCTGGCGCGTCAGGCGGACGTCGCCCTCGCCAGCCTGGTGCGGTACTTCAAGGGCGACGCCGAGCCCCGCCTCGACTTCGTCCTCGCGGTCGTGCGCGCCATCGGCCTTGACGTACGGGAGTTCTTCGAGATGGCCTACCCTCCGAGAGAGACGCCGTCCGCCGCCCGGCAGTCGCTCGAAAACATCCTCGGTCCGATCCGCCCGGGCCGTGCGCTCGAGAGCCCGCCGCCGCAGGACCCGGAGCCCAAGCCCGAGGTCGTCCCCCTCCGGCGCGAGGACATCGAACGGATGCTCGACGACCTCCGTCACGACGTGCGCCAGATCATCGCCAACCAGCTGGGGGAGGCCGCGGCTCCCGAGGCGGCCGAGCCCAGCCCGCCCCGCAAGAAGAACGGCGACGGCTGAGCTGCGGAGGGCCTATTTCAAGGGGCTCTTCGACGTGCCGGCCGAACCGTGCGCGATTAGTTTCCAGACAAAAGGGTTGTTCCAATAACCCACGTGAGCGTCGAGTGGATTCACAAAGACGCCGATGTTGATGGCATGGTTCCGCACGAGAACGTTGATGGACGATACGCTTCGGTCGTCGCCTGTGGTTTCGACGCCAAGCAGCGTCTTCCAGTCGGCAGGGATGGTATAGCTCAGCAAATCGTTGGGATCGCTGAAGGCTACGAGCTGCAAGGGCTCCGGCGTCTTGCGCCTGGTGATGAGGTGGCGAAGGCTCATGAGGCCTGAAGGCGTCGTCTTCGCTGCGACTGCAGGCGTCGATGTTTCGGCGGCGGCCCGATTCGGAGACGCCCCTGCGGGGGGACTGGGAGGGGTGACCGGAAGAGAGTTGGCTTGATCGGAAAGCGCGAGAAGCGGGAGTTGATTGGCCAACATGAAAACGCCTGCCAAACTGTCCTTGAACTTGGGTGTCTCCGGCGTTCCCAATTGGTCGATGGCGTCGATGGCATCGATGACCAACCTGCTGCCAAGGCTATGGCTGATGACGAAAATTTTGTCCCTGGGGCCAGGGGTCGTCTTAGCGTTGCAGGCCTGGCTGTTTTCGACGAGACAGAGCGCTTGCTCCACCGTATAGTTGAGATGATCCTTGAATTTTCCTGAGAACACGACCGCATCCGCGATGTCGTGGTCCAGAAGGCCGCCTTTGAGCAGGTTGTTGTAGTGTGCGCGGTACTCGCTGTCCTTCCAGTCGTAGCTGAGGAAGACCTGCTTGAACGGCTCCGTCAAGGTGGCCCAGAAGAGCGTGTAAAAGGTGTAGCAGGTGCCGGTATCTGAGCGGAACTCTTCCTGGCGCATGAAGCCATAGTTTCCGCTGTCTTTTTCGTCGGCGTCGATGTGAGTTATCGGAGGACTGGGCGCTCCGCCCGCGCATGAGGCCGGCTTCAGGTTGAGCTCCTTTTGCATCGCTTGGACAAGATCCACAGAGTACGAGGATTCTTCTATTTGTACCTTGATGTCGTTCTGGTCTGCGCCTTCAGGCACCGTCTGTCCGATCCCGTGAACCAGGAGAACCTTGACGTGGTCGCCAGGCCTGGCTCGGTCGAGTCCTTTGAAGGCAAGCGATGGAGCGGGCGTGCTTGAAGTCGCATCCGGTGAATAGATCCGCAGAAGGCGGTTGGGGGAGCAGGCCATTGTTCCAGCGCAGGCGAGGACAACGAAGAAGATGCGAAAGGCAACGTTGCGGCGGTTCATGTTTTTCTCCTCGAGTGTGATTAGAGCGAGAGAAAAATTTCTCGTGTAGCTGCTGGCTCTGCGGATGGCTCCTCTGTTGCGTCATGGGTAGGCTGGGGTCGTCTCTGCACGCTTTCAATCGACGATGGGTCGGTTTGCCATCGAGCAGGTGTTTGGGAAGTCAGCCCCGGAGGGGCGTCAGACATTAGCCCGGACCGCGAGGTCCGGGACGGCAGGGTCTCTTGAGCCCAGAGCCCCGTCAGGGGCGACAGGAGAACGCCGGAGAGGACCTGTCGCCCCTGACGGGGCTCTGAGATTTGGGTATGCCACGTTTCCCGGACCTCACGGTCCGGGCTAATGTCTGACGCCCCTGCGGGGCTGGCTCCCAGACACCCTCACGCCGATAACGCTATTGGGTCAACGCATGGCACGAGCATGGTACGCTATGCCCATGACAACGACCATTGACAAGGCAGGGCGCGTGGTCATTCCAGCCGAGGTGCGAAAGCGGCTCGGTCTCACCGCAGGCGCAGAGCTTGAGATGGTGATCGAGGGCTTCTCCCTCCGGCTCGTCCGGGCGGTGGCCGGTCCCCAGCTTGTCCGGCGTGGGCAGCGCCTCGTCGCCCGCCCTCAGGCGTCTGAGGGAGAGCGCACCGAAATCGACATCGCGCGATTGATCGATGAGGAGCGGGAACGGTGGCCGGGCTGAAAGGCGCATTCTTCGACACAAGTATCCTCGTCTCCGGCATCATCGACTTTGGCCGCAGCTCGCAGCACGCTCTGCTGGTCATGGACGCGATTGCAGAGGGCCGTGTCGAAAGCCCGATGACGGCTTGGCATTGCTGTCTCGAGTTCTATTCGGTAGTGACGCGTCTGCCGGAAGAGTTCCGCCTCGAACCGGAGGTCGCCCTGCGCTTTCTACGGGAAGAGATCATCGCTCGCTTCTCCATCCATGGCCTTCCAACGGAGATGCAAGAGGAGTTCTTGATCGCAACCGTAGGAGAAGGCACAAAGGGCGGCAGAATCTACGACGCGCACATCGCCGAGATCGCGCGGCTGGCTGGCGCGCGGCTCGTAGTTACCGAAAACCGCCGGCATTTTACCTCTTTGCTACGCCACGGTATTCGAGTCCTGGTCAGCGCCGAATTGGCCGAAGAAATCGGGAGATGAAATGAACGCGCGCCACGGTTGTGATAAGCCATGCCAGCGCTCTCGGGGGCAAGGGCGATATACTCGGACAGACCCTTGATGACTTCAACGTATTCCCAGAGCTCGTCATAAAGCTGAGCGGAATACGTATGTTCTGTAAGGTCCTTGATATGTGCGTCCATCGTTGTCTCGGCTTCCTCAGATCTCGAGAACGCCCTGACTGACCGGCCAGACCTCACCGCTGACCAGAAGATCGCCATCCTCGTCCTGAACGACGGTGATCCTGCTGGGGCGGCCTGCGAAACGGCCCTGCGCCAGCTCCACGGGCTCGCTCGGATCGGCGAGGCCGCGACTGAACAGATAGGCCGCCGCGGGGCCCGCCGCGCTGCCCGTCGCAACGTCCTCGACATGGCCGAGATTGTCCCACGTCCTCATTTCCCGGCTCTCGACGTCGAGCACGAAAACGAACTTCGCGCCGACCGTCGCCAGCCGGGACTCGAGATCCGAGCCGCTGATTTTCGTCGCGGCCAGCGCGGCGGGAACGACCGGAACGATCAGATAGGGCAAACCCGTGGAGACCACCTGCGCGTTCAGGCCAGGAGCGATCGCCGTCTCGTCGAGGCCCAGCCGGCTCAGGATGGGCTTCAGCGCCGCCACGGCGACGCTGCTTCCGAACACGGGCTTGCCTTGATTCATCTCGCACCGATAGTGGTTTTCCCTCCGCTCCGTCTGGATCGGCACCGTCCCATGGGGCAGCTTGAGCTTCCAGGCGCAAGCGTCCGATTGCGGCGCCTGCGTGCGGTGCAGCACGGCGGCGGCGCCGAGAGCGGGATGTCCGGCGAACGGCAGCTCCTCCTCCACCGTGAAAACGCGCGCCGTGGCGCCGGCCGGCGAGATCTCCGAGAGAAAGATGGACTCGAACTGCCGCATTTCCTGCGTCAGCCGCTGCATCAGCGACGCGGACCAGAGCTCGGTGTCGAGGAACACGGTCAAGCCGTTTCCCGTCAAGGGCCCCGTCGCAAAGACGTCGACGTGAAACAGAGTGGGATGCGCCATGGTCAGGCTCGACTCACCGGCCGGGCTCCTGATAGAGACCGAAGACGTTCCCCGCGGGATCGCGGAACCGTGCGGTGATCTCGGGGGCATCCGCGCCGATCGGCTGCACCAGCTCGCCTCCCTGCGCCAGAATGCTGTCGAGAGTCGCGGCCACGCTGTCGACCATCACATAGATCAGCACGCCGGGCTCGCCCGACGACGGCGGCCGGCCGGTGACCCAGCTGCCACTGACCTCGCCGGCCCCGTCGTCGAAAGCGATGCTGCCGTCGCCTCGCTGCCGCGTCTTCCAGCCGAACACCGCCTGATAGAACGCGACGGACCGGGCGATATCGACCGCCGGGATCTCGACGTAGCAAATCTTTCCGTTGCGGAGCGTGGGAGCCATCAGAATCCTTTCTTCGAGCCGGTCCGCCGTGACGAATCAGGCCGGGACGGGCTGAGGACGAGCCCGCTTGGTCGCCAGAAAGCCGAGCACGACGAAGAGCACCAGGACCACGATCTGCGCGATCGCGAACGGCGGTTCCTTCTGTGTCGGGGCGATCGCCTTCAGGGCCGGCACCTTGAGGAAGAGCTGCACCACCAGGACGAACGTATTGAGATAGAGCGCGAGCGTGGCACAGATCACGTAGATCCGACGCCAGGCTCCCGCGAGTCGAAATGCGTACCGTGCGATGAGGCCCGCGGCGAGCACCACCAGCGACAGGATGCCGACGATGTGAGAGGGCAGCAGGTGTTCGAACGGGAAGCCGAACCCGGTCACACTGGTCGCGATCGTCGTCACCAGAAAAAGCACGTTCCAGCCGTTGAGCCACTTTCCGGCGAGGAGCCCGAAGAGGAACACCAGTCCCGCGCCGATGCCCACCAGGCTCAGCACGACGTGCACGGTCGTGAAGGTCGAAGCCGTCAGTCCCCAGATCATGATGCCTCCTTGGCATCCAAGGATGCCGGTTAGCGACCCAGGCGCGAGCTTTATCGCCGATCGCGGCTACCGCCGGTCTGTCATCTTTACGGCCTTCGCAGTCTATGACTGGTCCCGGTCAGGGTCAAGGCGCTGGCGCGCGCCCATGATCAGGAGCCAAAGGCAGATCCCGATCTCTCCAAGACTGGCGGGGAGCATGACGAAGCCCGGAAGGGTGTAGTGTGGAACAAGCATCTGTCCGAAGGCGCCGATCAGGTAACTGAAACAGCCCAGCATCAGAAAAATGCCGAGAATCCTGGGTAGAAAGCCGGATTTGAAGACGAGATACCCGAACGGCAGCAACCAGAGGCCCCAGAAGATTTCGGAGATGAAAATCTTGTTGTGGTAGGCGTCGAGCAGCAGCAGGACCCGGGCCTGAATCTGGTCGGGGGTGAAAATCTGCTTGTATTTGTCCCCGTTCAAGAGCGATAGGATGTCGAGCTGATTGGCCATGGCGACGAAGTCCATCGGCGTGGAGACCACGGCGAACGCCACCATCAGCACGCCCATGAATCTATCCACGGGGCCGAGCAGCTTGTACAGGACCAGGGGCAGTACCAGGAAGGCGACATAGCCGATGGCGCCCATCGCGATGCCGAGCCGAAACAAGGTCTCGGAGGCCATGAGGTTGTGGACGGTGGCCGCCGCGTCGCCATGCCCGCTGATCCGCGACGGGACGTACAGAAGGCTGAAGGCGCCGGTCACGACGGTGACCAGATAGAGCAAGCCTGCCACTCTCGCCGTCCTGTTGCTTGAATTCATCGTCTCGTGCCCCCTCAAGCCGACCCGGCAGATCGATCAACGCCAGGAATGTCTCCTGGCCCGAAAACCCTTGCTTCCCACCTCGGGACATCGACGCCTTTCACCAGGAGCCACAGGTAGAGCCACAGCTCCGCGATGAAGGGCGGCAGCAGCAACCAGGGGAACAGCAGCCTGGACGTGGCGTCCGGCGCCACGATCTGCGCCAGGCTGAAAACGACATAGCACAGTCCTCCGATCTCCCATAGGACGCCGACGGCCCTGGGCAGGTATCCTGACTTCCGGATCAGGGTGCCGAACAGAAGCGTGCAGAAACCGAAGAACAGGAGGCTGATGCCGTACGTCAGGCCGTGCACCTTGAGCATCATGTACGCCAGGGCGTGCAGCTGCTGCGGCCCGAAGGCGTTCAGGTAGTCGTCCTTTCCCAGGACGACCAAGGCCACCACTTCGAAGAGCTTGCCGACGCCATAGATGGCCACGAACGTCAGCCGGAAGAAGGCCGCGAGCAGGGCGAGGTTCCGGCTAACCGGCTTGAGCAGCACATACAGGACCATCGCCATCGCGACGTCGCAGACGCAGGTGAGCATCTCCCCCGCCAGACCCACCCGGAACAGCGTCTCGGACGCCATGATGTTTCTCGCGGTGGCGGTGGCGTCGTGCGACACGATGAGGCTCCCGCGGACGAAGGACTCGCCGAACATGGCCACCGCGATGATGAACAGGTAGAGGACGCCGCCGATCCGTGCGTAGGTCTGCGGCGAGGCTTCGAGGGATCGACGGGTCACAGGGCCTCCTTGGTCCGGTGCGGGGTAGAGTCGGCGGCGGGCGCGGTGGTTGTAGGTCGAGGGAGTCGCTGTTGCCGGCGGCTTTCGCCTTATGCCGGTGCCTCAGTCTCGGCCGTAGCTCCGTTTCCCACCGCCGCTCATCGAACCGGACTTGCGGATCTCC
>DATBAW010000210.1:0-5590 GCA_036271335.1 Thermoanaerobaculia bacterium
GCGGTAGATGTAGTCCTCGGCGACGCTCCAGGTGCCGTTGTTGTTGTATTCACGGAGGACTTTGGCGTCCAGGCCTCGCAGAGTCCAGAGAGAGGTGTTGTCGGTCTTGTAGGACCAGGCTCTCTCGTCGTCGGCGGTGTAGAGGTAGGCCCACTCGTCGGTGGACGTCTTGTAGTCCCACATCAGGTGGAACGGATCGTAGGTGTAGGTGTTGCCGTTCCAGGAGGTGACGTTGCCCGAGGCGTCGTAGGCGGCGCCGGTGAGATGGTTGGTCTGCGGCGTGGTCGGGGTGTTGCGGGCGCTGCTGCCGCCGAAGGTCAGGAGATTGCCGTAGGGATCGTAGGTGAAGGTCTGGGTGCGCAGCGTCGTCGAGGCCGTGGGCTCGAGGTATTGGTTCGAGGCGGTGAGGCGGCTCACCTTGTCGTAGGTGAAGGTGTGGGTGCCGATCGTCTTGACGTTTCCCACGCCGTCGTAGGCGTAGGCGCCGGTCGACCAGCGCACCGCGCTCGCGGGCGTGGTGGTGGTGACCGAGGCCGGGCGGCGCATCTCGAAGGGATCGTTGGCGTAGGTGTCGGTCAGGCTCTTGGTCGAATCCGCCGGATTGTTGGTGTGCAACACCTGACTGACCATCAGATTCGGGTAGTAGGTGAGCGCGCTCGCGTAGTAGCCCGCGTTCCCCGGGATGCCCACGGCGCTCAGCAGGTCGTCCGAATAGCTGAAGTTGACGGTCCGCGGCGAGGGCGCGGCGCAGGCGGCGTGGGTGCACTGCGGGTAGGCCAGGGAGGTGACGTTGCCCAGGGCGTCGTAGGTGGCGTTCGGCAGGACGAAGGTCTCGTTGAGCGCTGGGCTGGAGATCGGGCCGACCCAGTTCTCCAGCGTCCGCCGCGACTCGCGGCCGTCGCGGCCGCAATAGTTCATCGCCTCCCGCAACTCGATGGTGAAGGGGCTCCCGAACAGCGAGATGTAGTTGAACCGGGACTGCTGGCTGACCTTCCCCTTGCGGTAGTCGGTGCAGGGGACGCCGGTGACCGGATCGGTGAAGGTGGTGTTGGCGCTCGCGTAGGTGAACGACTTGAGCAGCCTGCTGGTCGTGGGGGACAGCTTTTCCTGCACCTGGTAGAGACGCCCGGCGAGGTCGTAGACGAACTTCAGGTCGTTGAGGCCGTCGACCCGCTCGGTCAGGTGGCCGCTGGAGTCGTAGCTCGGATACGTCGTGGAGCCGTTGCCGGCGGCGCCCAGCTCGGGGTGGGTCTCGGACTGCAACAGACCCGCGCGGTCGTAGCTGAAGCCGCGCGTCTGGGTCACTCCGACTCCGGCCACGGTCGCCGGGGTCGATACCGAGATGAGCCGGTTGCCCACGTCATAGCCATAGTTGGTCGTGACGTTGGCGCCGACGCTCCCCGAAGGCTCGGTGACGGAGGCGAGCCTCCCCTGCCGGTCGTAGGTCTCGGTGGTGGTGGCCGAGGTCTCGGATCCGACCGCGGTGGCGATCTTGACGGCGCGGCTCACCTGGCGCACGCCGGTGTAGGTCATGGTGACGTCGTGCGAGGCGCCGTCCGGCGGCTGGATCGTTCCCGGGCGGCCGAAGGGGTCGTAGTTCTGATAGGAGGTGACGTTGCTGCCCGAGCCGGAGGTCAGCTCGGAGACCGAGGCCTTATGGCCGGCGCCGTCGTAGAGCGTCACCCGCTTGTTGTAGGTCGCGCCGCCGGGGAGCCGCCGCTGCTCCTGGTACACCCTTCCGAAGTAGTCGAAGGTGACGATGTTGACGCCGAGGATCGCCGCCGATTTGCTGCCGTTGTCGCGGCGGCGGACGATGACGTTGGCGCGCACCGAACCGGTCGGATTGGCGGGGGTGTAGAGGTACTCGGTCCAGCCCCCCTGCCCCACGTCCGGCTTCGACCAGGTCGGCCGGCCGAGGAAGTCGTATTCGAAGGCGGTCTGGATCCCAGCGGCGTCCCGGCTCGACAGCGGCAGGCCGGAGCTGACGTCGATGGTCTGGTCGAGCGCGTAGAAGCTCGTCCCGACGTACTGCGAGGTCGCGCGAACACCGCCGGCATAGGTGTGGTTGACCTGATATTCGGGCGCGGGCGGCAGACCCATCGCGCAGAGGTTGGCGCCACCGGTGGCGATGCCTCCCTGGCCGTCGCCGCCGTAGGAGCTCTCGCTGGTGACGTTCCCCGACGCCGAGAGGCCATAGACGGAGACGAGGTCTTGCGCCGACTGCGTGGCGCCATCGAGGCGGTGGACGCGCTTGCGGGTCACCGCCGCGGAGCCCGGCGCGTAGCAGAAGTCGGTCTGCGCCGTGGCGCCGCCCTCGGAGTCGGACTGATAGCTGGGCGCCTCGAGCACCCAGGGCGAGCTCGCCGGGAAGAGGCTGTAGCCGGAGCCGGTGTTGGCACCGGCGTTGACGGTATAGGTCCCCTGCGCCGGATTGAGGTTGGCGACGTGGGTGCGCACGTTCGAGCCGGGAAAGCTCCCCTCGGTGGCCTGCGTGCGGTAGTGACCCAGGCCGTCGAAACCGGAATTGACCTCGCCGCCGTAGGTGCCGCCGTCGTCCTCGTAGACGGTGCGGCTGTGCAGCACACGCCGGTTGGTGTTGAAGATGTCCGGCTGGACCACGGCGACGACGGGATCCCGCTCGTAGAGCACGTAGTCCGAGCGCAGCAGCGTGCCCGCGGCGTTGAAGGTCTGCCGCGAGAGGTTGAGGCCGGCCGCGTCGTGGTTGCGGGTGAACGGCAGGCTGTAGTCGTAGATGCTCCAGCCGGTATAGCTGGGGTTGGAGGCGGCCGTGAAGTAGTTGACCGTCTGGTTCCCGAGCGGGTCGGTCACCGTCGTCGTGAGCTCGCTGCTGGTGAGGACTCCCGGGAAGCCCGGACCGAAGGCGTAATTCCAGGCTCCGAGCAGCACGCCGCCGCGGTCGCGCATGGCCCGCGACGCCACGCCGGTGTTGAACAGGAGGCGAGGCTTGGTGGTCGAGCCGTTGGGAAACAGGACCTTCTGCCAGGTCCACTCCATCCGACCGAGCGTCGGCAGCACCCAGGCCGTGAGATTGCCCGCGCCGTCGGTACAGGTGCCGTCCGCGGGGACGGTGGTGATGTAGTCGCTCGCCGTATTTTGCCAGGTCGAGCCGTCCGGCAGGGTGACGCCGATCAGCAGCGGCACGGACACCGTCGGTCCGATGCTTCCCATCTGGTCGTTGTCGTTGTGCGGGCAGGGGCGACCGATAGGATTCTGAGCTGTCGAGTAGTTGAACTGATAGGTCGCGGTGGCGCCGCCGAAGGTGGCCAGATCGATGTGATCGATCGTCTGGGCGTAGCCCGGCAGGTCGGTGCGGAACCAGATCCGATGCGTGCGCCCCTGCGAGTCGGTGAGCACCCACTGGTTGGCGGTGCCGTAGCTGATCGACAGGCTGTTGCTGAAGGCGTCGCGCAGCTGCGTCGGCATACCGGTCGCGTCGAAGCGGCGCACCGAGCCGTCCGGGAATTCGATCTCACGGTAGCCCGCGGTATAGACCTTCAGCCGCAGGTAGCTGCCGTCGCGCGTGTACTCGACGTCGGAGACGCCGCCGACCGCCGCGTCGTCGGCGTCGCCGCCGTGGAGCGTGGGGTAGAAAATGTGATCGGTCCCGTTCTCGTCCTGATAGAGCGGCCCCAGCGGCGGGTTGCCGTTGACGTCCGGCACCTGGCAGGGTGGATCCATGCGGCCGAAGGAGACGCGCCAGCCGAGGCCGGCGTTCGAGCAGGGATTCGGGTAGCCTTGAGTGCGCGAGAGCTCGTGGAAATCCGGCGGGATGTTGTAGATGACGGTCTTGAACAGCCAGGGGCTGGAGTTGTAGGTGAGCTTCAGGGCGTAGGAGAAGCCGCCGTTGACCGGATAGGGGGAGCCGATCGGCAGGCTGAGAGTCAGCGCGCCGTTGAACAGGTTGACGCTGTCGAAGTCGCCGACGTGGAACGACTGCTCGATGGGGAAGCCGCCGGCGGTGTTGGGATGGACGTCGGCGAGGGCCGGAACCGCCAGGGCGAGCAGCAACAGGAGGGGTAGGAGGGACAGGAGCGGCTTGCGCGGGCTCATTGCGCCACCCCGCCCTTGTGCACGGCGATCTCCATGGCCAGGGGATCGACGACGATCCAGAGGTCGGCCGCCGCGAGCTTGGCCGGCGCCGCGGGACTGCCGGGGAGCGGATCGAACTTGTCGAGCGCGAAGCTGAGATGACCGTTGTTGACGCCGTCCTCGTCGCGCGGGCCGCCGTCGCCGCCGGTGAACGCCCAGGCGCCCACGCCCGGACGCACCATCAGGCCCATCAGGAACTGGCGGTCGTCGAGGAGCTCGTCGGCCTTGTCTCCCTCTCCGAGCCCCAGGCGGGAGAGCAGGTGGGGCTTGGCGATGCGGTAGCCCTGAGGCGCGGCCACCAGGAGCGCGCCGCTGTCGAGGTCGACGGCCACCCAGAAGGAGCGCGGCGCCGGAGCGTGGTCGAGGTCGAGGCGCGCGGTGCCGTCCGCCGCCACCGCGGCGGCCGCGTAGTGCTGCGCCATCGTGCCCGAGTAGTCGGGGTCGACCCGGTGCTCGACGCCGAACCAGATCATCTGCCGGCCCGGGGTCAGGCCGCTCGCCGTGACGGCCGCGTCCTCGAACGCGATCTGGATAGCGGCGGGCTTCAGCGGGTCCGGAGGAGCTTGGGCGACGGCGGCTCCGGCTCTGACTCCGGAAAAAATCAGAGCGAGGACGAGCGACAGCGGCAGACTTCGCATGCGGGACTCCTTACGACGAACAACACAGACCGACTACGAGCAGAGATCACCAGGTGTCCAGGGCCCGGGATGCAGAATCGGGGGGGCCGGACTCGGAAAAACGGAGCGTTCCCGCGAAAAATTCCTTTCGAACCCATCGAAAGGAAACTCAGGGCCACCCCTCGTCCTCGAAGAAGGGGAAGACCGCCTCCTCCGGCCGGGCGAGATCGACGGCGACGCGGCAGGCAAAAAAGGACGGGGCCCCCGGCGATGCGAGGTCCGGGGCAGCCCCGTCAACGGGCCTATCTTTTCGATTCAGTTTTCAAAGATCAAACCTTCAACCAACCCTCTACGCCTACGCCTTCGCGGCCGGGGCGTTGACTTCCGGCGCCGGCACAACCTCCACCGGCTTCTTCTTCCGCGGCCGGCGCGGCTTGAGGCCGAAGCCGAGGAGGGTCTGGTTGGCGAAGCCGAGATTGCCGCGGAGGATGGAGGCGATCTCGAGGTGGGCCTGGTTCCCCTGCTTCTCCAGGTCCTGCCGCTGCCGGACGGTCTCCTGGAGGTTGCCGCGCAGGCTCTGCTGCTGGGTGTCCAGGGTCTTCGCCTGCGTGATGAACCCCTGGAGCTCGGTGGCCTTGTCCTTGAGGAACGGCATGTCCGCGAGGTGCGGCTGCAGAGCCGTGTTGAGCAGATCCCAGTCCGCGATCGTCTTTGCCAGAGTTACGGTAGCCATGGTCTTTCTCCTTTTTTGGTTTGTCGGTCTTCGAGGGTTTCCCGCCCTCGTCCTGCATAGATTCACGATGTACGGGCACACGTCTTCCTTCTCAGGTCATGGGACCTCCTTTCCGCCGCGCTCTCCAGGA
>DATBAW010000211.1:0-20322 GCA_036271335.1 Thermoanaerobaculia bacterium
TGGGCATCCTGCGCTCGGGCGGCTTCTACGTGCCGATGGACCCGCGCTATCCGGCGGAGCGTCTGGCCTTCCTGGCGGAGGACAGCCAGGCGCGCTGGGTGGTGGTGGACGGCGCCTCGGCGGAGCGGGTGCCGGCCGGTCCGCAGCGGCTACGGATCGAGGATCTGGAGAGCGGGGACGAGGAGATCGTCGCCGGCCCGGTCGCGCAGACGGACGACAACCTGGCCTATCTGATCTACACCTCGGGCTCGACGGGTCGGCCGAAGGCGGTGGCCATCGAGCATCGGAGCGTGGTGCTGCTGGCCCACTGGGCGCGGGGGATGTTCGGCGAGGACCTCAAGGGGGTGGTGGCGCCGACGTCGATCACCTTCGACATCTCGATCTTCGAGCTGTTCGCGGCGCTCTGCTGGGGGGGCACGGTGATCCTGCTGCGCGATGCGCTGGCGCTGCCGGAGCTGCGTCTGCCGGCGGGGGTCGAGGCGCGGACCTTGAGCACGGTGCCGTCCGCGGCGGCCGAGCTGCTCCGTCTGGGAGCGCTGCCGGCGACCCTGCGCACGCTCAGCCTAGGGGGCGAGGCGCTGCCCGGGACGCTGACCGCCGGCCTGTATGCCCTGGGCACAGTGGAGCGGGTGTTCAACGTCTACGGCCCCTCGGAGGACACGACCTACTCGACGATCGAGCTCGTGCCGCGCGACGCCGTGCGTCCGAGCCTGGGACGTCCGGTGGCTGGCGAGCGCGCCTACGTCCTGGACCGCTGGGGCGCGCGGCAGCCGATCGGCATCCCCGGAGACATCCACTTCTCGGGCGAGGGCCTGTCGCGAGGGTATCTCGGAAGGCCGGAGCTGACGGCGGAGCGCTATCTGCCCGATCCGTTCAGCGGCGAATCCGGCGGCCGGATGTACCGCACGGGCGATCTCGGCCGGCTTCTGCCGGACGGCGACCTGGACTTCCTGGGGCGGCTCGACGATCAGGTGAAGGTCCGCGGCCACCGCGTCGAGCTGGGCGAGGTCGAGTCGCTGCTGGTGGCCGCTCCTGGAGTGCGGGAAGCCGCCGTGGTCGCCGTGGCGGACCCGGCCGGCGGTCACCGTCTGGTCGCCTGCGTGGTGCCGGCGGAGAGCGAAGAGGACGGGCTGGGTCGCCTGCGGCGGACCCTGGCCGAGCGGTTGCCGGAGCCGCTGGTGCCGACCTCCTGGTTCGAGCTGGCGGAGCTGCCGCGGACCCCGAACGGCAAGCTCGACCGGCGTGGGCTGACGCGCTGGGCGGCGGAGCAGAAGGGGAGCGCGGTCGCGTCGGAGGCGCCGCAAACGCCAACCGAACGGCGGCTGGCGGAGATCTTTGGCGAGGTGCTGGGGATCGGGGAGGTCGGGCGGGACGATTCCTTCTTCCACCTGGGTGGACACTCCCTGTTGGCGACGCGGGTGGTGTCGCGCGTGCGGGAGGCGCTGGGCGCCGAGCTCTCCTTGCGGGCTCTGTTCGAGGCGCCCACGGTGGCGTCCCTGGCCGAGCGGATCGCCGGGAGCGGAGGCGTCCTGCTTCCTCCCATCGAGCCGGCGGACCGGACGGGCGAGCTGCCGCTGGCGTTCGCGCAGGAGCGGCTCTGGTTCCTGGACCAGCTCGAGCCCGGCAGCCCGGCCTACAACCTTCCCGGCGCCGTCCGTCTGAGCGGACGGCTGGAGCCCGCCGCGCTGGCCCGCGCGTTCGGCGAGGTCGTCCGCCGCCACGAGGCGCTGCGCACCCGGTTCGTAATGCGCGGCCAGCAGCCGGCGCAGATCGTCGAGCCTGCGGCCGCCGTGCCGCTGCCGCGGATCGACCTGGACGGGCTCCCCAAGACGGCGCGCGAGGCGGAAGCCGGCCGGCTGCGGCGGGAGGAAGCGCTGCGCCCCTTCGACCTCGGCCGGGCGCCGCTGCTGCGGGCGCTGCTCCTGCGGCTGGCCGGCGGCGAGTGGGTCTGCCTGCTGACCCAGCACCACATCGTTTCGGACGGCTGGTCGGTGGGCGTGCTGATCGAAGAGATGTCGGTTCTGTATGCGGCGTTCCTGGCGGGGGAGCCCTCGCCGCTGGCCGATCTCCCGGTGCAATATGGCGACTATGCCGTCTGGCAGCGGCGCTGGCTGGAGGGCGACGCGCTGGCGGGGGAGGCGGCCTGGTGGCGCGCTCACCTGAGCGGCGCTCCCACGGTGCTGGAGCTGCCGACCGATCATCCGCGGCCGGTGGTGGCGGGAGGACTGGGCGGCCGGGAGCGGCTGGAGATCCCGCGCGAGCTGCGGCAGGGACTGGAGGAGCTCGGCCAACGCGAGGGCGCGACGCTCTACATGACCCTGCTGGCGGGGCTCTCGGCGCTGCTCTCGCGCTATGCCGATCAGCCGGAGCTGCTGGTGGGCTCGCCGGTGGCGGGGCGCTCGCGGCGCGAGCTGGAAGGGTTGATCGGCTTCTTCGTCAACACGCTGGCCCTGCGCGTCGACCTCGGCGGCGAGCCCTCCTTCCGCGAGCTGCTGGGGCGGGCGCGGGAAGAGACGCTGGCGGCCCTGGCGCACCAGGATCTGCCGTTCGAGCGCCTGGTCGAGGAGCTGGCGCCCGAGCGCAGCCTCGACCGCAGCCCGCTCTTCCAGGTGATGCTGGCCGTGCAGGAGAGAGCGCCGGAGCCGCGGCTGCCGGGGCTGACTCTGCGTCGCCTGGAGGTGGAAGGGGGGACGGCGAAGTTCGATCTCAGCCTGGAGCTGGCGCCCGAAGGGGAGATTCTGTCCGGAGGGATCGAATATCGCCTCGACCTCTTCGAGCCGGCCACGGTGCGCCGCCTCGCGGGTCATCTCGGGACGCTGCTGTCCGCCGTTGCGGCCGATGCCACTCAGCCGATCTCTGCCTTGCCGCTGCTGAGCGCTCCGGAGCGCGAGCAGCTCCTGGCCTGGCGCCGCTCGCCGGGCCTCTGGGCGACGGCCGGAACGGTGCACGGCCTGTTCGAGGAGCAGGCGAGGCTTCGGCCCGAGGCCGCGGCGCTGGTCGCGGGCGAGCGCCGGATGACGTACGGCGAGCTGGCGCGCCGGTCGGGAGCGCTGGCGGGGTCGCTGCGGCGGCTGGGGGTGGGGCCGGAGGTGCGGGTGGGGCTCGCCGCCGAACGTTCGCCGGAGCTGGTGGTGGGCATTCTCGGAATCCTGCGCGCCGGCAGCGTTCTGGTGCCTCTCGATCCCGCCCATCCGGCGGAACGCTTGGCCCTGCTGCTGGAGGACTCCGGGCTGGCGGCGGTCGTGGCGCAGGGGGAGCTGGCCGCGAAGCTGCCGGCCGGGGCTCCGCCCGTGCTCCATCTGGAGGACGTGGCGGACGGCGATGGGGACGAGCCGGCCGCGGTCCCCGCCGAGGCGCTGGCGTACGTCATCTACACCTCGGGCTCGACCGGCCGTCCCAAGGGTGTCGGGGTCTCTCACGCCAACATGGTCCCGATGCTCCGCTGGAGCCGCGACGCCTTCGCTCTCGGCGAGGGGCGGCACGTCCTCCAGAGCCTCTCCTACGCCTTCGATTTCGGCCTCTGGGAGATCCTCTCGACGGTGGTCTCGGGCGCGGCCCTGCACATTCCGCCGGTGGCGGAGACCGGCGATCCGGAGGCCTTCGGGCGGCGGGTGCTTTCCGAAGGGATCGACACGGTCCACGCCACGCCGTCGTTTTTTCGGGCGGTGGCGGAGACCGGCGCGCGGCTGGAAGGGCTGCGGGTGCTCCACCTGGGCGGCGAGGCGCTCGGCCGGTCCCTGGTCGAGCGTCTGGCGCTGGCGGTGGGTGGCGCGTGCACGCTCTACAACGGCTACGGTCCCACCGAAGTGACGGTCAACAGCCTGCTGTTCGAGATCGGCCGGCCGGGCGCGTTGCGCGGCGGCGAGCGGACGCCCATCGGCCGTCCCTCGGCCGAGAATGCCGTTTCCGTGGTGGACCGCCGGGGCGCCGCGGTGCCGGTAGGGGTGCCGGGCGAGCTCTTGGTGGGCGGTCCCGGCGTGGCCCGGGGATATCTGGGGCGGCCTGAGTTGACGGCCGAGAAATTCGTGCCGGACGCCTTCCCGGGTCGACCGGGCGTGCGGCTGTATCGGACCGGCGATCTCGTCCGCTGGCTGGCGGACGGGACCATCGAGTTCCTCGGCCGTGTGGACGACCAGGTGAAGATCCGCGGCTTCCGCATCGAGCCCGGAGAGATCGAGGCGGCGCTGCGCGGGCACGCCGGAGTGCGGGAGGCAGTGGTGGTGGCGCGGGATCTCCCGGGTGGGACGGCGCTGGTGGCCTACGTCGTCACGGACGAAGAGCCGGATTCGCTGCGGGACTTCCTGCGCGGACGCCTGCCGGCGCCGTTGGTGCCCTCGGCATTCGTGCGCCTGGACGAGCTGCCGCTGACGCCGACCGGCAAAGTGGACCGCCGCGCCCTGCCGGAGCCGGATCTCGCGGAGGCCGGCGAGCGCGAGATGCCGCGCACGCCCGTCGAGGAGATCCTGGCGGCGGTCTTCGCCGAGACCCTGGGGGTCGGGGAGGTAGGACGGACCGACTCCTTCTTCCATCTCGGCGGCCATTCGCTGCTGGCGACGCGGGTAGTGTCGCGGGTGCGGGAGGCGCTGGGGGTGGAGCTGCCGTTGCGGGCCCTGTTCGAGGCCCCGACGGTGGCGGCGCTGGCGGAGCGGATCGCGGGGAGTCGCCCGTCGCGGCTGCCCGGGATCGAGCGGGTGGAGCGAACCCTGGAGTCGCCGGAGCTGCCGCTGTCGTTCGCCCAGGAGCGGCTCTGGTTCCTCGATCAGCTGGAGCCCGGGAGCCCGGCCTACAACCTGCCCGGCGCCGTGCGGCTGGAAGGGCCGCTGGCGCCCGCGGTGCTGGCCAGGGCGCTCTCCGGGATCGTCCGCCGCCACGAGTCGCTACGGACCCGCTTCGTGGCGCATGGCGGGGAGGCGGCGCAGGTCGTCGACGCGGCGCTGCCGGTGCCGCTGCCGGTGATCGACCTGGCCGGCCTGCCGGTCGACGCGCGGGAAGGCGAGGCGCGGCGGCTGGCGCGGGAGGAGGCGCAACGCCCCTTCGACCTCGGCTGCGGTCCGCTCCTGCGGGCCACCCTGCTGCGGCTGGTGGCCGGGAGCTGGATCTGCCTGTTGACCCAGCACCACATCGTCTCGGACGGCGCTTCGATCGCCGTGCTGGTGGGCGAGATGTCCGCGCTTTACGCCGCCTTCCTGGCGGGGGAGCCTTCGCCGCTGGCCGATCCGCCGGTGCAGTATGGCGATTACGCGGTCTGGCAGCGGCGGTGGCTGGCCGGGGAGGCACTGGCGGGAGAGCTGGCGTGGTGGCGCTTGCATCTGGATGGCGCGCCGACCGTGCTGGAGCTGCCGGCGGACCATCCGCGTCCGGCGATGGCGAGCTCCCGCGGAGGCCGCGAGCAGGTGGCCCTCCCGAGCGGGCTGCGGGCTTTCAGCCGGCGCGAGGGCGCGACGCTCTACATGGCGCTGCTGGCGGGATTCGGCCTGTTGCTGTCGCGCTACGCCGATCAGCCGGAGCTGCTGGTGGGCTCGCCGGTGGCGGGGCGCTCGCGCCGCGAGCTGGAGCCGCTGATCGGGTTCTTCGTCAACACCCTGGTCCTCCGGCTGCGGCTGGCGGGTGAAGCGGCCGATGAGCCGGCGTTCCGCGAGCTTCTGGGGCGGGCGCGGGAGGAGACGCTGGCGGCCCTGGCGCACGAGGATCTCCCCTTCGAGCGTCTGGTCGAGGCGCTGGCGCCGGAGCGGAGCCTCGACCGTGCTCCCCTCTTCCAGGTGATGCTGGCGGTGCAGGAGACGGCGCCCGAGCTGCGGGCGGCCGGGCTGACCCTGCGGCGGCTGGAGCTGGAGGTGGGGGCGGCGAAGTTCGACCTCAGCCTGGAGGTGGCGCCCGAGGGCGACGAGCTGGCGGGCTGGATCGAGTACCGCCGCGACCTCTTCGAGCCGGCGACGGTCCGGCGGCTGGCGGGCCATCTCGGGACCCTGCTGGCGGCGGCCATCGAGAACGCCGGGGAACGGATCTCCGCCCTCCCGCTGCTGACCGCGCCGGAGCGCGGGCAGATCGCGGCCTGGCACCGCTCGCCCGGGGTCTGGGCGGAGCAGGGCACGGTCCAGGGCCTGTTCGAGGAACAGGCGCGCCGGCGGCCCGAGGCCGTGGCCCTGATGGCCGGCGACCGGCGGATGACCTACGGCGAGCTGGCGCGGAGGTCGGGGGCTCTGGCGCGGTCGCTACGGCGGCTGGGGGTGGGGCCGGAGGTCCGGGTGGGCCTGTCCGCCGAGCGCTCGCCCGAGCTGGTGGTGGGGATCCTGGGGATCCTGCGCGCCGGCGGCGTCCTGGTGCCGCTGGACCCGGCCCATCCGGCGGAGCGCCTGGCCCTGCTGCTGGAGGATTCGGGACTGGCGGTGATGGTGACGCAGAGCGCTCTGGCAGGCAGGCAGCCGGCGGGTGGTCCGCCCGTCCTCCTCCTGGAAGACGTGGCGGACGGCGACTGGAACGAGACGGTCGAGGTCCCGGGTGATGCGCTCGCCTACGTGATCTATACCTCGGGCTCGACCGGCCGCCCCAAGGGGGTCGGGGTCTCGCACGCCAACGTGGTGCCGATGCTCCGATGGAGCCTTTCCACCTTCGGCCTGGGCGAGGGGAGGCACATCCTGCAGAGCCTCTCGTACGCCTTCGACTTCGGTCTCTGGGAGATCCTGACGACGGTCGTCGCGGGCGCCGCCCTGCACATCCCGCCGGTCGCCGAGACCGGCGATCCGGAGGCCTTCGCGCGGCGGGTCCGGGCGGAGGGGATCGATACGGTCCACACCACGCCGTCGTTCTTTCGCGCCGTGGCGGAAACCGGGGTCCGGCTGGAGGGCCTGCGCGTGCTCCACCTGGGGGGCGAGGCGCTGAGCCGCGGGCTGGTCGAGCGGCTGGCGGCGGCGGTGGGTCCCGGGTGCACGCTCTACAACGGCTACGGCCCCACCGAGGCGACGGTCAACAGCCTGCTGTTCGAGATCGGCCGGCCCGGCAATCTGACGGGGGGCGAGCGGACGCCGATCGGTCGCCCGTCGGCGGAGAACGCCGTATACGTGGTGGACCGCTGGGGAGGTACCGTGCCGGTCGGGGTGCCGGGTGAGCTCCTGGTGGGCGGCCCCGGCGTGGCCCGCGGATACCTGGGCCGACCGGAGCTGACGGCGGAGAGATTCGTTCCGGACGAAGCGGGTCACCGGCTGTATCGGACCGGCGACCGGGTGCGCTGGCTGGCGGAGGGGACGGTGGAGTTCCTCGGCCGGGTCGACGACCAGGTGAAGATCCGTGGTTTCCGCATCGAGCCCGGGGAGATCGCGGCGGCGTTGCGCCGGCATCCGGAGGTGCGGGAGGCGGTGGTGGTCGCGCGGGAGCTGCCGGGCGGAGCGGCGCTGGTGGCGTATGTCGTCTCGGACGTTGACCCGGGCGCGCTCAGAGACTTCCTGAGCGACAGCCTGCCGGCGGCGCTGGTGCCGTCGGCCTTCGTGCGCCTGGACGAGCTGCCGCTGACCCCGACCGGCAAGGTCGATCGCCGCGCCCTGCCGGAGCCGGACCTCGGGATCGCCGACGAACGGGAGGCGCCGCGCACGCCCGTCGAGGAGATCCTGGCGGCGATCTTCGCCGAGGCTCTGGCCGTGGCGGCAGTGGGCCGGACCGACTCCTTCTTCCATCTCGGCGGCCATTCGCTGCTGGCGGCGCGGGTGGTGTCGCGGGTGCGGGAGGCGCTGGGCGTCGAGCTGCCGCTGCGGGCCCTGTTCGAGGCGCCGACGGTGGCGGCGCTGGCGGAGCGGGTCGCGAAGGGTGGAGGAGCGCTGCTCCCGCCGATCGAGCGGACCGAAAGGGGTGGCGAGCTGCCGCTCTCCTTCGCCCAGGAGCGGCTCTGGTTCCTGGACCAGTTGGAGCCCGGGAGCGCGGCCTACAACCTGCCCGGAGCGGTGCGTCTGGAGGGGCGGCTGGCGCCCGCGGTGCTGGCGCGGACCCTCTCCGAGATCGTCCGTCGCCATGAGGCCCTGCGGACCCGTTTCGTCGCGCAGGGAGGGCTGCCGGCGCAGGTCGTCGCGGCGCCCTCGCCGGTGCCGCTTCCGATGGTGGATCTGTCCGCTCTGCCGGCGGCGGAGGCGGAGGCGCGGCGGCTGGCGGGCGAGGAGGCGCAACGCCCCTTCGACCTCGGCCGCGGTCCGCTGCTGCGGACCACTCTGCTGCGCCTGGGGGCCGCAAGCTGGATCTGCCTGCTGACCCAGCATCACATCATCTCGGACGGCGGCTCCATCGCCGTGCTGGCCGGCGAGATCTCCACGCTCTACGCCGCTTTCCTCGCGGGCGGGCCGTCGCCGCTGGCCGATCCACCGGTGCAGTACGGCGATTACGCGGTCTGGCAGCGGCGATGGTTGACCGGCGAAGCGCTGGCCGGAGAGCTGGCGTGGTGGCGGGAGCATCTGAGCGGAGCGTCCACGGTGCTGGAGCTGCCGACCGACCATCCGCGCCCCGCCGTGGCGAGCTCCCTGGGCGGCCGGGAACGCCTGGAGATCCCGGCGGACCTGCGGGGCTTGAGCCGGCGCGAGGGCGCGACGCTCTACATGACGCTGCTGGCCGGTTTCGGTCTGCTGCTGTCGCGCTACGCCGACCAGCCCGAGCTGCTGGTGGGCTCGCCGGTGGCCGGGCGCTCGCGCCGCGAGCTGGAAGGGCTGATCGGGTTCTTCGTCAATACCCTCGTGCTGCGGGTGCGCCTGACGGATGGCCCGACGGGCGAGCCGACCTTCCGCGAGCTGCTGGCCCGGGCACGGGAGGAAACGCTGGCGGCGCTGGCGCATCAGGACCTGCCGTTCGAGCGTCTCGTGGAAGAGCTGGCGCCGGAACGGAGCCTCGACCGCGGCCCCCTCTTCCAGGTGATGCTGGCGGTGGAGGAGACGTCCCCGGAGCTGCGGGCGGCGGAGCTCACTCTGCGGCGGTTGGAGCTGGAAGGAGAGACGGCGAAGTTCGATCTCACCCTGGAGGTGGCGCCCGCGGGAGAGGGGCTGGCGGGCTGGATCGAATACCGCCGCGATCTCTTCGAGCCGGCGACGGCGCGACGGCTGGCGGGGCATCTCGGTACGCTGCTGGCGGCCGCCGTCGCGACTCCCGGCGAGCGGGCCGTCGGGCTGCCGCTGTTGACGGCCGCGGAGCGCGCCCAGCTCGCGCTCTGGGACGGCGAGACGCGCCACGATCATCCGCGCGGCGCGCTGCTCCACGAGCTGTTCGAGGAGCAGGCCCGGCGGACGCCGGCGGCGCTCGCGGTGGCGGCGGGCGAGGAGAGGCTCACCTACGCGGAGCTGGAGCGGCGCAGCGGCCGGGTGGCGGCGCGCCTGCGGGCGCTCGGCGTGGGGCCGGAGGTGGCGGTGGGGGTCTGCCTGGAGCGCACGGCGGGACTGGTGGTGACGCTGCTGGGAATCCTGCGGGCCGGCGGTTTCTACGTGCCGATGGACCCGCGCTACCCGGCGGCACGCCTGGCCTTCCTGGTGGAGGACAGCCAGGCGCGCTGGGTGGTGGTGGACGACGCCTCGGCCGCGCGGGTGCCGGCCGGTCCGGAGCGGCTGCGGATCGACGATCTGGAAAGCGGAGAGGAGTTCACAGCGAGCCGGGCGCCGCAGACGGACGGCTCCCTGGCCTACCTGATCTACACCTCGGGCTCGACGGGGCGGCCGAAGGCGGTGGCGATCGAGCACCGCAGCGTCGTGCTGCTGGCGCACTGGGCACGGGGGATGTTCGGCGAGGACCTCAAGGGGGTGGTGGCGCCGACGTCGATCACCTTCGACATCTCGATCTTCGAGCTGTTCGCGGCGCTCTCCTGGGGAGGCACGGTGATCCTGGTGCGCGACGCGCTGGCGTTGGCGGAGACGGGGCTGCCGGCGGGAGTCGAGGCGCGGACCTTGAGCACCGTGCCGTCGGCGGCGGCCGAGCTGCTCCGCCTGGGCGCTCTGCCGCCGACCCTGCGCACGCTCAGCCTGGGGGGCGAGGCGCTGCCCGGGACGCTGACCGCAGGGCTTTATGGGCTCGGGACGGTGGAGCGGGTGTTCAACGTCTACGGTCCCTCGGAGGACACGACCTACTCGACGATCGAGCTGGTGCCGCGCGACGCGGCGCGGCCGAGCCTGGGATTCCCCCTGTCGGGGGAGCGGGCCTACGTCCTGGACCGCTGGGGCGCCCGCCAGCCGGTCGGCATCCCCGGGGACATCCATTTCTCCGGTGAGGGTCTGTCGCGAGGGTACCTGGGGCGTCCGGAGCTGACGGCGGAGCGCTATCTTCCCGATCCGTTCAGCGGCGAATCCGGCGGCCGGATGTACCGCACGGGCGATCTCGGGCGGCGCCTGCCGGACGGCGATCTGGACTTCCTGGGTCGGCTCGACGACCAGGTGAAGGTCCGCGGCCACCGTGTCGAGTTGGGCGAGATCGAGTCGCTGCTGGTGGCGATCTCTGGAGTGCGGGAGGCCGCCGTCGTCGCCGTGGCGGACCCCGTCGGCGGCTATCGCCTGGTCGCCTGCGTGGTGCCGGCGGAGATCGAGGAAGATGGGCTGGGGCGCCTGCGGCGGACCCTGGCCGAGCGCCTGCCGGCGCCGCTGGTGCCGTCTTCCTGGTGGCAGCTGGCGGAGCTGCCGCGGACGCCGAACGGCAAGCTCGACCGGCGCGAGCTGACGCGTTGGGCGGCGGAGCGGGAAGGGAGAGGGAGGGTGGCGCCGGCGGCGGCGGCGCCCCGGACGCCGACGGAAGAGATCCTGGCGACGATTTTCGGCGACGCCCTGGGGATCGCGGAGGTGGGGCGGACCGACTCCTTCTTCCACCTCGGCGGCCATTCGCTGCTGGCGACGCGGGTGGTGTCGCGGGTGCGCGACACGCTGAAGGTGGAGCTGCCGCTGCGGACCCTGTTCGAAGCGCCCACCGTGGCGGCGCTGGCGGCGCGGATCGAGGCCCTGTCGCGCGCCGGGCACGGCCCCCGCCTCGCCGCGGTCGGGAGGCGGGAGGGGGCGGCCGGGCCGCCGCTGTCGTTCGCCCAGCAGCGGCTCTGGTTCCTCGACCGCCTCCATCCGGGCTCGGCGCTCTACAACCTGCCGCTGGCCTGCCGGCTGCTGGGGGCGCTCGACGTCGGGGCCCTGGCGGCGACGCTGGGGGAGATCGTCCGCCGTCACGAAGCGCTGCGCACCCGGTTCGTCGAGGGCGAGGAGGGTCCGGTGCAGGTGGTCGCTCCGGCGGCCCCCTTCGTCCTGCCGGGGGTCGACCTGCGCGGCCTGCCGGAGCCGGCGCGCCGGCGGGAGGCGGCGTGCCTGACGGCCGCGGAGGCCGCGCGTCCGTTCGACCTCGCGGGGGGGCCGGTGCTGCGCGCGCTGCTCGTCCGGCTGGGGGAGGACGAATGGGTGCTGGCGCTCACGATGCACCACATCGTCTCGGACGCCGGATCGATGGAGGTGATGCTGCGCGAGATCGAGGCGATCTACGGCGCGGCGGCTCAGGGCCTGCCCTCCCCCCTGCCGGAGCTGTCGTTGCAGTACGCCGACTTCGCCGTCTGGCAGCGCCACTGGCTGCGCGGCGAGGAACTGGAGAGCCAGCTCTCCTACTGGCGCGAGCGGCTGGCCGGCGCGCCGCCGCTGATGGAGCTGCCGACCGACCGGCCGCGCCCGGCGGTGCAGACCGAGGCCGGGGCGTCCGAGCCCTTCCACCTCGGAGCCGAGGCGGCCGGCAGGCTGCGGACCTTGAGCCGGCACAGCGGCGCGCCGCTGTTCATGACCGGCCTCGCCGGGTT
Organism: Thermoanaerobaculia bacterium; assembly: GCA_036271335.1. Classification (GTDB taxonomy): domain Bacteria; phylum Acidobacteriota; class Thermoanaerobaculia; order Multivoradales; family UBA5704; genus DATARR01. The sequence continues at coordinate 11,768 of DATBAW010000211.1, forward strand.
CCTGGCGCTGCTGCGCCGCTACACCGGCCAGACCGACCTGCTGGTGGGCACGCCGGCGGCGAACCGGGGGCGGCTGGAGCTCGAGGGGATGATCGGGTTCTTCGTCAATCTCCTGGTGCTGCGCACCGACGCCGGCGGCGACCCGGGCTTCGCCGACCTGCTGGGGCGGGTGCGGGAGACCGCGCTCGGCGCCTACGCCCACGAGGACCTCCCCTTCGAGCGGCTGATCGAGGAGCTCGCCCCGGAGCGCAACCTCAGCCATTCGCCCCTCTTCCAGGTGATGTTCGTGCTGCATCCCAAGGACACGGCGGCGCGGTCGCGGCTGGCGGAGCTGGAGATCGAGCCCCTGGTACCGGCGGCCAGCGTGGCGAAGTACGACCTGACGGTCTCGCTGACCGACGGCGGCGCCGGCCTCGCCGGCGACGTCGAGTTCAACACCGACCTCTTCGACGCGGCGACCGCCGGCCGCATCGGCCGCCACCTGGAGACCCTGCTGGCCGGCGCCGCCCTGCACCCGGAGGCCCGCCTCTCCGACCTCCCCATGCTGTCGGCGCCCGAGCGCGACGAGCTGCTGCTGGAGTGGAACGACAGCGCGCGGGAGATCCCGTGGACCCCGCTGGTCCACGAGTTGGCCGCGGCGGCGGCCCGCGAGCATCCGGACGCGCTGGCGGTGGCGGCGGGCGACCGCCGGCTCAGCCAGCGGGAGCTCCATGCGCGCAGCAACCGCCTCGCCCATCACCTGCGGTCGATGGGCGTGGGGCCGGACGTGGTGGTGGGGATCTGCACGGAGGTGTCCCCGGAACGCGTCGTCGGCATCCTCGCCGTGCTGAAGGCGGGCGGCGCCTACGCCTCCTTCGATCCCGCCTATCCGCCGGAGCGCCTGGCGCTGGCGATGGCCGACGCGCGGGTCCCCCTGATCCTGACCGAGGAGCGCTTCCGCGACCGGGTGCCGGCGTCCGTGCCGGTGCTCTGCCTCGACGGCGACCCCGACCCATGGGTGGGGGACGAATCCCTGCCGCCGGCCGTCGCGGTCGATCCGGAGAACCTCGCCTACGTCGTCTTCACCTCCGGCTCGATGGGGCGGCCGAAGGGGGTCGCCGTGCCCCACCGCGGCCTGTCGAACCTGGTGTGCTGGTACCGCGAGGTGTCGGGGATCACCGCGGCGGACCGCGGGACGCAGGTGTCGAGCCCGGCCTTCGATTCGTCGATCCTGGAGCTCTGGCCCTTCCTGGTGGCCGGCGCGGGCTCCTGCATCCCCGACGAGGAGACCCGCCTCTCGGCCGCGCGCATGCTGCGCTGGTGGGCGGAGGAGGGGATCACCCTGGCCGACCTGCCGACGCCCCTGGCCGACGCCGTCCTGGACGAGGCGATCCCGGACGGCCTCCCCCTCCGGCTGCGCCTGCTGAGCACCGGCGGCGACCGGCTGCACCACGCGCCCCGGCCGGAGGCGCCCTTCCGCCTGCTCAACACCTACGGGCCGGCGGAGGCCAGCGTCGTCGCCACCATGGCTTTCGTGCCGCCGGCCGATCTCTCCGCGAGGGCGGCCGCGGTCCCTCACGCCCCCGCGATCGGCCGGGCGACCACCAACACCCGGGTCTACGCGCTCGACGCCGACCAGCGGCTGGTGCCGGTCGGGGTGGCGGGCGAGCTCCACATCAGCGGCGCCGGCCTCGCCCGCGGCTACCTCTGGCAGCCGGGGCTGACCGCCGAGCGCTTCCTGCCCGATCCGTTCGCCGGCGAGCCGGGGGCGCGGATGTACCGCACCGGCGACCGGGCCCGCTGGCTGGCGGACGGCAGCCTCCACTTCCTCGGCAGGACCGACCAGCAGGTCAAGATCCGCGGCATGCGGGTGGAGCTGGGGGAGATCGAGGCGTTCCTCGACCACTATCCGGGAGTGCACGAGGCCGTGGTCCTGGCCCCCGCCGGCCGCCTGGTGGCCTACCTCGTCGCCGCCGGGGAGGACGCGCCGGCGGCGTCCGGGCTGCGGGACTTCCTCGCCAGCCGGCTGCCGGGCTACATGGTGCCGCGCGACTGGGTGTTCCTCGACGCCCTGCCGCTGACCCCCAACGGCAAAGTGGACCGGCGGGCCCTGGCGGCGATCGCGGTCGCCGTGCCGCGCGAGACCTACTTGGCGCCGCGCACCTCGCTGGAGGAGACGCTGGCGGTGGTCTGGACGGAGCTGCTGGGGAGCGATCCGGCCGCTCCGATCGGCGTCCGGGACGATTTCTTCCACCTCGGCGGCCACTCGCTTCTCGCCATCCAGGTGGCGTCGCGCCTCCGCCGCCTGCTGGGGATCGAGCTGGAGATCCGGACCCTCTTCGAGGCGCCGACGATCGAGGGGCTGGCCCGCCGGATCGAAGCGCGGTGGGCCTCCCAGGAGAGGGCGGAAACGGCCACCGCCATCCCACCCCTGCTGCCGGTGGAGCCCCGGGACCGGGACGCGCGGCTGCCGCTCTCCTTCGCCCAGGAAAGGCTCTGGTTCCTCGATCAGCTCGATCCCGGAAGCCCGGCCTACAACCTCCCCGGCGGCCTGCGGGTGACCGGGGCGCTGGAGCCCGCGGTGCTCGCGCGGGCGCTGGCGGAGATCGTCCGCCGCCATGAGGCCCTGCGCACCCGCTTCGCGGCCGGCGAGGGGGGCCCGGTGCAGATCGTCAGGGCCGCCACCTCCCTCCCCCTGCCTGCGGTGGACCTGCGGGCGCTCCCGGACGCGGCGCGGGAGGAGGAAGCGCGACGGCTGGCGCGCGACGAGACCCGCCGCTCCTTCGACCTCGCCGATCCCGACGGCGGACCCCTGCTGCGGGCGATGCTGCTGCGGCTGGCCGCCGAGGACTGGATCTGCCTGCTCACCCAGCACCACATCGGGTCCGACGGCTGGTCGGCCGGCCTGCTGGGAGCCGAGCTGTCGGCGCTCTACGGCGCCTTCGGCTCCGGCCGGCCCTCGCCCCTGCCGGCGCCGCCGCTGCAGTACGGCGACTACGCCCTCTGGCAGCGCCGGTGGCTGACCGGCGACGCGCTCGCCGGCGAGCTCGCCTGGTGGCGGCGGCACCTGAGCGGCGCGCCGACCGTCCTGGAGCTGCCGACCGACCACCCGCGCCCCGCCGTCGCCAGCCCGCGCGGCGGCCGGGAGCCGCTGGCGCTCCCCCGCGAGCTGCGCCAGGAGCTGGAGCAGCTCGGACGGAGCGCGGGCACGACGCTGTTCATGACCATGCTGGCCGGCTTCGCGCTCCTGCTGTCGCGCCAGGCCGACCAGCCGGAGCTGCTGGTGGGCACCCCCGTGGCCGGGCGGTCGCGGCGGGAGCTGGAGGGATTGATCGGGTTCTTCGTCAACACCCTGGCGCTGCGGGTGAGCCTGGCGGGCGAAGCGACGGATCGACCGGCCGGCGGGCCGTCGTTCCGCGCGCTGCTCGGCCGCGCGCGCGAGGAGACGCTGGCCGCCCTGGCGCACCAGGATCTCCCCTTCGAGCGGCTGGTGGTGGAGCTGGCGCCCGAGCGCGACCTCGACCGCAACCCCCTCTTCCAGGTGATGCTGACGGTGCAGGAGGCCGCCCCCGAGATGACGGCGCCGGGACTGACCTTCCGGCGGGTGGAGGTGGAAGGGGGGACGGCGAAGTTCGACCTCAGCCTGGAGATCTGGCCCGAGGGCGACGGCCTCGGCGGTGGGATTGAGTACCGGCGGGACCTCTTCGAGGCCGCGACGATCCGCCGCCTGGCCGACCACCTGGAGACGCTGCTCGCCGCCGCGGCGGCGGACGCCGGGGCGCCGGTCACCGCGCTCCCCCTGCTGCGCGCGGCGGAACGCGCGGAGATCCTGGCCTGGCGCCGCTCGCCGGGGAGCTGGTCGGCGCCGGGGACGGCCCAGGACCTGTTCACAGAGCAGGTGCGGCTCCATCCGGAGGCCGTGGCCCTCGTGGCCGGCGACCGGCGGTGGAGCTACGGCGAGCTGGCGCGCCGGTCGGGAGCGCTGGCGCGCGCGCTGCGGCGGCTGGGGGTGGGCCCGGAGGTACGGGTGGGGCTCGCCGCCGAGCGTTCGCCCGAGCTGGTGGCGGGGATCCTCGGCATCCTGCGCGCCGGCGGCACGCTGGTCCCCCTCGATCCGTCCCATCCGCCGGAGCGGCTGGCCCTCCTGCTGGAGGACTCCGGGCTGTCCGTGGTCGTCACGCAGAGCGCCCTGGCGCCCCGCTTGCCGGCGGGCGCCCCGCCGGTGGTCGTGCTGGAGGAGGTGGCGGCCGACGGCGGGTATGACGGGAGCGATGCCGAGATCGAGGTCCCGGCCGCTGCGCTGGCCTACGTGATCTATACCTCGGGCTCGACCGGCCGCCCCAAGGGGGTGGGGATCTCCCACGCCAGCCTCGTCCCGATGCTCCGCTGGAGCCGCGCCACCTTCGGCCTGGAGGTGGGGCGGCGGGTGCTCCAGAGCCTCTCCTACGCCTTCGACTTCGGCCTTTGGGAGATCCTGTCGACGGTCGTCTCCGGAGCCGCCCTGCACATCCCGCCGGTGGCGGAGACGGGCGATCCGGAAGCCTTCGCCCGGCGTGCCGTCGAGGAGGAGATCGACACGGTCCACGCGACGCCGTCGTTCTTCCGGGCGGTGGCGGAGACCGGGGGGCGGCTGGAGCGGCTGCGGGTGCTCCATCTCGGCGGCGAGGCGCTGAGCCGCGGGCTGGTCGAGCGGCTGGCGGCGGCGGTGGGAGACGGTTGCACGCTCTACAACGGTTACGGTCCGACCGAGGCGACGGTCAACAGCCTGCTGTTCGCGATCGGTCGCCCCGGCGATCTGGCCGGCGGCGAGCGGACGCCGATCGGCCGCCCCTCGGCGGAGAACGCGGTGTACGTGGTGGACCGTTGGGGAGGAACCGTGCCGGTTGGAGTGGCGGGCGAGCTCCAGGTGGGTGGCCCCGGGGTGGCCCGGGGGTATCTGGGGCGGCCGGAGCTGACGGCCGAGAAGTTCGTGCCGGACCCCGCCGGCGGCGAGCCCGGCGCGCGCCTCTACCGGTCGGGCGACCTCGTGCGCTGGCGGCCGGACGGGACGATCGAGTTCCTCGGCCGGGTGGACGACCAGGTGAAGATCCGCGGCTTCCGCGTCGAGCCGGGGGAGATCGCGGCGGCGCTCCGCCGGCACCCCGGGGTGCGGGAGGCGGTGGTGGTGGCGCGGGAGCTGCCGGGGGGCCCGGCGCTGGTGGCCTACGTCGTCGCCGCCGCGGGGGACGCGGACCCGGCCGGGCTCCGGACTGAATGGAGGGAATACCTGCGCGCCAGCCTGCCGGCGGCCCTGGTGCCGGCGGCGTTCGTGCGCCTCGACGCGCTGCCGCTCTCGCCGACCGGCAAGGTGGACCGTCGGGCGCTGCCGGAGCCCCGGTTCGACGGCGCGGAGGCGGACGAGGAGCGAGAGGCGCCGCGCACGCCGATCGAGGAGATCGTGGCCGGGATCTTCGCCGAGGTCCTCGGGATCGGCGCGGTGGCGCGGAGCGATTCCTTCTTCCATCTCGGCGGCCATTCTTTGCTGGCGACGCGGGTGGTGGCGCGGGTGCGGGACGCGCTGGGGGTGGAGCTGCCGCTGCGATCGCTGTTCGAGGCGCCGACCGTGGTGTCCCTCGCGGAGCGGGTTGAAGGCACCTTAAGGGTTGGGCTCGCTCTCCTCCCCCCGATCGAGCGCGCGGACCGCGGCGGCGAGCTGCCGCTCACCTTCGCCCAGGAACGGATCTGGACGTTCGAGCAGCTCGCGCCCGGGGGACTGTTCCACAACCTGCCCGGCGCCCTGCGCCTCGCGGGACGCCTGGAGCCCGCGAGGCTGGCTCGCGGCCTGGAGGAGGTCGTCCGCCGTCACGAGAGCCTGCGCACCCGTTTCGCGGCGGGGCCGGAGGGGCCGGTACAGATCGTCCAGCCGGCCGGCGCCCTGGCGCTGCCGGAGATCGATCTGCGGGCGCTGCCGGCGGCAGAGCTGGAGGCGGAGACGGACAGGCTGGCGCGGGAGGAGGCGAGGCGCCCCTTCGATCTCGGCGGCGGCCCGCTGCTGCGGGCCCTGCTGGTGCGGCGGGCCGGCGAGGACTGGCTCTGCCTGCTGACCTGGCATGCCCTCGCCGCGGACCGCGGGTCCGCCGGGGTGCTCGCCAGGGAGCTCGCGGCCCTCTACGGCGCCCTCCTGGAGGGCACGCCGCCGCCGGCCGAGCCGCCGTTGCAGGCCGGCGACTTCGCCGTCTGGCAGCGGCGCTGGCTGGCGGGCGAGGCGCTGGCGGGGGACCTGATCTGGTGGTGGGAGCATCTGAGCGGCGCACCCACCGTCCTGGAGCTGCCGACCGACCGTCCGCGGCCGGCGGCGGCGAACGGCCTGGGGGGGCGCGAGCGGGTGGCGATCCCGGCCGAGCTGCGGCGGGGGCTGGAACGGCTGGGCCGGCGCGAGGACGCGACGCTCCAGATGACCGTGGTGGCGGGGTTCGCCGCGCTGCTGGCGCGCGCCGCCGGGCAGACCGAGCTGCTGGTGGGCTCGCCCGTAACCGGCCGTTCGCGCCGCGAGCTGGACGGGGTGATCGGACCCTTCGCCAACTCCCTGGCGCTACGGGTGAGCCTGGCGGGAGAGCCCGCGTTCCGCGAGCTGCTGGCGCGGGTGCGGGACGAGACGCTGGCCACCCTGGCGCACCAGGAGCTGCCGTTCGAATGCCTGGTGGAAGCGCTGGCGCCCGAGCCCGATCTCGACCGCGCGCCGCTCTTCCAGGTGGCGGTGGCGCTGCGCGAGGCGCCGGCCGAATCGCGGGCGCCGGGGTTGACCCTGCGGCCGGTCGAGCTGGTGGCGGGGGCGCCGCGGCTCGACCTCAGCCTGGAGCTCACCGCCGAGGGCGAGGGGCTGGCGGGCTGGATCGAGTACCGCCGGGACCTCTTCGACGCCGCGACCGCGCGGCGGCTGGCGGCCGATCTCGAGGCTCTGCTGCGCGGGGCCGTGGAGGATGGACAGCTGTAGACGTACCCGGATCTGGAACCACAGGCAAGGACGCAGGCTCAAACTTCCAAGGAGCTCCTGGAGTGATCGAAAACCGTCAGTTCCGCTTGAACAAGTTCGAAGTGATCGGCTCCCAGTCCATCGCCCAGGTGATCGAGCGCTGGATCGGCAAGGACGCCCTGCGCTGGTACATCTCCCAGATCACCGACACCGAGATCGTGGTCGAGGCCACGTTCGCCGACGGCGATCTGGCCGAGCCCGAGGCCGGCGACGGCCCCCGCCCCTGGCACCCCGGCAAGAGCGCCGTGGTGAGCATCATCCCCACCGGTATCGGCTGCGACCTCGGCGGCTACGCGGGCGACGCCGCCCCGGCCACCAACCTGCTGGCGGGCACGGCGGACTACCTGATCACCAACCCCAACGCCGTCAACGCCTCGAACTTCATCAGCATGGCCGACAACGTGCTCTACACCGAGGGGCTCGCCATCGACCTGTTCATGAAGGGGGTGGTGGACCTCCACGTCCCCTACGCCAACCGGGTGGGGCTGATCGTCGAGAAGTGCGAGCCCGGGGACCTGGACGTCGTGTTCAACGTCGTCAACACCGTCCGCGCCGTGTTTGGCATCGACATCGTGGACGTCCTGATCACCGATCAGCGGATCGGCAGCCGCTGCGTCGAGAACGCCTCGGGCGCCTACGTCGGCACCATCGACCGCCCGGACGTGCTGCTCGACGCCGCCGAGCGGCTGATCCGCAAGGGCGCCACGGCGATCGCCGTCACCACCAACATCCAGGATCTGCCGCCGGACAACTACGTCAAGCACTTCGACGGCCAGTACCCCAACCCGCTGGGCGGCGTCGAGGCGGTGATCTCCCATCTGCTGGTCAACCGCTTCCAACTGCCGGCGGCCCACGCGCCGATGATCAACTGCAAGGACCTGGAGCTGACCCACAGCGTCGTCGACGCCCGCGGCGCCGGCGAGATGGCCTCGGTCAGCGGCCTCGCCTGCGTCCTGATTGGCCTGCGCCGGGCCCCCCAGCTCAGCGCCCAGCGCTGCTTCCGGCCGGCGGACGTGGTGAGCGTCCACAACGTCCTGGCGGTGGTGAGCCCGTCGACCTCGCTGGGCGGCATCCCGGCGATCTACGCCAACAAGCACGGGCTGCCGATCGTGGCGGTCCACGAGAACAAGTCGATCATGGGGGTGTCCGCCGCCAGCCTCGGCTTCACCAACGTCATCGAGGTGGACAACTACCTGGAGGCGGCGGGCGTCCTGCTGGCGATCCGCCAGGGGATCAGCCTGGACACCGTCCGCCGGCCGCTCCCCACCCTGCGCCACGGCATGGGGCGCAAGGCCGAGGCGGCCCGGCCGTTCCGCGCCCGTTTCGCCTGACCGACGGGAGGGGAGAAGCTGAAGGGGCTGACTCCGGAGGGCCGGGGTCAGCCCGCCGGCCGCTCGTAGAGGGCCTCGTGATGCGGCTTCCCCTCGCGGACGGAGCGCAGCTTGCCGGCGGCGAGCAGCCGCCGCAGGACGATCGACACCAGCCTCGCCTTGACGGGACGGCGCAATCCTTCCCCATAGCGCCGGTTGAGCTCCGCCGTCACTCGCGCGGCGCCGAACGGCAC
>DATBAW010000212.1:0-15303 GCA_036271335.1 Thermoanaerobaculia bacterium
TTCCCGTCACGGTACCGTCGAGGGCGCAGCATGCTGCGCCCCTACATCTTCGGCTTGCTCCCTCTTCTCCCCGGCAGGGCGGGTGGAGGGATGGGAGAAGAGGGCCGGGGTGATGAGGGCTCTCCCGCCAAGGCAGATGGCCATTGTCAATCCCTTGTCCAGTTAAGGACCGCCCCGATCCTTGACACCTTTTCGACGTCCTTGCTAGTCTGCCAAGAGAATGGCGACCGATCCTACGGGTCTCACGGGCTCCTACGCTCCGCGCCACCCGATCGGCGTCGTGGCGCGGCGGACGGGCCTGAAGCCGGACCTGATCCGCGCCTGGGAGCGGCGGTACGGCGCGGTCGCTCCGGGCCGTTCGCAGACGCGGCGGCGCTTCTATTCGGACGAGGACGTCGAGCGCCTGCTGCTGCTCCGGCGGGTGGTCAACACCGGGCGCGGGATCAGCCAGGTGGCCGGCCTCTCCAATGCCGAGCTGGGCGCGCTGATCGACGCCGAGCCCATCCCACCGGCCTACCTGCAAGCGGAGACGCCGCGACCGACGGGCGACGAGGTCGTCGAGGCCTTGGGCCGCTGCGTCGCCGCGGTCCAACGCCTCGACATGCGCGCGATGGAGCTCGAGCTCGACCGCGCCTCGGTCCTGTTCAGCCGCACCCATCTGATCGAGCAGGTCCTGGTGCCGCTGATGCGGCAGATCGGCGATCTCTGGCACCAGGGGACGCTGCGGCCGATCCACGAGCACATGGCCTCGTCGGTGGTGCGCTCCTTCCTGGGGAGCCTGCGGGGCGCCTATCACCCGGAGATCTCGGCGCCGCACGTGGTGGTGACCACGCCGGCGCGCCAGCGCCACGAGCTCGGCGCCCTGCTCGCCGCCGCCACCGCCGCCGGCGAGGGGTGGCAGGTGACCTACCTCGGCCCCGACCTGCCGCCCGAGGAGATCGCCGCCGCCGCCGTGCAGAAAGGCGCGCGCGCCGTGGCCCTCAGCCTCACCTATCCGCCGGACGATCCCATCCTGGTCGACGACCTCCGCCGCCTGCGGCGCCTGCTGGGCCCGCGCACCGCCCTGATCGTCGGCGGCCGCGCCTGCGCCGCCTACAACGCGGTCCTCCAGGAGATCGGCTGCGTCCGCGTCGAAGACCTCGCCGGCCTGCGCGACGAGTTGCAGATCCTGCGCTCCGTGGCACCGGAAATCTAGACAAGGAATCTGGACAGCGCTTCGACGCTGGACAGGGCTTACTCTCAAGGCTACTCCGCAGACTATTCCCCTAAAAACTCGCCGATCGAGGCGAGCGGCTCGCTGTGCTCGCAGAAGATCTTGAGCACCATCATGATCGGCACGGCGAGGATGGCGCCGGCGATCCCCCAGAGCCAGCCCCAGAAGGTGAGGCCGAGGAAGATCACCACCGGGTTCAGGGTCAGCCGGCGGCCGAGGATCATCGGCGTCAGCAGATAGCTCTCGAGGAAGTGGAGGCCGAGGAAGACGCCCGGGGCGATCAGCGCGTGCGGCAGGTCGGGGAAGATCAGGAGGCCGACCATCGTCAGCACCGAGACCATGGTGATCGGCCCGAGGAAGGGGACGAAGTTGAGGACCGCCGCGACCACCCCCCAGAGCAGCGGGTTGGGAACGCCGATCAGCGCCATCGCCCCCCAGACCGCCAGTCCCAGAACGATGTTGATCACCGTGATCGTGGTCAGGTAGGTAGAGATCTCGGTCTCGATCTGACTGGCGATGTCGACCGCCCGCTTCTTGTCCGCCAGGCTCGGCAGCACCTTGATCAGCTTGCGCAGGAAAAGGTCGCCGGAGGCGAGCAGGAAGAAGAGGAGGATGAACAGCACCAGCCCTTCGACGGCGAACTCGGTCGCGCCGCTGAACACCCGCGCGCCCAGGCTCTCCTGCGTGACCTGCACCTTGGGCGTGGCGTCCGTACCTCCGACCTTGGCGATCCGCTCCACCTGCTCGGTCGCCTTGCTCACCGTCTGCACCGGCCGCTTGAGATCGCGCAGCCTCCCCTCGATCCTGTGCAGGCTCTGCGGCGCCTGCCCGATCCAGGTATAGGCGGGCGCGGCGAGCTCGAAGATGCCGAGGCCCAGCAGCCCGAGCAGCCCGAGGATCAGCACCCCCGCGCTCAAGGCTTCCGGGATGTGAATTTTTTTCAAGGCCCGCACGACCGGGCGGAGCAGAAAGCTTAGCAGCAGGCTGAGCACGATCGGCAGGAAGAAGGTCCGTCCGAGATAGAGCGTGTAGAAGGCGGCGAGGATGAACAGGCCGGTCAGCGCGAACGACCGGACGCCGAACGGCCTCTCCAGGAGGTCGCGGAGCTTCCGGATGTCCGGGCGGGCTTGTGGATCTTTGTCTTTGGAGGGGTCTTTGCGGGTCGCTTCCAGCATGGCATCCTCGGGGGAGCCCGATCGTCGCGGGCCGCGGCCCCCTCAGGCCCTGCGGACCAGACCCATGACGAGCGAGACCACGAAGACTACCAGGAAGAGCATGAACAGAAGCTTGGCGATCCCCGCCGCGCCCGTGGCGAGGCCGCCGAATCCGAAGACGGCGGCGATCAGCGCGACGATCAGGAAGATCAAGGCCCATTTCAACATGGTCGTGAGTCCTCCGCTATTCGAGTAAGCCGTATTGGCTGGGAAGGATTCAAAAAAAGGCCAGAGGCACACACGGGAGGTTTGTACTGGAAGTCGTCGCCCCTGGCCGCTTATTCTCTAAGCAACCCCCGTGCCAAGAAGTCGCCGAATCCCTTCCAGCGTATCCGCCTGCTCGGGCGTCTTGTCGGTGCGCCAGCGGGCGATGCGGGGGAAGCGCACGGCGATTCCGGACTTGTGGCGCGGCGAGAGCGCGATCCCCTCGAAGGCGAGCTCGAAGACCTGCAGCGGCTCGACCGCGCGCACCGGCCCGAACTTCTGCAGCGTGTGACGGCGGAGCCAGCCGTCGAGGGTGACGATCTCCTCGTCGGAGAGGCCGGAATAGGCCTTGGCGATCGGCACCAGCTCGCCCTCCGACCAGACGGCGAAGGTGTAGTCGGTCAGCAGGTTCGCCCGCCGGCCGTGCCCGGACTGGGCGTAGACCAGCACGGCGTCGACGGTGAAGGGGGCGATCTTCCACTTCCACCAGTCGCCGCGCTTGCGGCCGGTGCGATACGGAGAGGAGAGGCGCTTCAGCATCAGCCCCTCGACGCCGCGCTCGCGCGCCTCCTCCCGCGCCTTTCCGAGATCCTCCCAGGTAGCGGCCGGGATGCGCGGCGAGACCAGCAGAAAGGGACGGCCGCCGGCGAGCAGCCGTTCGAGAGGCTCCCGGCGTTCGGCGAGCGGCGCCTCCCGCAGGTCGCGGCCGGCGAGCTCGAGCACGTCGTAGCCCATGAAGATGGCCGGCGCCTCGGCGAGCACCTTGTCGGTCAGTCGTTTGCGTCCGATCCGCCGCTGCAGCGCCGAGAACGGCAGCGGCCGGCCGTCGCGCCAGGCGAGGATCTCGCCGTCGAGCACCGTGCCGTCGGGGAGGAGCGGCAGGGCTGTCCGCGTCAGCTCGGGGAAGCGCTCGGTGATCAGCTCCTCGCCGCGCGACCAGAGATGGACCGCGCCGCCGCGGCGGAGGAGCTGCGCGCGGATGCCGTCCCACTTCCATTCCGCCTGCCACTCCTCAGGATCGCCCAACGACTCGACGGAGTCCTCGAGCGGTGAAGCGAGGTAGAAGGGATAAGGGCGTGAAGAATTTTCCTCCTCCTCCGCGCCGGGCGTAAGGAGACTCGCGAAGAACGCCGCCGTCGGCTCCCAGGTGCCCATCAGGCGATGGGCGATGGTGGGCTGGGGAACGTCCGCGACCCGGCCGAGCGCCCGTTCGACGAGCGTCTGCGAGACGCCGACGCGCAGCTCGCCGGTGAGTAATTTGTTCAAAACGAACGTCTCCCATCGCGGCAGCCCCCGCCACCAGCCGGTGACCTCGGCGCGCTGCGCCTCGGGCGGACGGCCGCGCAGGGGGAGAAGCCGCTCAGCCATCCAGCGCGAGAGCGGCACCTCCGGCGCCGGCGGCTCCCCGAGGTTGGTGCCACGGCCGTCGAGCACCAGCGAGATCGTCTCCGCCAGATCTCCGACGCTGCCGTAGGACTCCTCGAAGAGCCAGTCGGGGATCGCCGCCTCCTCCATCGCCCAGCCGGCGAGCAGCCGGCCGGGAAGAAAGCGCTTCAACCGCCGGCCGGTGAGGAACCAGATCGCCCAGGCGGCGTCTTCCGGCGGCGAGGCGGCGAAGTAGCCGGCCAGCGCCGCGACCTTCTCGTTGGTCGAGGTGGTGCGGTCGAGCGCTTCGTAGAGGGCGGCGAAACGGTTCAATCCTCCATCTCCCCCTCGAACGGCGTGGAGAGCGGCGCCGCCGGCACCCCCTGTTCCGTCAGATAGCGCGCCAGCGAGCTCGCGTAGCCATGGGTGGTCAGCACCCGCTCGGCGCCGGTGTCGGCGATCGTGCGCAGGAGGTCCGGCCAGTCCGCATGGTCGGAGATGACAAAGCCGCGATCGAAGCCGCGGCGGCGCCGGGTGCCGCGCACGCGCATCCAGCCGGAGGCGAAAGCGGTGCTCGCCGCGCCGAAACGGCGCATCCATGTCGAGCCGCCGGCCGAAGGGGGCGCCAGGATCAGCTCGCCGGCGAACGACTGGCCGCGCGTCGTCTCCGCCACCGGCCGGGTGGGGAGCATCTCGACTCCGGCGCGGCGATAGCACTCGTTGAGGGGCTCCAGCGAGCCGTGGACGAAGACCGTGCGGTCGGTCAGCCGCGCGAGCTCGCCGAGGAGCCGCTGCGCCTTGCCCAGGGCGTAACAGAAGAGGACCGACGCCCGCCCGGCCTCGCGGTTGGCCTCCCACCAGTCCCAGACCTCGCGCGCCACGGCGGCGGTCGGGTCCCAGCGGTAGATCGGCAGGGCGAAGGTGGCCTCGGTGATGAACGTGTGGCAGGCGACCGGCTCGAACGGCTCGCAGGTCGAGTCCGCGGCGCGCTTGTAGTCGCCCGAGAAGACCCAGACCTCGCCGTCCCTTTCCACCCGCACCTGCGCCGATCCCAGGATGTGCCCCGCCGGATGGAACGACACCGCCACCTCGCCGATCCGCACTCTCTCGCCGAACGGCACCCCCTCGATCGCCGCCTCGGCCAGCCGCCGCCGCAGGATCGGCACGGAAGGCGCCGCCGCCAGATACGCCGCGCTCCCCCATCGCGCATGATCCCCATGCCCATGCGAGATCACCGCCCGCTCGACCGGCTTCCAGGGATCGATGTAGAACCCGCCGGCCTCGCAAAACAGGCCGTTTTCGTCGGGGCGGAGGAGGGGGGGCGGCATCAGTCGTCCTCGAAACGCTCGAACAGGAACAGCTGCTCCACCCGTTCCCGCACCAGATTCGAGGAGGTCACGCCGAGCAGGCGCACCGGCCGCTTCGGCGCTTCGGTGCGGCGGAGCAGGTCGAGCGCGCAGGCGGCGATGGTGGCGCGGTCGAAGACCGGCACGGCGTAGGTCCGCGAGCGGGTGACGGTGGTGAAATCCTCGTAGCGCACCTTGAGGGTCACCGTGCAACCCGCGAGCCCGGTACGCGCGAGGGAGCCCGCCAGCTCGTCGGCCATCCGGCTCACCTCGTCCTCCATGGCGGTGAAATCGGTCAGATCCTCGGCGTAGGTGTTCTCGGTGCCCAGGCTCTTCCGCTCGCGATGGGTGTCGACCGGACGCTCGTCGATGCCGCGGGAGAACTCGTACAGGACCCGCCCCTGCTTGCCGAAGCGGCCGATCAGGTCGTCGAGCTCGACGCCGCGGAGGTCGGCCACGGTCTGCACCTTCATCTCGACCAGCGCCCTCTCGGTCGCGGGACCGACGCCGTGGAGCCGGCGCACCGGCAGCGGATCGAGGAAGGCCTGCACCTTCTCCGGACGCACCACGGTCAGGCCGTCCGGCTTGTCGAAATCCGAGGCGATCTTGGCGATCAGCCGGTTGGGCCCGACGCCGACGCTCACCGTCAGCCCCCGCTCCTCGCGGACCCGCCGCCGGATCTCCTTCGCCAATGCCGTCGCGCTCCCCGCCTCGCCCAGGTGATCGGAGACGTCGAGGTAGGCCTCGTCGATCGAGACCGCCTGCACCAGCGGGGTGAACTCGTGGTAGATGGCGAAGATCTTCTCCGACTCGCGCGAGTAGCGGCGGAAGTCGGGAGGGATGAAGATGGCGTCCGGGCAGAGCCGCCGGGCGCGTGACGACGGCATCGCCGACTGGACGCCGAAGCGGCGGACCTCGTAGCTCGCGGCCGCCACCACCCCGCGGCTCTCCGGCCGGCCGCCGATCACCACCGGCTGGCCGCGCAACGAGGGATCGTCGCGCATATGCACCGCCGCATAGAAGCAGTCCATGTCGCAATGGAGGACCCGCCGCACGAGCGTAGCTTAACAAGAAACCCGTCGCATTTACGCCCCTGGCCCGAGATCCGCGCGATGCCCTGTTTGTCCCACAAATGGGAGCTGGAGCACTCTGGCTGGTACGCTCGCGCGGCAAACCGGTAAAATGAGTCCGTTTTCGTGGATTGCAGGACTTCTGGACCAGCGTTTTGGAGGGGACGGAGAAGGCCGGAGCGAGCGATGTCTGCCGCCCAGACTGATGAAAGGATGAGCCTCTCTTCCGTTTTCGGCCGTCACACGCCCCGCTCGCGCGGCGTCGTTCTCCTTTTCCTCCTCCTCGCGACGGTGCTCTGCGGGGCGAAGGGGTCTCCGCCTGCCCGGGGTCCCGATCTCAAGGAAGGCCTCGTCGTCGAGCGCGATTTGCGAGGCGGCGAGACGCACGTCTATCCGGTCGATCTCCAGGCGGGGCAGTTTCTGCGGGTGAAGGTCCAGGAGCAGGGGATCGACGTCGAGGTCGTGCTGCTCGATCCGCAGGGCGCGTTCGTCACGGGTGCGGACAGCCTCAGTCTCAAGTCCGCCGTGCATTCGCTCGAAGATCTGGCGGCCGTAACCGAATCCCCAGGCCGCTATCTCGTGGAGATCCGATCCACCAACAAGTCCTCCCGAAAAGGGCATTACCAGCTGGAGGTCGCTGCTCTTCATACGACGGCGGGAGGCGACGAAGCCCTCAGGAGTGAAGCGGTGAAGGCGGTTTGGGAGGGCCTCCATTCGCCACTGGGACCGAGCGGCGACGAGAGGCTGGAGCATTCCCTCGGCCTTTGGGAGCGTCTCGGAGAGCGCAGGAAACTGGCGGAAGCCTACTCTGGCCTCGGAGATCGTCGCTTCACTCGTCCCGACGAATTCGAGAAAGCGGCCGAGGACTATGTCCGTGCCGCCGCCTTGTGGCGCGAACAGGTCGATCCGGATGCGAAGAGCTGGCAAAACCTCGCGCTCAACCAAGCGGCAACTCTGCTCAAGAGGCTGGGGCGACCCGAAGAAGCGCGCAAGCTTTACGAGGAGGCGCTCGCGATCTCCGGCGGTGACGACGTCACGAATCAGACCTCCACGCTCAACAACCTGAGCCAGCTTGCGCTCGACCAGGGCGACGTCCAGCGCGCGGTGACTCTCCTCCTGGAATCGGCCGGCAAGGCCCGGAAAGCCGGCGACAAGCTCGCAGAGGCTTTGACCCTCGACACCCTTGGCACGGCCTATCTCCAGATCGCAGAGAGCCAGACAGCTCTGCAAAAATATCAAGAGGCCTTGGCCCTGGCGCGCGCCGTCTCTGCCGTGCGGCTCGAAGCGCAGATCGAGAGCGACCTCGGTAACGTCTACGGCCAGCTCGGCGAGTCGGAAGCCGCCCTCAAGCCGCTCCGTCAAGCCCTGGAGATCCACCGCCGGCTCGGCGCGCGTGCCGAAGAAGCCAGGGTCCTGATCAATCTCGGCGATGCCTTTCTGAGTCTGGAGCGCTTCGCGGAGGCCCGGCAATCCTTCGATCATTCGCTCGCGGTGGCGCGGGCAATCAAGGACGAGGATACCGAATGCTTCGTGCTCGGCAGGCAGGCAGGTATGTTCTTGAATCTGAACCAACCTGCCAAGGGCCTGGAACCGGCCGAGGAGGCCATGCGCCTTGCGGCCGGCTTCCCCTCGCGGGAGCTCGGCGCAATCTATACGCTGGGAAAGATTCACCGGGACACGGGAGAGCTACGCCAGGCAAGGGAAGAGCTCGACAGGGCTCTGGCGCTCGCCCGCAAGAAGGGTGAACGCGGTCTCGAGGCCGACATCGACCTGTCGCTGGCCAAGCTCGAACAGAGGCAGGGGAATTCGATGCAGGCTGTCGACCGCGCCAACGCGGGGCTCGAGATCGTGGAATCGATCCGCAACCGGGTTTCCGACCTGCGGCTGCGGACCTCCTTTCTGGCGACCAAGCAGATCTTTTATGAGATCTACATCGATACCCTCATGTCGGCTTCCGGCGCCACGCCAGATCCGGACCGGGTGGCTATGGCCCTCGCGGTGAGCGAGCGAGCCCGCGCCCGGAGTCTGCTCGACATCCTGAATGAGAGCGGGGCCGATCTCCATGCTGGCGCCAATCCGGCACTGGTCGAACGGGAGCATCGGCTGCGTGACGAGGTGAATGCCCGCGACCGCTTCCGCCTCGCGCTCCTTACCCAGGAGCAGCCCGACCGGCGAGATTTGAAGGATGCCGAGGCGAAGCTGGAGGAGGCGCTCGCCGACTACAGCCAAGTGCAGTCGGACCTCAGGACGAGCAGCCCTGCGTACGCCGCTCTCACCCAGCCACAGCCGTTGAGCGTCGCCGAGATCCAGGCCCAGATCCTCGACGGCAAGGCGCTGCTGCTCGAATACGCGCTCGGTGAAAAGCGGAGCTTCCTCTGGGCCGTGACGCCGGATTCGGTCCGCAGCTTCGAGCTGCCAGGGAGGGCGCGAATCGAAAAGCTGGCCCGGCGCTACTATGAGCTGTTGACCGCCCGTAACCGCCGACCGACTGGCGAGAATCAGGCAGAGCGGAAGCACCGGTTCGACCGCGCGGACGCAGACGCGGAGAAGCTCGGGCGCGAGCTCTCTCATCTGCTCCTGGGGCCGGTCCAGCGTCTTCTTGGACGGCGTCCCCTGCTCATCGTCGCCGATGGGGCCCTGCAGTACATCCCTTTCGCCGCTCTGCCGGCATCTTCGGCAAGTCGTCCGCTGGCCGCCGATCACGAGGTCGTGAACCTTCCCTCGGCCTCGGCGCTGGCGGTGCTGCGGCGCGATGTCCACGGCCGCGCCCGAGCGCCGAAGGCTCTCGCCATCTTCGCGGATCCGGTCTTTCAGCAGACAGACGAGCGGCTGACCCAGCGGCCTGGCGGAATCGAAAAAATGAAGCTCGCCTCCGCCACTCGGGACGGTTGGAGTCCTGAGGGCGAACGGCATGGCGGCGAGGAACGTCTCATCTTCCGGCGTCTCCTCTCCACGGCCCGGGAAGCGCGGGAGATCGCCGCCCTGGTTCCCGCGGACCAGCGCCTGCTCGCCCTCGGCTTCGACGCCTCGCGAGCCAGGGCCCTCAGCCCCGAGCTCGCCCAGTACCGCGATCTCCACTTCGCCACTCATGGCGAGCTCGACAGCCGCCATCCGGAGCTCTCCAAGCTCGTCCTCTCCCTCTACGACAGGAACGGGCATCCCGAGGACGGATTTCTGCGGCTCAACGACGTCTACAATCTCCATCTCGACGCTGACCTCGTGGTGCTCTCGGCCTGCCGCACGGCGCTCGGGCAGGAGATCCGCGGCGAAGGGCTCGTCGGGCTGACGCGCGGCTTCATGTACGCCGGCGCCGCTCGCGTGCTCGCCAGCCTCTGGAGCGTCGAGGACCGGGCGACCGCCGATCTGATGACGAGCTTCTATCGCGATCTTCTCCGCCAGGGGCTCTCCCCGGCGCAGGCCCTGCGCCGCGCTCAGCTCGAGATCGCGGGCCAGCCAGGCCGGAAATCCCCTTATTACTGGGCCGGCTTCTCTCTTCAAGGCGAGTGGAGATGAGCCTGCGCGGCTCGGGGATGACGCCCGAAGAGTTCGAAGCGCTCCTCACCCAGCTCGATCCCGACCGCGACCGCGCGGGCGAACGCTACGAGACGATCCGCCGCAAGCTCGTCCGGATCTTCGAATGGCGCGGCTGCTCCACGCCCGAAGACCTGGCGGACGAAACCATGAACCGCGTGGCGCGCCGGCTGGCCCAAGGGATCGAGCTGCGGGCGAGCGATCCCTACGGCTATTTCTGCGGCGTCGCCCATCTGGTCCACAAGGAGTGGCTGCGCCGGGCGGCGCGCGAGCAGCGCGGGCTCGCCGAGGGGGGCGCCTTGATTCCGGCGGCGTTCGACGACGAGGAGCCCTCCGACCGCCGCCTCGATTGCCTCCGCCAGTGCCTGGCTGGACTGGATCCAGACCAGCGCGCCCTGGTGCTCCGTTATCACCAGGGTGCGACGTCCCAGGGAGAGACCAACATCCGGAACCGCCAGGCGCTCGCCAGCGAGGTCGGGCTGCCGATGAACGCTCTCCGCATCCGCGTCCACCGGATCCGCCGCAAGCTGGAGTCCTGCGTCCACGACCGTCTGAGCCACTGACGATTTTCCTGTTCGAGCAACGTCCCCTGCCGAGAAACGTTTTTCCACCACCCGACACTCGTCTTTGAGAGCGACGAGGAGGGCTGAAAGGTCATGAGACACGATCCGACCGACGATGAGCTGCTGAGGAGCTACCTCCTCGGCGAGCTTCCCGAAGAGGAAGCCGAGCGATTGGAGCAACGCCTGCTCGCCGAGGACGACCTCTTCGAGCTGTCCGAGGCCCTCGAGGCCGATCTCCTCGCCGCCTGCGACCGCGGCGAGCTCGGCGCCGCGGAAGCGGAACGCGTGCTGCGGCGCCTCGCCGCGTCCCCATCGGGAAAGGAACGGCTGGCGCTCGCGCGCGCCCTGAACGCGCTGGCGGGAAACTCTCCTGCCGCGGTCCTGCCGTTCAGGCGAAGCAGCGCGGCGCCTTCCCGTTCGACCTTCCGATGGGCCGCGTTGGCAGCCGGCGTCCTCCTCGCAACGGGGATCTCCTGGATCGCCGCCGAGCACTTCCGCCACGGAGGTGAATCGGCCCCCTGGATCCCTCAGGAACGTTCCGCTCCCGCGAGTCCGGTGGCGCCGACGGAGGCGCAGATCCTGACACCACCGCCAGCCTCCATGCCGAAGCCCGTGCTGAGCGTCTTCCCGCTCGCTTTGACCTCGACTCGCGGCGCGGAGGCTCCGGAAAAGCTTCGAATCCCTCCTGGAGCCCAGGTCGAGCTCCAGATCTCCGTGGAAGGAATGGAGGAGCTGAAATCCTTCCAGATCGAGGTGCGGAATCGTAAGGCGGAAACGGTCTGGGACGGCGCGATCGAGCCGCGGACGCTCCAGGGAGGAGTCCGCGCTCTCGTCATCGATCTGCCAGGCGATCGACTGCCTCCAGGAGCATACGAGATCGAGGCTCGTGGCCTCGCCCCTGGACGCGAGCCCGAAGATCTCTCTCCTTTGGATATCGAAGTCGTGAAGGACGGAAAGCGTTGACCACGACGACTCGCCCCGCCGGCGCTTCGTCGCGGGGTTTGATTGGGAGGAATTTTGCGATGGAAGTCATCAACGGAACGACTACGGATGGAAAGATTCACGTTCAAGACACTGGCTCAAACCCTCCGATAAATCCCCATCGTCATCCTGAGATCCATGCCGAGCAAACGACGAATTGGCCCATGCTCCACGCGGGCTCCCGCCTCTCCCTCGACGTGGAGTCTGAAGGCCCCTGGACCGTCTTCTTCTTCATCCAGGGCAAGGCTTACTCCGTCACCGCGAATTCTCCGGGCAACCATCTGACGCTGTTGCAGAAGGCCGGCGAATTCACGGTGCAGGTCGACTGACGCCGGTCTTTTCCCGCCGAACCGTGGAGCTTCCGAGAATGGCCGAAACGAGACGGGTCTCCTCTGCTTCCCCCACGGTCCGGCGGGCCTCCGCGAGGCCGCGCCTGCCGCATCCACCCCGGCTTGCCCCCTCGCCGCGCCGCCTCGTCGACGATACCGACGATCTGCGGCCGCCGGGCCCACGGGAAGACGTCGAGATCCTCCCCCAGCCTCCCCGCGAGCCGGCGCCGCCGCCGGCCGTCGTCGAGCTCCCTCGCATCGTCGCCGCCCGGCCGCCGCGCCGCACGCGGACGGAGCGGATGGTGCTTGCCATGCTCGTCCTGGGTCTCGTCCTGAACGCCATTGTGCTGCTCCGGCACGCCGCGCTCTCCCGCGCCGACGTGCTGCTCGGCGCCACCGTCCTGTGCGCCGGGCTCGCCCTGCTGGTGCTGATGGAGGTCTACCGGCGCACCGGACAGTAGGCAGGGTAGAATCCGCCCACACGGATGGGAGAGACGATGACCGATCGAAGACCACGGAGGCGCCGGAACCGCTTCCAGCTCGTGCTGGTGCCCGCGGTGTCCGCCGCCCTGCTGGCGTTCGGCTGCGATCGCTCCCAGACGCCGGTCAAGATCTGCGTCGATCCGCAGGGCCGTCGCCTGCCCGACGGTCAATGCTGGGCCGACGACCGCGTCCCGAGCACCTTCCATCACTGGTATCGCGCGTCCGGCGCCGGCGCCATCCCGGTCGGCGCGTTCATCCATAGCTCCTCGGGCTTCCATTCGAGCTTTCATTCGAGCCACAGCGTCAGCCGCGGCGGCTTCGGCAGCTCGGCGCATTCCCACTCCTCGGGAAGCTGACATGCAGCGGATCGCGATCGCGCCCCGCCCCAACTGGCAGGAAGAGGTCGAGCGCGCCGGGCTGCTCTGGCACACCGCCGACGGCCAGCCCTACTGGAACGAGAGCGCCTATTACCTCTTCACCGCCGATCAGATCGACGAGATCGAAGCCGCGACCGCCGAGCTCCAGGCGCTCTGCATGAACGCCGGCCAATACATTATCGATCGCAACCTTTTCGCGAAATTCGGGATTCCGGGCTGGGTCGCGCCGCTCATCCGGCGCGCCTGGAACGAGGAGCCCCCCGCCCTCTTCCACGGCCGTTTCGACCTCGGGTACGACGGCAGGACTCCGCCCAAGCTGTTCGAATACAACTGCGATACTCCGACCGCGCTGTTCGAGGCCGCCGTGGTGCAGTGGGAGTGGAAGGAAGCGGTGCTGCCCCGCTACGATCAGTTCAACAGCCTGCACGAGAAACTGGTCGCCAAGTGGCGCGACATCGCGCCCTATCTCCGCGGCGACCTCGTCCACTTCACGCACGTCGACGACGATCCCGGCGAGGACACGCTGACCGTCACCTATCTGCGGGACACCGCGCAACAGGCGAGCGTGAGCAGCGCGCCGATCCTGATCGAGGACGTGGGCTGGGATTCCAGCCTGCGGCGTTTCGTCGACCTCGCGAACCGGCCGATCGACGCGCTGTTCCACCTGTATCCCTGGGAATGGCTGGTGAACGAGCAGTTCGGCCCGCACATCGCCGAGAGCTACGACGCGATGCAATGGATCGAGCCGATCTGGAAAATGATGTGGAGCAACAAGGCGCTCCTCGCCGTGCTCTGGGAGATGAACCCCGGCCATCCCAACCTGCTGCCGACGTTCTTCGAGCCGTACGGCCGGAATTACGTCCGCAAGCCGCTGCTCGCCCGGGAAGGCGCCAACGTCACGGTGATCAAGGACGGCCAGACGATCGCCGAGACCGGCGGCGACTACGGCCACGAAGGCTACATCTATCAGGATCTCTATGATCTGCCGGATTTCGACGGCAACCATCCGGTGCTCGGCAGCTGGATCGTCGACGGCGAACCGGCCGGCCTGGGAGTCCGCGAGGGCGGACGGATCACAGGCAACGGCGGCCGGTTCGTGCCGCACGTGTTTGAAAAACGATGAAAAGCGATAGGAGCTAGCCGCCGCCACCCGCGCCGGCGTGAATTCCGCCTTCTGTCTGGCCCCAGGGATCGAGCGCCTCCTTGAGCTCGTCGGGCGGCAGGACGTTCTTTTCGACGCACAGCTCGCGCACCGTCTTGCCCGTCTTCACCGACTCCTTGGCGATCTCGGCGGCGGCATCGTAGCCGATCTTCGGCACCAGCGAGGTCACCATGGCGAGCGAGCGCTCGACCAGCTCCTCGCAGCGCTCGCGGTTGGCCACGATCCCCTCGACGCACGTCTCCGCCAGCAGGCGCGACGAATTCGCCAGGATCTCGATCGATTGCAGCAGGTTGAAGGCGATCACCGGCATCATCACGTTGAGCTCGAAGTTGCCGCCCATGCCGCAGAGCGTGATCGTGACGTCGTTGCCCACCACCTGCGCGGCCACCATCAGCACCGCCTCGGGGATCACCGGATTGACCTTGCCGGGCATGATCGAGCTCCCCGGCTGAAGGCTCGGCAGGGAAATCTCGCCGATGCCGCAGCGCGGGCCCGAGGCGAGCCAGCGGAGGTCGTTGGCGATCTTGGTCAGCGAGGCGGCGATCGTCTTCAGCGCGCCCGAGGTCTCGACCGCCGCGTCCTTCGCCGCCATCGCCTCGAAGCGGTTGGGCGCGCCCACGAACGGCGCGCCGGTGCGCTCCGCCAGGCGGGCGATCGCTTTCGGCGCCAGCTCGGGCGGCGCGTTGAGGCCGGTGCCCACCGCCGTGCCGCCCAGCGGCAGTTCGGCGAGGCGGGGCTTCACCGACGCCAGCCGCGCCAGGGCGTTCTTGGCCTGCTGGGCATAGCCGGAGAACTCCTGGCCGAGCCGCACCGGCACGGCGTCCTGGAGATGGGTACGGCCGATCTTGACGACCTCGTCGAGCTCCTTGGCCTTGCGGTCCAGCGCATCGACCAGCCGCTGCAGCGCCGGCTCCAGCTCCTCGACGATCGCGAGGTAGGCGGAGACGTGGATCGCCGTCGGGATGACGTCGTTGCTCGACTGGCCGTTGTTGACGTGGTCGTTCGGGTGCACCTTCCTCGAGCCGGCCGTCTTCGAGCCCAGCGTGCCGCCGAGGATCTCGATCGCCCGGTTGGCCAGCACCTCGTTGACGTTCATGTTCGTCGAGGTGGCCGAGCCGGTCTGGAAGATGTCGAGCGGGAAGTGGCCGTCGAGCTTGCCGTCGATCACCTCCTGCGCCGCCTGCCGGATGGCTTTGGCGATCTCGCCGGGCACGGTGCCCAGCTCCTCGTTGACCATCGCCGCCTCGCCCTTGATCATCGCCACCGCGGCGATGAACCGCTTCGGCAGCGTCAGGCCCGAGATGGGAAAATTGCGCCGCGCCCGCTCCGTCTGGGCGCCGTAATACGCCCCGGCCGGCACTTCGATCTCGCCGAGGCTGTCTTTTTCGATCCGCGTGTCCGCCATGAGACTCTCCTGGGTTCAGAGGAAAAACGGGCTTGCCGCCCGGACGGGTATGGTAGCGGA
>DATBAW010000213.1:0-11387 GCA_036271335.1 Thermoanaerobaculia bacterium
GACGACGTGGTGCCCGCGGCCGATCCGGCGGCGGCGATCGCGGCGTTCGCCATCGGCTACAAGACGGAGATCCACGATCCCCGCTTCACGCCCGTCCGCCCGCTGCCGGACGGCTGGCTCTACCGGGCCGGACATCCGTGACCCCCCTCCTGGTGGCCGCGGCCTTCCTGATCTGCCTCGGCCTGCTCGGCAGCCGGCTGGCCGCCGGCCTCGCGGCTTCCGGTGATGGCTCGCTTTACCGCGGCATGCTGTACCTCATGGCCGGCGCCCTCGTGCTCCATCTGCTGCTGACGGCCCTCGACTTCGCGGGAATCCCCTGGAATCCGTTCCTGCTCGCCGTCCTCGGTCTCGCCCTCTTCGCCCTCGGCTGGCGCTTCCTGCCGCGCGGGCCCGAGCGGGCCGGGGCGCCGGCCGGCCTGGGCTGGGGGGACGGCGTCGCCCTGTTCGCCGTGATCGTCTTCACCCTGATCGCGCTCACCGGGTGGATCACCTTCTCCGACTTCGTCTTCCACTGGGGGCTCAAGGGGAGCCGCTTCTTCCTGGCGCGGGGCGTGGACTACGCCTATCTGGCGCGCCCCTGGAACTGGGCGCTCCACCCCGATTATCCGAATCTCCTGCCGGAGACGTATGCCGTGACCGCCCTGCTGACCGGGCGCTTCGACGTGCCGGCGCTGATGCTGGAGGCCGGCGCCCTCTTCGCCCTCCTCCTCGCCGCGGCGCGGGAGGGGCTGCGCCAGGGCGTGGACGACCGTTTCACCCGGCAGGCCGGCCTGGCGCTGATCGCCCTGGCGGTGGGCGCCTTCGGCATCGGCTATCGGATGGCCGGAGGAGCCGACTGGATGATCGCCCTGGCGCTCGCCGCCGCGCTGCCGCCGCTGCTGCGGCCGCCCGATCGCGTGGGGGATTTCCAGATCGGCCTGCTTGCCGCCTTCGCCGCCGCCGCGAAGATGGAGGGCGTGCCGCTCGCGGCTTTCCTGGTGCTCGCGCAGTGGGCCCGCCACGTCCGGCTGGAACGCCGGCCGGCGGCCGGAGCGCTGCTGCGCGCCGGGCTCCCGGCCGCGGCGGTGATCCTTCCCTGGCTGGGGCGGGCGCTCCACCACCATCTCTTCCTGCCCCTCAACTCGGGCCCCTTCACCCCCTCCCGCGCCCCCGCCATCCTGGCCGCCGCCCTGGAGGGTCTCCAGGCCCCGGAATGGCACGGCTTCCTCTGGGCCATGCTCCTGCCGCCGCTCCTCCTGCTCCACCGGCGCGCGCGTCCGCTCGCGGCGGTGGCCACGCTGGAGCTGGCCTTCTTCTTCTATGTCTATCTCACCTCGGAATCGGCGGGGCAGACCCGGCTCTTCGTGCTCTCGAACTTCGCGCGCCTCGGTTTCCAGCTGGTGCCGGCGAGTTTGGCGATGGCGCTCGTGGCATGGGGTGAAAGGGCAAAACCAGGGACTTGAGAGACAGCAGGGACAGCAGGAGGATTTTTCCGCCGTCCGTGCCAGTCCCTGCTCGTCCGTGCTCGTCCCTGTTCTTTCTTGCTGCCCCTACCGAGGCGTGGTCACCACCACCACCTTGCTGTAGGGAGAGCTCTCGTCGCCCGCCACGGCGCGCACCCGGAAGTCGTAGGCGGTCCTGGGGTTGAGCCCGGTCACCTGGGCCGCGGTCGCGCCGGCCGGCACGGTCGCGGCCACCTGGAAGACGGCGCCCCGAACGTTGGCCTTCACCTCGACCACGTAGGATTCCTCCCCCTTGGCCTTGTCGCGCCAGGAGAGGGCCACCGCCGTCCGGGACGTCGCGTGGCCGGCCAGCCGCACCGGCGCCACCAGGGTGACACTCCCGCCGCCACCGCCATCTCCACCACCTCCCCCACCCGAGCCACCGCCCGTGACGGTGCCGTCGCCGTAGAGAACGCTGACGCCGGCGCGATCGTCGTCGCTCAGTTGGGCGCCACGGCCGTCGTTGTGGACGGAGGCGAACATGATGGCCTGCGGGTTCAGCGAATGGCCGAGGCCGAGGGTGTGCCCGAGCTCGTGGGTGAAGACCTCGGCGGCCGCGCTGGGATTGTTCTGGAACAGACACTGCGTGCCGTCGTTGGTCACGATGTCGGCCTCGATGGCCTCGTGATAGCGCTGGCTCCGATAGATCCGCGTCTCGGAGGCATCGAAGAAGGGGCCGCCCATGGCGATCACGCCGCCGGTGGTGCAGCTGAAGGTCCCGGCGACCGCGTGGGCGGGGTCGTTCCGGTAAGGGTCGTCGAAGAGGATCGTGTTGACCCCGTCGGACCGGGTCAGGCCATTGGCGTCCGTGGTGGTGCCGCCATAGACGTACTTGATGTCGGTCCCGGCGACGGCGTTCCAGGCGGCGATCCCGGCCTGGAAGGCGACGATGGTGGCGTCGAGTCCGAGCCCGGGCTGGCCGGCGGAGTTGACCTTCCACTGCACGCTCTCGCCGCCGTCGAAGCGGAACCAGCGGACGGGGTTGCCGTCGGGCGTCGCCAGGAGGACGTACTTGCCGTCGATCGGCGCCGGCCGGGCCTTGGCGCGGCCGACCACGTAGCGGCCCGGATTCGGCACCCCGGCGGCGCCGTCTGCGATGTCGGCGATCCAGCCGGCGAAGGCGTCGAGGTCGCGGACCGCGTCCATCCCCTCCTCGGCCGCGCTCCTGGCGGCGACCTCGTGCGCCCCCGAGAGGTCGCGCAGGGCCACCGTGCGGCCATCGGCCTGCCGCTCATGGAAGGCGCCGAGCATCAGCTGGAGGATGCGATAGGTGCCGTCCTGAGCGGGACGGAGGAAGAGGAGCGCGCGCTCCCCCTCGGCGAACCGCGGCGCCCCCCAGATCTCCAGCCCGAGCCCCCGCGGATCGACGCCCCCCGGCACCCGCACCACCAGCGCGCTCCCCGGCACGTTCCCCTTCAGCACCCGCTGGACCTCGACCAGGTAGTCGGTCGCCGGCTGGCCGACGAGAGGCGCCGAGCTCGCGCTCGCCACCTCGACCTCCACCACCGCCGCGGCCTGATCGACCAGGGCATCGTCCGGCATCATCCGATAGGTCGTGGCGGCCGCCGGCCGTCCGAGGAGAAACGGGAAGACGAGGATCGGGAGGACAAGCCGGACCTTCGACTGCATGGGGCCTCCTCGGAGTCGACCCGGAAGGTCGACCCGACTTCGTGCTGCGTGGCTGTTCTGCGGCCAAGGATAGCACGACGTTGAGGCACATTGTTGAATTTCGATAAGGTGGTGGGGGCGGCCCGGGCGGGGGACCGCCCTGCAAGGGCGGGCTTTGAAAAGCCTGGGGTTTCAACCCCAGGCGGCGGCCGATCTTCGGAGGGATTGTGAGGGTGAACCGCCTTGGTGGTGGGCCGACGACGGCGGCCGATCTGGGGCGGTGGCGACATTCCGGGAGGAGGGGCACCCACCCGGGCCTACACGCGTCCGCGGCCTGGAATCGGCGCCTGGCGCCACGGGAATCCGCGGACTCCACCCCGCCTGGGGTTTCAACCCCAGGCGGCGGCCGATCTTCGGAAGGATTGGAGGGTGAACCGCCTGGGTGGTGGGCCGACGACGGCGGCCGATCTGGGGCGGTGGCGACATTCCGGGAGGAGGGGCACCCACCCGGGCCTGCACGCGTTCGCGGCCCGGAATTGGCGCTTGGCGCCATGGGAACCGCGGACTCCACCCCGCCTGGGGTTGAAACCCCAGGCTCTTCAAAGCCCGCCCTGACAGGGCGGTCCCCCACCCGGGAACAACGGCGGAATTCCTACTCCGTCCCCCCTGAAGATCCCCCTCCCGAAGACGCCTTCGACTCCGCCGGGGCCGCCTTCTCGGACTTGCTCTCCGACTTCCCCTCGCCACCGCCGTCGGACTTCCCCTCGCCTTTTCCCTCGGAACGGCCTTCGCCTTTTCCCTCGGAATGGCCCTCGGACTTCCCTTCGGACTTGTGGTCGTGCTTGCCTTCGGGGCCCTTCTTGCCGCCGTAGTCGGTGACGTACCAGCCGCTCCCCTTGAACTGGAAAGCGGGGGACGAGATCAGTTTCTTCACTTCGCCGCCGCACGCCGGGCAGGCGGCGATCGGCCCATCGTTCATCTTCTGTATGGCTTCCGTCCGCTTGCCGCAGGACAGGCACTCGTACTCGTAAATCGGCATGGCGCGAAACTCCTCAGACGCTGAACTTGTCGCCTTGCGTCTTGAACCGGATCTTGATCGCCCCGGTCCCCGTCGTCTCCCGCGGCTCCGGAGCGGGCGGCGGAACGCCGGCGTTCCGGACCAGCTGGAGGATCTGAAAAGCGTACAGCACCTTGGCGTTTTCGGCGGCGCCGTGGGGGCCCTTGGTACAGATGTCGAACAGGGTCCGCCGGCCGTCGACCAGGCTGAGCAACCGGTACTCCTCGGTGTCGAGGGCGAGCTCGATCAACTGCTCCGTCTTGTAACAAGGTTCGAGGACGGTCTCTTTCCGGCCGAGGCGCGCGACCAGCGTCTTGGCGTCCGGCGCCCGCTTGATCCCCTGCAGGATCACCTGCCGCATCGGCAGCTGGATGCGCACCGCGTCGGGCTCGCGGAACTCGCCGATGCTGTAGATGACGCTGCCGTCCTGCCAGTAGAAGAGGCTCCAGACGATCGCCTCGATCTGCTTGCGGATCGCCCGGTAGACCTCGGCCGGCGACAGGATGCCGTTCTCGATCAGCAGCAGCCCGTAGCGCTTGTTGGTCCGCTCGCGCTCGCGCATCGTCTCCAGGTAGAGGTCGGGCGAGATGACCCCCCCGCGCTGCAGGTAGGAGCCCAGGCTGTCGGCGCGGTCCGTGGAGGTGGCGTGGACCACGTTCCCTTCCTTGATGTAGACCTGCTTGACCACCCCGTCGCGGCTGGCCTCGATCACCCCGGGCACCTGGAACCGGTCGATCGTATAGAGGATCTCCGGCAACGCCGTCTGGGACAGGTCACCCCGATACTGGAAACTGTTCTCCACCGTGGACACGGCGAGATCCTCCCATCTTGAGATTCGATAGGTCCGGGAAAGCCGATCAACTATACCATCGGGCGGATGGCGGGAAACCCTCCCAGAACTTCTTCGCGAAAGGACGGCGGGCCATGGCGATGATTTCTCCGGACGAGGCCTGGCGGCGGATCGCCGCGCGGGTGTCGCCCCTCCCCACGGAGAGGGTGGACCGGCGGGCGGCGGCCGGCCGTGTGCTGGCCGCCCCCCTCGCCGCGACCGTAGACGTGCCCGCCGGGGACGTCTCCGCCATGGACGGCTACGCCCTGGCCGGCGAAGTCGAGCCGGGCGAGGCGCGGCCGGTGGCCGGCACCGTCGCCGCCGGCGATCCTCCCGGCTTCCAGCTCCCGGCGGGCGCGGCGGTCCGCATCATGACCGGCGCTCCCGTGCCCGCCGCCGCCGACCGCGTGGTCCCCGTCGAGCAGACGGACGACGGGCGGGAGCGGGTGATCCTCCAGCAGGGCGTTCCCGCCGGCGAGCACGTCCGGCGGCGCGGCGAGATCCTGCGGGCCGGCGAGCCCCTGCTCGTCGCGGGCTCCTACGTGACCCCCGCCGTCCTGGCCCTCCTCGCCACCCACGGCTACGGCGAGGTGCCGATCCATCGTGTCCCCACGGTGGCGGTGCTGACGACCGGCGACGAGGTGGTCCCCCCCGACACCGTCCCCACTCCCGGCCAGCTCCGCGACTCCAACACCGACTTCCTTCTCGCCGCCGGATCGAGCCTCGGGCTCTCCTTCCACTCCCTGGGCATCGCGCCCGACCGGGTGGACGCCCTGCGCGAGCGGATCGCCGAGGGGATGAAGTCGGACGTGCTGCTCCTCTGCGGCGGCGTCTCGATGGGCGAGTTCGACTATGTCGAGGGGGTGCTCGCCGACTTCGGCTGCGAGTCGGTGTTCGACGCCGTGGCGATCCAGCCGGGCAAGCCCGTGGTCTTCGCCACGCACCCGGGCGGCCTGGTGTTCGGCCTGCCGGGGAACCCTGCCTCGGTGATGGTGAGCTTCTGGCTCTTCGTCCGCCCGGCCCTCCACCGTCTCCTCGGCTTCGAGGACTCCTGGTGGGGACCCGCCCTGCGCGGCACCCTCGCCGCTCCCCTCGCCGGCGCCGGCCCACGCGATCGCTTCGAGCCGGCGGTGGTGCAGGTGCGCGCGGGCGAGATCCTCGTCACCCCCTATTCCTTCAAGGGCTCCCACGACCTCGCCGCCTTCGCGCGGGGGACCTCCCTGGTCCGCGCGCGGGCGGGCTCTGCGCCGACGCCGGCGGGAGAACCGTGCGAGGTGCTGCGGCTGCTCCCCTGAGACCCAAGAAATGGCTGGTATACTGCGGGACGTTTCGTCGCGGAATCGTCACTCCCTGGCCACAATAAAATCCCTAAGGTCGCCATGAGCTTGCGGGTCAAGATCGCCTCGGAAGACTGGGAGCTCGAACAGGTCTACGGACTGAACTACCGGACCTTCGTCGAGGAGATCCCCCAGCACTCCCCCAATGAGGAGCGGCGGCTGGTCGACCGCCTGCTGGCGCGGAGCGTCTGCTACGTCTGCCTGGACGGCCGGCGGGTGCGCGGCATGGTGGTGGTCTGCGCCGAGCGCCCCTTCTCGCTCGACGCCAAGCTCGAGAATCTCGACGCCTACCTGCCCCCGCACCGGAGCCCCTGCGAGGTGCGCCTCCTCGCCGTCGAGCGCGACGACCGCGGGGGCACGGTCTTCGCGGCCCTGATGGGAGCGGTGCTCGGCCACGCGCGGCGGCACGGCCACGACCTGGCGGTGCTCTCGGGGGCGAAACGTCAGCTCCACCTCTACCACCACATGGGCTGCGTGCCGATCGGTCCGCTCGTGGGGACCGCGGCGGCTCCTTACCAGGGGATGTACCTGACCTGGGATCGCCTCAGGCCGTCGCTACTGCCCGAGGAACCCGGACTGATGGAAGGGAGCGAGGCGTGAAGGGCCGGCAGCGCCCGATCAATTTCCTGCCGGGTCCGGTGGCCATTCATCCCGCCGTGCTGCGGGCCCTGGCGCGGCCCCCCGTGTCCCACCGGGGCGCCGCCTTCATGGCGGAGGTGGCGGCGATCCGCGGCGATCTCTGCCGGCGGACCGGCGCGGCGCACGTCGAGATCCTGCTGGGCTCGGGAACGCTCGCCAACGAGGCCGTGGCGGCCCAGCTCTCCCTCCGGCCCGGCCGTGGCGTCGTCCTGGTCAACGGCGAGTTCGGCTCCCGGCTGGCGGGGCAGGCCGGGCGCTGGCGGCTCCCCTGCCGCGAGCTCGCCGCCGGCTGGGGCGAGCCCTGGCCGCTGGACGAGCTCCGCCGCGCCTTCGACGCCGACCCTGAGATCCGCTGGGTCTGGGCCGTCCACTGCGAGACCTCGACCGGAGTGCTCAACGACCTCGCGGCGCTCACCGCCGTCACTCGGGAGCGCGGCGTCGCCCTCTGCCTCGACGGCATCAGCTCGATCGGCAACGTGCCGGTCGACCTCTCGCGCGTCGACCTGGCGACCGGCGTCTCCGGCAAGGGGCTCGCCTCCGTCCCCGGCCTCGCCCTCGTCTTCCACGCCGAGCCGGTCGAGCCCGCCCCGCACCTCCCCCACTACCTCGACCTTGGCAGCTATGCCCGCGCCGGGAGCGTCCCCTTCACGACCTCCACCAACCTCGTCTCGGCGCTCGCCGCGAGCCTCGACCGTTCCGCCAGACGGGACGGCTTCGCCGGCCGCCGCAGGCTCGCCGCCTGGGTCCGTCCCCGCCTGGAGGAGCTCGGCTTCGGCGTCATGGCTCCCGAGGCGATCGCCGCCCCCATGGTCCTGACCCTCCTGCCGCCCCCCGGCATCGCGGCGCTCGCCCTGGGGGACGCCCTGGAAGCGCGGGAGATCTGGGTCAGCTATCGCAGCGGCTACCTGGTGGAGCGCAACCTCCTGCAGATCTGTCTGATGGGAGAGCACCACCGCGGGGAGCTGGAGGAGCTGGTGAGGGTCCTGGCCGCCCTGGGCACGGAGCGCCAGCCTGCGGCGCCCCGTGCCGGGCAGTCCCTCGATTTCGGCCTCGCCTAGCAGTCCGCGAGGCAGAAAACCAGGAGCAAGGACAAAAAGGACTGCAAGGACCGCAAGGACAAAAAGCGCCGATCTCAGCTCTTCTTGTCCCTGCAGTCCTTTATGTCCCTTATGTCCCTGGCGGAGACTCAGAGACTTACGGCAGCGGTCCGGTCCAGCACTCACAGTCCTTGGCGGTGCAGATCACATACGCGTGCTGGCACGTAAACGTACGCCCGCTCTGGACCTTGCAGACCGTCCCGACGGTCGCGCCCACGCAGACCGTATCGCTGCAACTGCCGCACGTGTTGAAGCCGGCCTTCTCGGAGGGAGCGGGCGCGAACGAGGGGAGCTGGGCCTGCGCATCGGGAGCCACCGGGGCGGAGAAGATCGCCGCCAGGTTCGCGCTCGCCACGTCGGCCGGCGTGGAGGTCTCGGCGGCTCTCGCGAGAGAGCCGACCAGCAGCAGTGCGGCGAACGCCAGGAAGGTGAGTCTGAGCTTCATGCGGGCCTCCTTTGAAAAACGGTTCACGGACGAGCCGCGCGACTCGCGGCAGCCTCTGATAAAGAAGGTGCCGCTGCTCTCCTCGGGGGAGCCGCGCTAAGATCACCGATCGGGAGGAGGCCTCATGGCGATGACGCGGCGACAGGCGATCCAGAGAGCGGCGGCCCTCGGCGCCACCCTTGCGTGGCCTTCCCTGTTTCGTGGCGCCGCCCAGGGCTCGGAACCGGCTCCGCGTCGGTCGCACCATCACGGCTCCCGCCGGCAACGACGCCGGAAGCGCGCGCTTCGCCTTCGTGAGCTGCCAGAACACCAGGGAGCCTCGAACGCCTTCCGGCGGACGACCTCGGCGGCCACGGCTATGTGGTGGTCCAGGCGAGCGCCGAGGATCTCCACGTGGAGTTCGTCTGCATCCCAACTCCCCTGGAGCGCAGCGACCGCGGCCCCCAACGGAATCGGCGCTATCGTTAGGCATGAGAACGACGCCGCTGGCCCGAAACCTGCGCGACAAGCTCGATCTGCCCACCTCGCTCTGGGTCACCTATGCCGTGACCTACTTTCTGGCCGGCACGCTGATGAACCAGGTCGGGCAGTGGCTCGAGATCGCCCGCTTCACCCACTGGTGGCAGGTGATCACCGTCTACGTGCTCTACATGGTCCCGCTCTCGGTGCTCCTCCACCCCCTGCCCTGGTGGCGGCAGTACCTCTACGGTCTCTTCCCCATGGGTCTGCTGGAGTTCGGCGGCTACGCTCTCCACACCAGCTATGCCTATCCAGACAACCTGCTCGATCGCCTGTTCAGCGAGCGCAACTTCACCCTGGCGATGGTGCTCTTCTTCAGCGCCTACTTCCCCCTGCTCAACGCCCTGGTGAGCGCCCTTCATGACAGGCTGTTCCGGCCGGGGGCTCAGGAAGCCGCTCCATCCGGTCTGTAGCTACCACCGGCTCGTTGAACGTGGTCTCTGGCACCAGGACTTTTAGACCTGCTGAAAGGAGATCCGATGACCCTTCGCTCGACTTTCTTGCTCCTCGCCGCTCTACTGCTGTTTGCCTCTCTGGCTGGTGCCGCGACTCCGGGTCAGGGCGTCACGCCTGCGTTCATGACCCCTGCGGCTCCCGCGGCCACCGGCGGCAGTTGCAACCCGCTTCTCGCCAAGCTGGGGATCTCTCTTCTCGACTCGGCGAAGGACACCGCCGCGGGGATCGGCTGCGGGATCTGCAGCGACGCGGTATGTCAGGGTGCCCCAACGAACCAGGTTTGCGGGAGGCAGGGAGCCGCGATCAAGAAGTGCGTCCCACTCCTCGGCGACCTCTGCCCCCAGGACAACAAGTTCAACTGCACCTGCTACTACGGGCCGATCCCTTGACCCGTTGAGACCGACGCAACGCCTTCAGGGGCAGGCTTCCTGGTGGTCCTGGTGGCGCAGACAGGTGATCATCTGGAAGCTCGATTTGAGCGCCGAGTTGTAGGCTCCGGCGAAACTGCCGTTGTAGGTTGAGTAATCGCACGCCTCGCCGGCGAAATACAGCTGGTGATCGATCGGCTCGGCCAGCTTCTGGCGCATCGCCGCCTGCCCCGGCAGGGCCGCCGAGTAGGCGCCGAGCGTCCACTCGTCCGCGCCCCAGCCCGTGGTGCGGGACCTCACCAGCGAGCGGCCGGCGTCGCAGCCGCACATGTCGCTCATCGCCGCGAGGGCCAGCTCGATCATCCGTTCCCGGCCATGATTCGGCAGCTGCTCGAGCTCCCACGCCCGCTTGCCGCCGAAGAATCCGATGGCGATCGGGGTTCCCATCGGCCGGAAGACGAACGCCATGTCGTCCTCGCGATGCTCCAGGTCGCCGCCATAGAGCAGCCAGGAGTCCGTCACCGTGGCGCCGTCCTGCTGGGGGAAGACGTCGGACGTCGAAAACTCCAGGATCACCTTGTCGAGCAGCCCCATCGGCAGGCCGCGGATCGCCGCCACCTTGTCGGCCGGGAGCATGGGCTCGAACTGGATTTTTCCGGCGGCGAGGACGCCCGTGGAGACCGTCACCAGCGCCATGCGCCCCAGGAGATGCTCTCCCGGCCGGGTCTCCACGGTCACGCCCTCGCCGTCGCGGGCGATCCGGGTCACCGGCGAGCGCAGATGAACCTGCGCGAGCACCTCCTGGCCGTACTCCTGGACGAACGTGCCGAAGCCGCGCCGGAGCAGCACATCGTCCCCAGCCAGGAACGCGCCGGCGTCGAGCGACGAGCTGTCCGCCAGCTCCACCGCGCTCTCCAGCGGCCCGGCGTTCAGATCGACGAGCTCGCGCAGCTTCTCGAACGGGGGCCCACCCGGGGCCACCGGCTCCCCCTCCGGTTCCTCGACCGGCAGATGATTGGCCGCCGCGTCGTCGTGCCCCTCGTTCTCTTCGAGCGACTCCTCGAACGCCTCGGTGATGCGCTGGAACCGCGCCTGGTTCTCCGGGCTGGCGAATTGGTGGCTGAAGAAGAGATGGTGGGAGGCGTCCACGTCCGTGGGCTGCGTGGCATATCCGCTGCCCAGGATGATCGGCGTCAGAGGGTTCGTCTTGACGTTATGGATCCACGCGCCCCCCAGGTCGATCGGGGCGCTGAAGGTGGTCGAGTCCGTGTTCCCGCGCCCGCCGATCCGGTCGGTCGCCTCCAGGATCACGAACGACCGCCCGGCCGCCTTGAGATTCCTCGCCGCCGTCAATCCGGCCATCCCGGCCCCGACGATGATCACGTCATAGCGCTGCTGCTCCGCGACGGCCGGAGGCGCCGCGGCTGGCACCACGGGAGGGGCGGGACGCTGGGACGCGCACGCCGTAACCAGAACGGCGAATCCCACCGGTACGACGCGAAGAAACCGGAACCAGGGCTTGTTCGACATGGAAATCGCGATCTCCCTTGA
>DATBAW010000214.1:0-9911 GCA_036271335.1 Thermoanaerobaculia bacterium
GATCCGCTCGGCCCGGACGATCGCGCCGCCGTCGGGAAGGTCCATGTAGTCTTCCAGGTACCAGCGCAGATCCTCGTAATCAACGTCGCCGAGGAATGGCGTGAACGGCACCTCGACGCCGAGCCGGTGGCCCTCGGCGTCGGCGAAGTGGACGCGATAGCCGCCATCCAGGGCGGGGTCGAAGAGGACGCGAAGGTCTTGCAACGGATCTCCTCTGGTTTCGGAGCCTCCATTTTATCGCAAGGTGCGAAAAGAACGAGAAACGCCAGGGGGAGGGCCCGGCCTTGACCGTCGGGCGCCTGCGAGGGGAAGGCTCCCGGCGGCCTACCTTTCCTCAAGACGGGTCGACCTCGTCGGCGGGAGCGTTCCCGATCGGAAAACGGCCTTTCCATACCGCGGTACGGTTTATACAAACCGCGGTCCATGTCACCGCGACCAAGATCCGTGTCATCCGGACCGCGGTATGGATCTCCACTCCACGGTGCGGACGTCCCGCTCCACGGTCGGGAGGACTCCGACCGGCATCCGCGTCCTCCGGACCACGGTGGGAGTCATCCCGGCCGCGGTGCGAGAACCCCATTTCCCTTGAGGAGGACGCAGACCGCGGTTCGAAGGAGTCGGACCGCGGTCCGGATCACGTAGATCCCGGTCTGGATGACGCATTTTCGGCCTGAAGGGCCGCGATATCAACGCCCAGGATCGTGATTTTGCGATGCAACAATATATCTTGATCGCGTTGATCGCGGGGCCTTGCCCGCCAGGAAACCCGTATATTGTTCGTATGCTCACCCCCCTGTTCCGCCTCGGCCGCGGCCTCCGTGGGCTGGCGGTCCCTGCGCTGCTGCTCCTCCTGGCCGCGCCGGCACTGGCCGCATCCCCTCAATCCGAAGAGATCGTCCCACTCGGAGAATCCCGCGAGCGGCCGATCGCCGCGGGCGAGAAGCAGGATTGGCGGGTGGTGGTGCCGCCGGAGACGACCGTGCTGGTGACGGTCGAGCAGCGGAGCATCGATCTGGTGGTGGAAGCCCGAAAACCCGAAGACAAGGAGCCGTTCGCGGTCACCGCCGGCCGCGACAGT
Source organism: Thermoanaerobaculia bacterium (assembly GCA_036271335.1). Taxonomy (GTDB): domain Bacteria; phylum Acidobacteriota; class Thermoanaerobaculia; order Multivoradales; family UBA5704; genus DATARR01. The sequence continues at coordinate 1,079 of DATBAW010000214.1, forward strand.
TGGGGCGTCGAGGTCCTGCTGCTCGACAACCCGGGCGAGACCCGGATCACGATCCGATCGCGGGAGACGTCCTCCTGGCCCGGCCGGTATAGCCTCCGGGTCGAGATCCCCTCCGAGCGGACAGGGGCGCGACGCGACGCGCTGGACCTGATGAGCCGGGCGGGCCGCGAGACCTTGCCGGATACTCCCGGGTCCAGAGAGCAGGCCGAGGCGACCTATCGCCAGGCCGTGGCGGCGTGGCGAGCGCTCGGGGATCGCGCCTGGGAGGCCGAGGCGCTCACCTCCATCGGCATTCTGGAGTCGGAAGCGAGTGAGCTTCCGGCGGCGAGCGCGGACTGCCAGAGCGCCATCGACCTCTGGGAGGAGTTGGGCAAGCCTCAGCGTGAGGCCGCGGCCCTGAACCAGCTGGGCCTCGTCGTCAAGGAAACACAGGGCATCGAAAAGATCCGCCCGCTGTTCGAGCGCGCGGTTGCCCTCTGGCACGAGCTGCGGGAGCCGTTCGACGAGTCGGCGTCCCGCACCAATCTCTGCTATGTCGAACAGAAGCAGGGCTCCCTGCCGTCCGCCCTCGCCTGTTATCAGGAGAATCTCGCGTTCTTTCAAAAGATTGGCGCCAAGGATCAAGCGGCGGTGGTGCTCAACAACATCGGCGGCATCCATGACTCTCAGGGCGAGCCGGACCTGGCGCTGGGCGCCTACGGGCAGGCCTCGGCCATCTGGCGTTCCCTCGGCAATCGTCTCTTCGCGGCGAATGCCCTGAACAACATCGGAGTGGTCCATCGCACGTTGGGCGAGTTGGAGGAGGCTCTGCGTGTCTTCGGCGAGAGCCGTGAGCTCGCGGCCTCCCTCGAGGATCGCGATCTGCTCGGCACCATCCTCAACAACGTCGGTTTTCTGTACCTCACCGCCGAAGAGCCGCAACGGGCCGTGTTCCATCTCGAGAATTCCTTGACGTTGCGCCGGCAGGTGGGCAAACGCGTGGGGGAAATCCTGACGCTGAACAATCTCGGCACCGCCTGGCGCAAGTTGGGCAACCTGGAGAAGGCGCTCGATCAGCACCGGCAGGCTCTCGCGCTGGCCAACGCGCTCGGCAGCGCCTCCCAACAAGCGATCTGTCGCTTGCGCCTGGCCGAGGTCGACCTCGAGCAGGGAAATGCCGCGGCGGCGCTCCAGGAGCTCGCCACGAGCCTGCCGATCCTGCGCAAGACGGCCGACCGGCGGAACCAGGTAGACGGCCTGTTCCTGGAGGGGCGGGCGCTCGCGCTCGCCGGACAGACGCGAGCGGCGCTGCCGGTTTTCCAGGAAGCCCTGACGGGCCGGCGCGACCTTCGAGATCGCGCCGGCGAGGCCGAAACCCTCGCCGAGATGGCTCGCGCGGAGAGATCCCTGGGGCTGACCGCCGAAGCGCTCGCCCATGCCGAGGCCGCGGTCGGCCGCGTGGAAGAGGTCCGGACCGCCTTGCTCCGCGCGGATCTGCGGGTCGCTTTCCTGGCGGCTCGCCGGCGGTCCTTTTCGCTGCTGATCGATCTGTTGATGGACCGCCACGCCGCCGACCCGGGAGCGAGGCATGACCGCGAGGCCTTCGCGGTCAGCGAGCGGGTCCACGCCCGCTCTCTCCTCGACGTCCTGCGTACCGGCAGCGCCGGCCATACCGCGAAGGCCATATCGCCCGACCTGCTGGCGCAACGCAATCTTCTCCTGCGCCGCCTGAGCGGCAAGATCGACCGGCGATGGAAAGAGAGCGGCCCCAGGGCCGAAGGCCTCGACCAGGAGATCGACGCGATCCTCGCCGAGATGGACACGGTGGAATCCAGGATTCGCGGGCAGGACCGTCGCTTCGCCGAATTCAGCGCGCCGAAACCCGTCAGCCTGGAGGAGGTCTCCGGCTGGCTGGAGCCGGGCACGACGCTCCTTGAATACTCCCTCGGCGAGGACCGCAGCTTTCTTTGGGTCCTCGATGCCGGCCGGCTCCGATCCTTCAGCCTGCCGCCTCAAAGGGAGATCGAAGCCCTGGCTCGCCAGGTCTACGAAGAGACGAGCTCGGTTGAATCCGGCGGCGCGAATCGCCGGAAGGCGGCGGAAACGCTGAGCCGTATCCTGATCGGCCCGCTCTGGAGCGATCCGAACGCCGCGGCGGCTCTCCGCCGGCTGGTCGTGGTCCCCGATGGAGCGCTGGCCATTCTTCCGTTCGCCGCCTTGCCCATCCCCGATCGCGGCCGGACCTGGGAGAGGCCGGGAGCTTTGCACCCCCTGTTGGAACGTCTCGAGGTCGTTTCGATCCCCTCGGCCACCACCTTCGGCGCGCAGCGGCAACAGGGCCGTGCTCCCGCCGCGAAATGGGCGGCGGTGTTCGCCGATCCGGTCTTCGCCGCCGACGATCCTCGCCTCGGCCGTCAGGCCGCCGCCCGCTCAGCGAGACCGCGAGACGCGCCCACGGGCTCCCTGCCCGCGCTCCGGGGTGGAACCGACCGGGACCTTCCCAGGGTCCTCGAACGCCTCCCAGGAACTCGCCGGGAGGCCGAGGTGCTGGCCGCTCTCGCGCCCCATGGCATGGTGAAGCTCGATCTGGGCCTCGACGCCAATCGCGACGCCGCTCTCGCCACCGACCTCCGCGACTACCGTGTCGTCCATTTCGCGACCCACGCGCTGGCCGACATCCAGAATCCCGAGCTCTCCGGCCTGGTGCTCTCGCAGGTGGATGCCGAGGGGCACCCTCGCGAAGGCTTTCTCGGGCTTTCCGACATCTACGAGCTCGATCTCGATGCCGACCTGGTCGTTCTTTCCGGCTGCCGCACCGCGCTGGGCAAGGAGGTCCGCGGCGAGGGAGTGATGGGATTGACCCGCGGCTTTCAGTACGCGGGCGTGCCGCGCGTGCTGGCGAGCCTCTGGCCCGTGCAGGACCGGGCCACCGCCGAGCTGATGACCCGCTTCTACCGCGCGATGTGGCGCGATCACCAGACCCCGGCGGCGGCCCTGCGCGAGGCCCAGCTCGCGCTCCGCCGCGAGGCCCGCTACCGCGATCCCCACTCCTGGGCCGGCTTCGTTCTCCAGGGCGATTGGCATTGAGAGCAAGGCGAGGTGAGACAAACCGTACCTTCGCGACAGTCCAACGGATGAACTGATTCGGGCTCTCGACAGGGCCCGATGGAAAGGAGTCCGAACATGGCCACCCTCACGGAACGAAAGCTCGATGTGACGCCCGATTTCATTCCCACCACAACGCCCGCCATAACTCCCGCCATAACTCCCGCCATAACGCCCGCCATAACGCCCGCCATAACGCCCGAGGCGACTCCCTCTGTGCCTCCAGCCCCGGTCACGGTGTATCGAACTCAGGAATGGATGAGCAACCCGTGGATGATCGACTCGGCGGCCGCCGCCGAAATGGCGCAACAGGACACTCTGCGCCTCAGGACCAACGGAACGATCGCGATCCAAAGGAGCAGTCTGGGGGATACGGAAACCTGGGCGACCTGGGGCACGGACTGCCAGCTCACCTGCCAAGGGCTTGCGGGCCTCACCGTGGACAACGTGCCGTTCCTGATCCTGTTCGACATCGCCACAGGGAAGATGACCTGCACGATCCCGGACCCGGGCTCGGACCCCGGCTCAAGCCTGAACGCGGGACAGAGGGTGCAAGGCAACGACGGTCACTTTACCGTCAACGGTCCGATCGCCATCTGGGTCGCGGAGGAGGGGGGGCCCGGCAATCACAACCTCCCCCGGCTGAAGCCGACGCTTCCTGTCTCTGTCCCCGCTCAGGGGTGAGAGGCCACCCGCTCAGGAGGCGCTCCATGCCCACCGCCCGAGCGACAGGCTCCAGCGCCCGCGATATGATGTTCCTCGTTCGCGGAAATTCTGGAGGCGCAGTGGGCGTCCTGAGCACCGATGCGGTACAGGAGCCGGACGAGGCGGCGGTCGCCGCCGACCTCGTCCGGCGGATCGTGGCGCGTGAGGCGGCCGCGGAGGGGGAGCTCGTCGAGCGCTACCGGCGCGGGCTGCTCTATCTGCTCCGCCGCCTCGGCGCCCTCCCCGATCTCGCCGAGGACGTGCAGCAGGAGACTTTCCGCATCGTGATCGAACGCCTGCGCCGCGAGGGGCTCGCCGACCCCGCCGGACTCGCGCCGTTCCTCCGCGGCACCGCCCGCAACCTGCTGATCGCCGAACGGCGCAAGGTCGCACGACGGCGGACCTGGGGGGACAGCGGCGAGCTCGCCGCGGCCGTGGCGCCGGCGCCGAGCCAGCTGCAGTCCGTGCTGCTGGACGAGGAGGCGGAGATCGTTCGAAAATTGATCGGCGAGCTCCCTACCGACCGCGACCGGCAGCTGCTGCTCCGCTTCTACGTCGGCGAGGAGGACAAGGGAGCGATCTGCGCCGACCTCGGGCTCGATCATCTCCATTTCAACCGCGTTCTCTTCCGGGCCCGCCAGCGCTTCAAGGAGCTCCTGGAACGCTTTCAGAGGCGGCAGACCGCGAGTTGACGCGCCATGGACCATACCTACATCGAAGAGCACCAGATCGCCGACCGCTACGTCCAGGGGACTCTCCCCGAGGACGAGGCAGAGCGCTTCGAGAACCACTATCTCTCCTGCCCGGCCTGCCTCGACAGCCTGGACCTCGCCGAGTCGGTCCAGCGGGGCTTCCGGCGGACGGCCACGCAGGACGCCGAGCGCCTCACCGACGCGCGCCAGCTTGTTCTCCTGGCCTGGCTCGGGCGTCTCAGCCGGCAGCGTCAGGCCGGGATCCTGCTCTCGGCGTTGCTCGTGCTCACGGTGCTCTCCAGCGCCCCGGGCCTCTACATGAGCGCCGAACGCGGCCGCGAGCTGCGGCAGACCCAGACCGCCCTGGCGGCCGAGCGGCAGCGCACGGCCACGGCCGGGACCCTGCGCGCGGATCTCGACGCCGGCCGGCGCGCCCTCGCCGACGAACGCGCGGCCCATGCGCGGGATGTCACGCAGCTCACCCAGCTGCGGCAGCCGGAGGCAAACGTCGCCGTCCTCCTTCTCGACCTGGTGCGCGACGCCGGACCCTCCCGCGAAGCGCCGGCGCAGCAGGTGCGGCAGCCGGCGGCGGGCGGCAGGATCGTCCTCGCCTCGCCGGTGGATCGGCCCTTCCAGCCGTCGTATCGCGCCGAGCTGCTGGACGGCCACGGCCGCGAGGTCTGCCGCTGGCGGGACCTCCAACCGGACGATCACGATCTGCTCGGCATGAGCCTCCTTTCGAACCTCGTTTCGCCCGGCGATTACTCTCTCGTGGTGGAAGGCGTCACCACCAGCGGCAAACCCGCCGCCGCCGGCCGGTTCACCTTCCGCGTTCTTAAATGAGATCGATCAGAAATGAAATCAACCGGGTGAGATAACCCGTCCCCTGGCGACAGTCTCCTTTCGAGCCTCCAATCAAGCGGCTCCAAAAGGAGAAAACCATGAGAAAGATTTCTGTTCTAAAAACGCTGGCGGCGCTGGCGATCGCCTTGGCCTTCGTGGCCTCCCCCGCGCTCGCCAGGGGCGCCGCCGATCCCCCCCCCGACGCCACGCAGAGCCTCGCCGCCACCACGATCCCCGTCGGGGACGGCGGCATCGCCCCGCGCACCGGCATCGTCAAGATCTGCAAGGTGGCGGGCTCGGGAGTAACGATCGGCACCCCCTTCACCTTCCATGTCGGCAATCAGGTCGTCACGGTCCCGGCCGGCCCCGCCCCCGGCGGCACCTGTGAGATCGGTCCGAGCTTTTTGGTGGGCCTGCCAATCACGGTCACCGAGCAGATTCCGGCCGGTGACGCGGTCTCCAGCATTACCGTGGCCCCGTCGAGCCAATTGGCGAACGGACCTTCCCTGGCCGGCGGCAGCGTCACGGTCACGGTCGGCCCCGGAGTCACCGAGGTGACCTATACCAACGAGCGGACCGGCTACCTGGAGATCTGCAAGCGGGGCGATGTGAAGGGTAGCTTCACATTCCATGTCAACCCCGGCAACCTGGGACCGTACGTGGTGCCGGCGGGAGCCTGCTCGCCGGCGATCAAGGTCGCCGCGGGCTCGGTCGTCATCCAGGAAGCCTGGAGCCCCTTCGCCACCTTGAGTGGTTGCACCACTCTGCCGGCGGATCGCCAGGGAGCTTGCGCCGGCCTGACCTCGACGGTGATCGTGCCGCCGGGCGACGTCTCGAACCAGACGATCGCCATCATCACCAACCGGCCCCGCATCTGGGTGGACGGACCGGACACCTCCTCGCCTGCCTCGCCTCAATAAACTCGCCCTAATAAACTCGCCCCAATAAAGGGGTCGCGGGAGAATCGATCTCTGAACGGCGCGACCACCCGGTCGCGCCGCTCGTGAACGTGGACGCAAGGGAACCGGAGTGGGCCGAGCGGCCCCTCAGTCCATCCCGGCGGCCATCTTCGGTCCACCCGTGGTGAAGAACCGCCAGATCAGCAGGCCGGCGACGGCGAGGAACACCAGGTTCAGCACCGTCGTGTAGTTCCAGCGGATCGCCGCCTCCATCACCCGCGCGTGGCGCTCGGCGGGGATCAGGTGGAGGGCCTGGAAGAGGAATTCGACGACGATCGCGGTGCCGGCCATCGCCGCGTACAGGGCACCGAGGAGAAAAAGGCCCATCCGGACGCCGTAGTATTTCCGGTAGATGTCCAGGATCGGCAGCACGATCAGGTCCGCGTAGAGGAAGGCGAGGACGCCGCCGAAGCTGCTGCCGCCGTTCCAGAGCACGGCCGCGAGGGGCACGTTGCCGACCGAACAGACGAACGAGAGGATCGCCACCACCGGGCCGACAAGCGGTCCCCAGAATTTCGCCAGGAGCGGATGCTTCACCAGGAAGAACCCGCTCCAGAAGGCTTTCGGGACCCAGGCTCCCAGCGCGCCGGCGAGCAGCAGGCCGGCGGCGATGTCCTTCCAGACCGCGAGCCCGTCCATCACGAAATAGTGACTGATCGCCGTCCACCCCTTAGCCGAAAAAATCCGCTGGATCAGCGATCCCCCGGTGACCGACATGTCCATTTCGGCATGGCCTTCCATTTTCCCCTTCACCCCTTTGTCCGCCTGCTCGCGCGCGGCGTCGACCATCCTGGCGGTCAGGAACCCGCGGAAGATCAGGACGACGAAGGCGACGAGAAGGAAGCCGCCGGCGAATTCGGCGAGGGTGAACTGCCAGCCGATCAGGAGAGCCAGGATGATCCCGAGCTCGGCGACGAGGTTGGTCGAGGCCACCTCGAACGCCATCGCCGCGGTGAAGCTGGCGCCCTTGCGGAAGAGCGAGCGGGTGAGCGCCACCGCCGCGTAGGAGCAGGAAGAGGACGCCGCGCCGAGGCCGCAGGCGATGGCGATCGAGCGTGGCGAATCGTCAGGCAGGAGCTTCGAGACCTCTTTCTTGGAGACGACGGCCTGCACGACGCCGGAGAGCGAGAAGCCCAGGATGAGAGCCCAGAGGAGCTCCCAGAACATGGCGAAGGCCATGCCGAGCGCTTGCAGGAGGTGATGCGGGAGGGTCGACGCCATGGGGAGATCCCGGAGAACCGGACGGCGAGCCGCCCGGTCCCGGTGGGATGCACTCCCTGTGCCGCCGCCTCTCCCCTACCGCCGCGCGTCCGGATTCAGGAACGTCCCTTCCCGGAGCTCCTCGAAGGCGCGCTGGAGCTGCTCCTGGGTGTTCATCACGATCGGACCGTACCAGGCGACGGGCTCGGCGAGCGGCTTGCCGGAGACGAGCAGGAAGCGGATCCCCTCGTCGCCCGCCTGCACGGTGACCTCGTCGCCGCGGTCGAAGAGGACGAGCGAACGGTCGCTCGCCTCCGCCGGAGGCGCGGTGTCGGCCCAGCCGACGCCCTCGGTGGGCACTGCCAGGGGGCCGGAGGCGTTGCAGAATTTGCCGCTCCCCGCGAACACGTAGGCGAAGGCGTGGCGGGTGGTCTCCACGGGGAGGCTCTTGCGGCGGCCGGGAGCGACCGAGACGTCGAGGTAGACGGGGTCGGCGGCGATGCCGTCCACCGGACCGCTCTTCCCCCAGAAGTCGCCGCAGACGACCCGGACGTGGGTGCCGTCGTCGTCGGTGATCTCGGGGACGTCCACCCCCTTGACCTCCTGGTAGCGGGGAGCGGTCATCTTGAGCGACGACGGCAGGTTCCCCCAGAGCTGGAAGCCGTGCATGCGCCCCGCCGGGTCCCCTTTCGGCATCTCCTGGTGGATGATCCCCCGTCCGGCGGTCATCCACTGGACGTCGCCGGGGCCGATGGCGCCCCGGTTGCCGAGGCTGTCGCTGTGCTCCACGGAGCCGGCGAGGACGTAGGTAATGGTCTCGATCCCACGATGGGGGTGCCAGGGGAAGCCGGCGAGGTAATCCTCCGGGACGTCGTTGCGGAAGTCGTCGAGGAGGAGGAAGGGGTCGAACTCGGAGGTATGGTCGAAGCCGAAGGCGCGGCGCAGATGGACGCCCGCGCCTTCGAGGGTGGGCTTGGCTTTGATCAGCCGCTGGACGGGTCGGATGGACATGTCGGCCTCCCTTGAGATGCTCCCCCGCAGGATAGCAGAGCCCCCAGGCCATACAATGTCAGCGTCGACCCGCGAGGAGGACTCCATGTGCAGAAACATCAAGCCCCTGTTCAACTTCGAGCCGCCGGTCACCGACCGCGAGATCCGCGACGCCTCTCTCCAGTTCGTGCGGAAGATCAGCGGCTTCACCAAGCCGTCGAAGGCGAACGAGGCCGCCTTCGCAACGGCCGTCGAGCAGGTGGCCACGGCCGCCGAGGCGCTGCTGGCCTCCCTGGTGACCCAGGCCCCGGCCCGCAGCCGCGAGGTGGAGGCCGCCAAGGCGCGGGCGCGGAACGCGGA
>DATBAW010000215.1:0-3624 GCA_036271335.1 Thermoanaerobaculia bacterium
GACCTGCGCGGGATTGGAGGGCTGGGTCTGGGCCGCGTCGTCGAAGGCGCGGCAGAGGATCTCGTGCTCGCCGGCGGCGAGGTCGAGCTTCGCTTCCCAGAAGCGCCAGGTCCAGCCGGTCTCGCCGGCGACGAGGTTCGCGGTCGTCCAGGTCGCGCCGCCGTCCACGGAAACATCCACCCGTGCCACCTCGCGTCCCCCGCCGGCGACGGCCCAGCCACGCGCGGTCATCCGGCCGGCCGGCAGCCGCGCGCCGGCGAGCGGCGCGCAGATCACCGAGTTGACCGGCGATTCGCCGAGCATCATCCCCTGCTCCCAGACCACCGTGTCGGGGCCGACGGCGGCCGGAAAGAGCCGGTAGGCCTTGGCCTGAAAGTAGTTGTCGGACGGCGTCTCCTGCAGGGTGATTCGCGACAGCCACTTGACGCTGCGGGCGCCGATGTAGCCCGGCACCACCACCCGCAAAGGCGCGCCGTGGTCCGCCGGCAGCGGCTCGCCGTTCATCGTGTCGGCCAGCAGCACCTCGGGGTGGAGCGCCTTGTCGAGGGGGATCGAGCCGCCGAAATTGAAGCGGTGGCCGTGGCGCTCCGTCTCGTCGAGGCCGAGGAAGGCGGCGTGACGCGCTCCCGGCCGTGGCCCGGCGGCGATGAGGACCTCGCGCAGCGGCACCCCCGACCATTCGGCGTTGCTGATCGCCTCGGAGGTCCAGGGGAGCTCGCCGGGGATGGGGGCGACCTCGAGCAGCTCCTTGCGGCGGTTGCCCGCGCACTGGAGGGTGGCGCCGACGGCGATCCGGGGGAGCCGGCGGAGCTCGGCCAGCGACAGCGAGAGGGGGCGCTCGACCAAGCCGTCGACCGTCAGCCGGAAGGCCGCGGCATCGACCTCGGGGATCGCGCCGTGGCTGCGGATGAAGAACAGGTCGTTGGGCGTGAAGAACTCGTCGAGCAGCACCTCCGGCGGCGGCTCGGCGTTGAGCGGCTCTTCCTGGCGGATCCGCAGGCGGGTCTGGCTCTTGAGGGCGGACATCTCGGAGTCTGCTCGGGGTCTACTCGTCGTAGGAGAGCTGCCGGGTACATCGCCGGTAGCTGCCCGCCGTGGCCTCCGGCTGGAAGACGTCGCAGTGGTCCATGTCGCCGCCGTAGACGTGCAGGGTGAGCGAGGCCCGGCCGGGCTGGGCGTTGGCCAGCACGTGGTGCTCGAACGGCGGGATCAGGGCGCCGGCGCTGCCGGCCGTGGCCCTCATCGCGCCGCGCTCCTCGAAACGGCAGACGCCGTCGGCCCGCTCTTCCATCAGCTCGTAGCGCGTCACTTCCATCTCGCCTTCGAGCACCCCCTCGACGCACCAGATCCCGGCGTGATCGTGGAGGCCGGTGCGCTGCCCGGGTCCCCAGGTCATCACCACCGCCGTGAAGCCGAGCGCCTCGTCGCGATAGAGAAGGCGGCGGGCGTAGGAGTCCGGCTTGGTCTCGTGGAAGTGGGCGGGCAGGATCAACCCCTCGGACGGGATGAACGACTCCAGGTCGCTCTTGATCTGCTCCGCGATGGCGGTTACATCGCCGAGGCGGACCGCGTCGCAGAGCCGTTCGATGAGAGGGTCCACGACGGCGACTTGCGTTCTCATGGAGGCTCCTTCACAGCAGCAGGACTAGTCCTGCTCCAGGTAAGTGTATCCCGACAGCCCCTCCTCGTAGCGGCGCAGGAGCAGCCGCGATTCCTCGAGGGTGATGCGCTTGGCGCGCAGCGCGATCTCGGCCGACTTGCGCACCCGGGCGACCAGGTCGTCGCGGTTGTAGCGCACGTAGCGGAGCACGTCGCTCACCGTGTCGCCGCTCACCACCCCCTCGATCTTGTAGTCCTCGTCCGGATCGAGCGCGACGTGGACCGTGTTGGTGTCGCCGAAGAGGTTGTGGAGGTCGCCGAGGATCTCCTGATAGGCGCCGACCAGGAAGACCCCCAGGTAATAGGGGTTGCCGGTGGTGAAGGTGTGCAGCTCGAGCACGTCCTTGACGTCGCGGCGGTCGATGAAGTGGTCGATCTTGCCGTCCGAGTCGCAGGTGATGTCGGCCAGCACGGCGCGGTTGGAGGGCTCCTCGTCCAGGCGGTGGATCGGCACCACCGGGAAGAGCTGGTCGATGGCCCAGGAGTCGGGGACCGACTGGAAGACCGAGAAGTTGCAGAAGTAGGTGTCCGCCAGCGTTCGCTCCAGCCCTTCGAGGTCCTCCGGCACCTGCGGCATCGTGCGCACGAGGCGCAGGATCTTCTGGGCGGTCGCCCAGAACAGGTCCTCGGCGAGGCCGCGGTCCTCCAGCGAGAGGTGGCCGAGGTTGAACAGGCTCAGGCACTCGTCGCGCGAGGCCATGGCGTCGTGGTAGGACTCCAGCACGTTCTTCCGCGAGACCTCCTTGTAGGTCTCGAAGAGGTTGCGCAGCGAGGGCTCGGCGTCGGTCGGCGGCTTGCGCGGCAGCTTGCCGACCTCGAACTCGGAGACGCCGAGCACGTCGATCACCAGCACCGCGTGATGGGCCACGGTGGCGCGGCCGGACTCCGAGACGATCGTCGGGTGCTGCACGCCGCGGGCGTCGCAGACCTCCATGATGCCGAAAACGATGTCGTTGGCGTACTCCTGGAGGGTGTAGTTGAGCGACGAGGTGAAGTTGGTCTGCGAGCCGTCGTAGTCGACGCCGAGGCCGCCGCCGACGTCGAGGTAGCGCAGCGGCGCCCCCATCTCGACCAGGTTGACGTAGACCTGGGTCGCCTCGCGCAGGCCGTCCTTCACCGAACGGATCGACGAGATCTGGCTGCCGAGGTGGAAGTGGAGGAGCTCGAAGCTGTCGATCAGGTCGTTGTCTTTCAGATAGGCGACGGCGGCGAGGAGGTCGCGCCCGGAGAGGCCGAACTTCGAGCGGTCGCCGCCGGAGGCTTCCCAGTGGCCGGCGCCGCGGGCGGAGAGGCGCGAGCGGATGCCGATCCGCGGTTTCACCCCCATCTTCTGCGAGATGCGGTGGATCAGCGGCAGCTCCGAGGACTTCTCGACCACCAGAATCACATGCCGGCCGAGCTTCGAGGCGAGGAGCGCGGTCTCGATGTACTCCTCGTCCTTGTAGCCGTTGCAGATGATCAGCGCTTCCTCGTCCTCCAGCATCGCCATCACGGCGAGCAGCTCGGGCTTCGAGCCCGCCTCGAGGCCGAAGTGGTAGGGGCGGCCATATTCGACCAGCCGTTCGACGAGGTAGCGGTCCTGGTTGACCTTGATCGGATAGACGCCGCGGTAGCTCCCCTTGTAACCATACTCGGCGATCGCCTGGGCGAACGCCTCGTTGAGCTGGACGACGCGCGCCTTGATGATCTCGGAGAAGCGGATCAGCAGCGGCAGGCTGATGCCACGCTCGCGCACCTCGTCCACCAGCTCCTTGAGATCGATGGCCGGCGTGCCGGGGCCACCCGGATGGACGACCATGAAGCCGGCGTCGTTGACGGAGAAGTAGTTGTTCCCCCAACCCTGGATGTTGTAGAGGTCGCGGGAATCGGCCGGGGACCAGCGGCGGGACAGCGGAGCGGTGGCCATCTCTTTACGAGATCTCCTATCAGGGGTGAAACGTTCTCGAAAACGGGAACGCCGGGCGG
>DATBAW010000216.1:0-12829 GCA_036271335.1 Thermoanaerobaculia bacterium
ACCGTCGACCGGATCCTCAAGTCGGTGATGGACGCGTTCGCCGCGGATATGAACGATCTCTTTTTCGATCCGCTCCTCGATCGCATCCAGCGGGAAGGGACGGGAGGCCGCAAGAGCGACGGCGTGGCGCTGGTCGGCCGCACGCGGATCGTGGTCACCAGCGGTCTGGAGGCCGGGCTGGCGCCGGAGATGGCCTCGTTCGTCGAATCGGGCCGGCCTCGGCCTTTCGGCAAGGAACTGCTCGATCTGGCGTTCCCGGCCAGCCGGTCGGGAGCAGGGGCGGACGATCTGACCGGCAGCGCGAGGGCATTGGCAGGGCTGTCCGGCGCTCAGGCGCTCGGCCTGGCGGCGTTGCTATCGTCGGATTCCGAGCCCGCCTATACGAAAGTGGCGCCGGGGATCGCCCTGAGCGTCCGGCCCACGGTGCTGCCGGACGGTGGAGCGGCGCGCGTCACCGTGGACGCGCGGTTCGGCGTCGCCTCGACCCCGCTGGATCAGGATCGCCAGGACGTCTGGCGCGCCGCGCCGCCGGCGGGCATCGCCGGCGACAACGTCCACACCGACGCCGCGGTGAGCGCCTTCGATCTGTTCGACATCTCGTCGTTTTCGGTGGGCGTCTCGCACCCGCGGACCCCGTTTTATATTCCAATCCTCGGGCGGCTGCCGGTGATCGGTCCGGCCTTCCAGATCCCCCGGCGCGACCAGGAGACGCTGTTCGAGAGCCTCATCCTGGTCAACACCGTGATCCTGCCGCGCTCGATCGAGCTGCAGCGTTTCTACGGCCGGGAGACCGATCCTCCGCCGGTCGCCGGGATCGATTGCCGGGAGGAGGCGGAGGGGAGGTCAGTCCCAGTGCCGTAAGCGGTCGGCGCCTTTTCTCCGCTGCCCCTTTCTCCTCTGGCCCGGCGCAGGGGCCGCCGCAAGAGTCACTTGCGGTGACGTGAGCATGACCACTATCGTTGCCGCATGAGGCGCGCGGTTTCCGGGATCGTCCCCTTGCTGGCGCTCGACCGCGCGGCGGCCAAACCTCTCTATCGCCAGCTCTACGAGGGATTTCGCGAGGCCATTCTGGCGGGGAGCCTGGGCGCGGGGCAACGGCTCCCTTCGACGCGCGGCCTGGCGGCCGAGCTTCAGATCTCTCGCCTGCCGGTGCTGACCGCGTTCGAGCAGCTGCTGGCGGAGGGATTCTTCGAGAGCCGGACGGGCGCGGGAACCTTCGTGGCCCGTTTGCGCGAGGATTCGCCGCGAACGTCCGGCCGCCGCGCTGCCGGCACTTTTCCACCGGCGCGTCCAGGCCGGCGCGTCGTCGCCGCCAATCCCGGCCTGCCGCTCGGACGGCAGGAGCCCTGGCTCGGCGGCTGGGGCGCGTTTCGCGTCAGCCAGATCGCGGTGGATCCCTTTCCGCTCCAGATCTGGTCGGGCCTGGTCGCTCGCCATGGGCGGAACCCGCGCGCCAGCCAGATGCAGTATGGCGATCCGCGGGGGGACCTCCGCTTCCGCGAGACGCTGGCGGCCTATCTGCGGACCTCGCGCGGCGTCCGCTGCGAGGCCGGTCAGATCCTGGTGACGAGCGGCTCTCAGCACGGCCTGACCCTCGCGATCCGCGTCCTGCTCGACCCCGGGAGCGAGGTCTGGGTGGAGGAGCCGGGCTATCCCGGAGCGCGCGACGCGCTGGCGCTCGCCGGCGCCCGCCTGGTCCCCGTGCCGGTCGACGAGGAGGGGCTGGACGTCGCGGCCGGCATCGCCCGCGGCCCGCAGGCGCGGGCCGCTCACGTCACCCCGTCGCATCAATATCCGCTGGGAGCCACCCTGTCGGCGTCGCGGCGGCTGCAACTCCTCGACTGGGCGCGGCGGAGCGGCGCCTGGATCCTCGAGGACGACTACGACAGCGAATATCGTTACGAGAGCCCGCCGATCGCGGCGTTGCAGGGTCTCGATCGGGATTCCCGCGTGATCTATATCGGCACCTTCAGCAAGGTTTTATTTCCGGCGCTGCGCGTCGGCTATCTGGTCGTCCCGGCGGATCTGGTGGATCGCTTCGTCGCCCTGCGCGCGGCGACCGATGATTTTCCACCCGCGCTGTATGAGGCCGTGCTCGCCGACTTTCTCGCCGAAGGGCACTTCGCCCGTCACCTGCGGCGGATGCGGCAGCTCTACCGGGAGCGGCGCGGCGCCCTGGTCGACGCGCTGCGGAGCGAGCTCGGCACGGCGGTGCAGGTGTCGGGCGAGCGGGCGGGAATGCATCTGGCGGCGATCCTGGAGCCCGGCGTTCACGATCGCCGGCTCGCCGAACAGGCCGCCCGGCAGGGCCTCTGGACGATGCCGCTCTCGACGTGCTACCTCGGCGAGCCCGGCCTTTCCGGCCTGGTCCTCGGCTACGGCGGCACCGATCTCCCGGAGATCCGCGACGGCGTCCGCAGCTTGAGCCGGCTGCTCGCCGAGGGGTGAGACCTCTCGCGATGGCGGCTTGGAGTCGCCTTGCTTTGCGGCTCCCACCCCTTTAGAATCCATGCATTCATGACGAGTTCCCGAGGTCCTTGGGAACGGGGCCTGGACGCCTCGACCGAGGCGGCTGCTCCCCGGCCGATCGATCTTCCCGAGCTGCGGGTGCCGGCGCTCACCATCCTGGCGCATCCGGACCTTCGGCGCGTGGGGGAACGGGTTCTGTTACCTGCCCTCGGCTCTGGCCGGCCGGTCCCCCTGTCGCGTCTCGCGCCTCTCTTCGCGCAGCCGGGCGGTGACCTGGCGCGGCCTCTCGCCGATCCTCACCTGAGCCGCACGCCGATCCACCTCAACCCCGGCGAGGTCCCGGACGCCGGCCTGGAGCGGGGCACCGTCCTCGTCCTCGCCGATCGGGTGGCTCTGCTGCTGCACCTCCTGCCTCCCGCCTTGCCGCGCGAGACCGAACGCTTCGGCCTGGTGGGGGATAGCGCCGCTCTGACCCTGCTGCGTCGCGAGATCCGACGGACGGCGCCCCTTTCGACGCCGGTCCTGCTGAACGGCGAGACCGGCACCGGCAAGGAGCTGGTGGCGCAGGCCCTCCACGCGGCCGGACCCCGCCGGGCGCGCCCTTTCCTCGCGCTCAACCTGGGCGCCGTGCCGCCGGCGCTCGCCGCCTCGGAGCTCTTCGGCGCGGCGCGCGGCGCCTTCACCGGTGCGGACCGGCGGCGGGCGGGCTATTTCGAACGGGCCGATTCCGGCACGCTCTTCCTGGACGAGATCGGCGAGGCGCCGCCGGAGCTCCAGGTCCTCCTGCTGCGGGCGCTCGAAAACGGCGAGATCCAGCCGGTGGGGGCCGAGGCCACCCAGCGCGTCGACGTGCGCGTGGTGGCGGCCACCGACGCCGATCTCGAGTCGGCGGTCGCTCAAGGGAGGTTCCGGGCGCCGCTGCTCCATCGCCTGCGCGGCTACGAGATCCGCTTGCCCCCACTGCGCGAGCGCCGGGACGACGTCGGCCGGCTGCTCGTCCACTTCCTGCGTCAGGAGCTGGCGGCGATGGGCATGGAGACTCGGCTGGACGAGCCCGGTCCGCGGCGCGAGCCCTGGCTGCCGGCGAGTCTGGTGGCGCGTCTGGCGGATCACGACTGGCCCGGCAACGTGCGCGAGCTGCGCAACCTGGCGCGCCGCATCGCCGTGGGCAGCCACGACGCCGAACGCGCCGGGCTGCCGCCCGGCTTCGAACGCGTGTCCGTCCCTCGCCCCAAGGCCGGGGAGCGGACCGCTCCGCGCCCTCGCGCCGCCTACCGGCCGGCCGCGGAGATCGGCGAGGAGGAGCTGCTCGCCGCTCTGCGCGCCAGCCGGTGGAACCTCGCCGTCGCGGCCGAGCGCCTGCGCGTCTCGCGGACCTCCCTCTATGCCCTGGTCGAGCGGGCGGGAGGGGTCCGCAAGGCCTCGGAGCTCGGCCGCGACGAGATCGCGGCCGCTCTGGAGCGCGCCGGGGGGGACCTGGACGCCGCCGCCGACGACCTTCGCGTCTCGCCGCACGGCCTCAAGATCCGCCGGTCCGCCCTCGGGATCGACGGCTGATGGAACCCCAGCGGGTCGGCCCCTATCGCCTGGAGCGAAAGATCGGGGCCGGCGGCATGGGGGTGGTCTACGCCGCCTGGGACGAACGGCTGGAACGCCGCGTGGCCCTCAAGCAGATCCGGCCGGAAGGGGCGGACGATCCGCGCCGCCGCGAGCGCTTCCGCCGCGAGGCCCGCGCGGTGGCGAAGCTCGATCATCCCGCCGTCGTGCGGATCCACGATCTGCTCGAAACCCCCGAAGGCGACTGGCTCGTCCTGCAATTCGTGGAGGGGATCACACTCGCCGAGCGGCTCCGGCAGGGTCCCCTCCCACCCAGCCAGGTGGTCGCCCTGGCGCGCGACGTCCTGAGCGCCCTCGAGGCGGCGCACGCCCAGGGGCTCCTGCATCGCGATCTGAAAGCCGAGAACGTCATTCTCACTCCGTCCGGCCGTGCCATGGTCCTCGACTTCGGGCTCGCCAAGCTCTTCGCGCCGGACACGCCGGCGAGCGGCTCCCCTGCCGCCCGGCTCTCGGTCACCGCCGGCGGCCTCGTCGGCACCTACCGCTCGATGTCTCCGGAGCAGGCCAACGGCCTCGCTCTCGATCCGCGCTCGGACCTCTTCTCCCTCGGCGTCCTGCTCTACGAGGCGGCGGCCTGCGTTTCGCCGTTCCAGGGCGCGACGCCGGTCGAGACCCTGACCAAGGTCTGCACCCACGCCCAACCGCCCGTCCGCGAGCTGGCTCCCGCCGTGTCCGGAGCGCTCTCGGCGTGGATCGACGCGCTGCTGGAGAAGGATCTCGAACGCCGGCCGCCGGGCGCGCGCGAGGCGCTGGCCCGGCTGGAGAGCGTGGCCGGGCTCGCCGTCGCGGCGTCGACCGAGCCCTGGGCTCCTCCCCTGGTGCGTCCAGCGGCGATGGCCACGGAACGCACCGTCTCCGCGACGCCCTACCGTGGCCATCGACATCCTCCCTACCTGCTGCCCATTCTGGCCCTGGTGCTGGTGGCGACGGGCTCCTTCCTGATCTGGCGCCTGCGTTCGCCGCGCCAGCCGCTCTACGTCGCCGTGGCCCGGCCGGAGGTCGGTCTCGGCGCGGGCCGGGAGGAGGTGACGCTGGCCGCCGCGGCCTTGCAGGCGGCGGCCCTCCGCGGGCTCTCCGCGCTGGAGGGGATCGCGGCGCTGCCGCCTGGAGCTCCGGAGCCTGGCGAGCCGGCTCCGACGGTTCAGCGGCTCTCCCGGCTCCTGGCGGCGGCAGAGGTCCTCACCGCCACTCTCGACTGCCAGGCCCATCAGTGCCAGGCCGTGCTCCGCCGGCAGCGCGGCGGCGACGGCAAGGTGATCGACAGCACGGCGCCCTTCGAGGTGCCGCTGGACGATCTCCATCTCATGGACACCGCCGTTTCAACCTATCTGAAGCCGCTCTACAGCGAATTCCGGGCGCGGCCGGGGCCCGTCGGGCTGCAGGTGCGGAGCACGGATTACGAGCGCTATCTGCGCGTGCAGCGGACTTGGGAGGAGAAGCGTCCCGCCGATCAGAAACCCTTGCTCGACGAGCTCGACCGGATTCGGGCCGGCTCGCCACAATTCCTGGATGCCTACCTGCTGGAGGCCCGGATCGAGGGATTCCGCTTCTTCGTGACCCGTGATGCCCAAAGGCTCGATCGCGCGTTCGGCCTGATCGGCGAAGCTCGCCGGCTCGCGCCGGACGAAACGCCTCCTCTCGACACGATGTTCAGCGTCGCGCTGAACGCGGGGCGGCTCGATGAGGCTGAGGAGGCCCTCGGCGCCTTGGAGCAGCGCCTCCCCGGTGATGCGCGCACCCTGCAGCAGCGGGCCCTGCTGAGCGAGCAGAGGGGAGACCGCCGGAAAGCCCTGGAGCTCCAGCGCGCCGCCGCCGAGCGCCACCCTGCCGCCAAGGTCCTGATGGACCTCGCCAACCTGGAGATGCGCGTGGGCGAGATACCGGCCGCCAGGCAAACTCTGGAGGAGCTGTCGCGGCGCCTTCCCGGACATGCCGGCGTCGAGATGCTGATAGCCCAAGTCGAGCTGGAGGCCGGCAGGCCGGCCGAGGCCGCCGAGCTGTATGCCCGCCTGGCGCAACGCCATCCCGGCTTCGCCGAGCTCAGCAATCTCGGCGTCACGCAACTTCTTCTCGGCCGCTATGGGGAGTCGGCCATGAGCCTCCGCCGGGCCCTGGCCCTGGCTCCGAACAGCGCCTCGGTGGTCCTGAACCTGGCCGATGCGGAGGCGTTGCAGGGCCGGCGGGCCGAGTCCGAGGCCCTGTACCGGCACGTCCTCGAGCTGGTCGCGCAGGACCCTGCTCCCGGTTTCTGGCAGACGCTATCGATCAAGGCGCAGGCCCAATGCCACCTCGGCAGGGCACCCGAGGCGGCGGCCAGCATCCAGCAGGCGGTCGTGGCCGCTCCGGACAACCCGGAGATCGCCTTCGAGGCCTCGCTGGTCTATACCGTGATCGGCGACGCCGCCTCCGCCCTGGCCAGCGCCGAACGCGCCGTGGACAGCGGCTACGATCGGCGCTGGTTTTTTCTCCCCTGGTTCGATCCCTTGCGCCGGGACCCGGCCTTCCGTAAGCTGATCGCAACCTCCGACTCTGCGATGACTTCCTGAACGCGGGCCCGCTCCGCGTTGCCGCTGTCCGGCGGCATGTTGACGATGACCGGATTCGAGCCGTAGATCACGTTCGCATAGGAGACCACGACGTAGAACGGATGCGGGTTCTCGAAGAGCGCTGTATTGGTGTCGACGACCGTGCATTGCAACGGGTTGTACCAGTGAACCTGGAAGCAGCCGGGCTGTGCAATGGTTGTGTTGAACTGATTCTCCCCCGAGGGGGAAGCGCACCACGCGATCGGATAGGTTACGAACTGCGCCTCGGGGCCGGTTCCCTGGTTGACGGTCACCAGGTGGAAGACGATCAAGGCGATCCCTTGCTCAACGTTGAGCTGGCCCGTTGGGCTGGGTGGATCGGTCGCCGGTAAAATGATCGTCATCGGGTTGTCCAGGTCCGCGGCGTCGAATTGTACCGTCACCTGCATCGAAACCAAAATTGGATCCGCCATGTTTTTCCATCCTTTCTCTGTCAGGTTCGGGATCAGTTCCTTAGCATAAAGCATTCCAGGCTGCGGTGCCGGCGGGAAGCCTGCCGGCCGGAGAGTGACTGAACCGTCGGACGGTACCGTCCGCCGGCGGGAGACCGTCGCGGCGGTCGATAAATCCACGCCAATCTTGACTGTCCTTCTGCGTTGGTCCTGGCACGGCGCTTGCGAATTACCTCCCTCGCCGGCGGCAAAAAGAGAAACGCAGAATCGATCACGGGTCTTCGTCCGGTGTGGACGGGACCCGCACACGCAGCCAAAACAAGGGAGGCAGAAAAATGAGTGTACAGGCGTTGTATAAGGACTCGAAGACCGGCGCCATCTACGTGGAGCTCTTCGGCAAGCTTCATTGGATCACGGCCAAGCCCGTGCTCGACCTGATCTTCGGCGTCAACCCCATCATCACCGACGACGTTCCGCCCTACGACAAGGGATTCGACATCGGTCCCGGCTCCTGCCTGGTCTGGTCGAGCTCCAAGCTCTTCTTGTATGCCGCCAACACTCCTCCGGACGAGGGGACGGCCTTCTGGATCACCAACCCGGACGTGAAGGCGAAGTATCAGTTCAACGGCACGGGCTTTCCGGTGAACCCTGGCGACGCCATCATCGCCGACGATCTCGTCCTGCTCGCGCAGGGAGGGCCGGACATCACGTAGCCATCGCGCGGCCCGCGCTGCCGGCGGGCGCCGGCGGCGCGGGCTTTGGACCTGAGCCAACCCATTCCATCAAAACTGGAGGCATCATTCCATGCTCGACTTCTCTGCTCTCGTCGGGGCCGTTCAGGCCAGTGTCCAGAGCGCGGCCGACGCCCTCGCGCACGAAAACTACGCATCGTTCCGGCACTACTTCTTCGATGCGAAGGAGTCGGCGGACGCCAGGAAGATCCTCCAGGAAGCCCTTGATGACGCCGCGGCTACCGCGGAGTCCAAGCGTCCGAAGGAGCTGGTCAAACAGCTCACCGATTCCATCTCGGCGGCGTCCGCGGCGCTCGACGCGGGCGCCACCGTGCTGCAGCCCAAGCTGGTTTCGATCGATTATCCACACCTGACCAGCGCCGGCCCTACCGTTCACACCGTTCATGTACCTCTCATCACGCTGTCGCCGTACGTGGCGACCCAGATCTCGAAGCTCACCTTCAAGGCAGACCTCGAAGTGCAGACGACGAGCGAAGGGAAGCTCCAGGTCTCGTTCCCCCTCACGGGCACGAACGTCCAACCGCGCGGCGACACGGCGGCAGGGGACGAGGAGGAGGGCGCCGCGCGGAGGACCGCGAACGCTTCGATCGAGATCGTGATCGAAGGCACTCCGGCGTCCGACGGCCTGCGCAAGATCATCGAAGGGTATGAACGGGCGCTGCGAGCGCAGATTCCCGGTTAGTCAGGATCACCCCAACCGTTGATTTACAGGAGCTACGCACATGGCTGAAGACACTCCCGATCTCGTTTCCATGGCGGAACAGTTCACCGGCCTTCCGATGTCGGATCTGATCGGCGGCCCCTTGAACGCGGCCGCCACGGCCAACGGCATGATGGCCGCCACCCAGACCAAGTTCCTCCTCGACACCGCCTTCAAATACAAGAAGGATTCGGAAACGTACGAGCCGATCATGATCAAGATGACGCTGATCCGCGGAGTCCTCGTCCCCAAGGCCGGGGACGAACCGGGGGACCCCGAGATCAAGCAGTTCGAAACCACCTTCGATCTTCCCCTGCTGACGATCCTGCCGCTCAACTCGCTGGCGGTGGACGACGTGACCATCAGATTCGACATGGAGGTCAAGTCGAGCTACTCGGAAGCCACGAGCGCCAAGACCGAGGAGAAGGTCGCCACGGCCGGGACTTTCAGCGCCAAGTTCGGCTATGGGCCCTTCTCGGCCGAGGTCACCGGCAGCGCCAGCTATGACAGCGCCACGGCCAACACGCGCGACACGCACTACGAGAAGAGCAACTCGGCGCAATACTCCGTCAGCGTCCACGCCGGCCAGTTGCCCTTACCGGAGGGCGTCAAGACGATCATCACCGCGTTCGCCGCCACGATCCAGCCCATCATTCTGCCGAAGGACGCGCCGAAGAAGGACTCATGAATCAGACCCTGCAATGCCCGGCATGCCAGAGCGAGATTCCAGTCGACCTGCGACTGCTGGCTCGCGGGGCGTCGTTCCAGTGTCCCAACGCGACGTGCCGCGCCGCCATCAGCGTTGCAGGGAGCAGTGCGGCCACGTTTTCCACGGCCCTCGGCAGGTTTGAAAGCCTCGGGTCGTTGCGAGCGGCGAAGCGGTGAGGCCGCCACACCCTTGACGCTCCCCGTAAAAGCGCTCCCGGTACAAGCGCTCCCGGTACAAGCGCTCCCGGTACAACGAGTCCTCATCAAGCGGCGGCCCGACGCGGGTCGCCGCACCGTCGGGCCAACTGCGATCCGCCGGCTGGCGCCTTGCGATCGCCTCCTCGCGAGGGTACGCTTCGGTCCCATCAATTTCGCTCACAAGGGGAATCTCGCCATGCCGAACGACTGTCGCAGGTCCATCCGCCGCCGCGTGCTGGGCGCAGCTTTCGCCGGCTCGTTGCTGCTGACCGCGCACGCCGGTTTCGCCGCCACGATCACGCCGATCAAGCCCGGGGTCCTGAAGGTGTGCCTGTATGCCGGGTTCAAGCCCTTCGCCTGGAAGGAGGGCAACGTCTGGAAAGGCTGGGACGTGAACTATCTCGCCGCGTTCGCGAAGGAGAATCACCTCGAGTTCGTGCCGGTCGAGGCGAAGGCGTTTGACGGCATCTGGCTGCGGCCGGGCAATGACGAGTGCGACATCGCGGGCACCGGGATCTCCGATACGCAGGAGCGCCGGAAGGCCACCGAGCCGAAAGGCAAGTGGTCGGCGACGTACTACAAGGTCGTGCGCGCGTTCCTGGTCCGCACCGCCGACAAGGACAAGGTCAAGGACGTCGTCGATCTGCGCGGCAAGACGGTGATCGTCACCCTCGGCTCGACCGCCGATAACGACCTGCGCAACCGGATGCGGCAGGCCAGGATCACGGACGTGAAAATCGAGGGGACCGACAACGAGGAAAAGGCGGCCGACCAGATCAGAAAAGGCCCGCAGTTCGCCTACGGCGGAGGGTACGGCAGCGTCCTGGCGCTGGCGACGAACGGTCTGGCGGTGGTGTGGCCGCACTGCAACATGGTGGAGGTCGGCAAGGACCGCTTCGAGCCCTATGCGGAACCGTTCTCCTTCGTGGCGCGCGCGAAGAGCACGGGCGTCCTGGAGGCTCTCAACAGCTACATTCCCAAGCACAAGTACGAAGGCACGCCCAATCCCCCGGGCGTGATCTGCCAGAATCCGCCCTGGACGGGGAAATAGCGGCGGCTGGGATTGAGATCCCGAGGGCCCGGCGGCGCGCGTCGCCGCCGGCCCAGGCGCGACGCGCTTTCGCCTGGCAGAACGCGAGATCGGCCGCCTTCAACGCGCCCCTGGGGAGGGTCGGCCGCGGATTCGCCCCGGCAAAATCGCGACTCCCGACTCCGTTTGTGCACACGGACCGGCCTGAACGCCCTGCCGACGCCAGTACCGGCTTATTCGCCTCTCTTGAACGTCGTTCCGCCTGTCCCGGCCGCACATTCGCCTCTCCGGTCGGAGGTCCGGCCTCGAGAGGCGAAGCCTTCGCCAGGCTGAGCGAATGCACGACTCCGAGAGGTTAGTGCACAAATCACCCGGGCGAATGCTCGGCCCCGCTGGGCGAATGTCCGATCCCAGGAGGCGAATGCGCGGCCTGCCCGGGTGAATCCGCGGCCAGGCGAGGCCAATGCCGCAATTCCCGGGGCGAAGAGCGCGATCCTGTAGAGGTGCCAGGCGATTCGTCGGGCGATTCGCCGGTCAGGCTTGCGACCTCGCGTCGTCCGCGGTAGCCTCGGGCTCCATTTGAGGAGGAGCCGGAATGTCCGATCTCGCCAGCAACGCCACAGCCGCCGTCGCGGACGATCCGATCCGCGTCTACGTCAAGTCCCTGCTCCAGGCGCTCGGCACGCGGGAGCCGCTGGAGGTGCTGGCGGAGATGCCGGAGGCGCTCCGGCGGGCGGTCGCGGGTCTCAGCCGGGAGCAGGACGGCACGCCGGAGCGGCCGGGCAAGTGGTCGGTGCGGCAGGTGACGCAGCATCTGGCCGACTCGGAGCTGGTCGGCGGCTTCCGCTTCCGCATGGTCCTCGCCCACGAGGCGCCCGAGCTGCCGGCCTACGATCAGGACCTCTGGGCGGACCGTCTGCGCTATCGGGACGCCGACCTCGAAACCTCGCTGGCCGACTTCACCGCCCTGCGCACCCTGAACCTCCGCCTCCTCCGGCAGGCGACGGCCGACGACCTCAAAACCCGCGTCATGCGTCACTCCGAGCGCGGCGACGAGCCGCTGGGCTACATGCTGTCCCTCTACGCCGGGCACGATCTCGTGCATCTGGCGCAGATCCGGAGGATTCGCCAGGCCATCGGCGCGCCGGCCGCGAGCTGAAAGCCGCGGAGCTTCCTCGTTTGCGGCTCTACGACAGGCAGGCTTTCCGGCAGGCGGTGAGCTCGGCGTTGCAGGCCGCCTCGCAACCGGGGTTCTGGGTCGCCGCGCAGTTGAGACCGCAGGAGCGGTCCCTTCCGATGCACCCGGTGAGACACGCCTGCTGAGCCGGAGTCAACGCCGAGCCGGGCGAGCCCAGCGAGAGCAACAGCAATCCGAACATGACCATCAGACCGAAGGCTTTGCGCATCAGGACACCTCCTGAAAGAGTAAAGTGCCGCTCGGCGACGGAATCGAGCCGGTCGCCCGGTTTCAGAGTGGCTCGCCTCTTGAGATAGCCTCCAGAGGCTGCTCTCCGCTCGCCCAGGAGGTCGGACGCATGAGCTCCCTTCAGGAAATCCTGATCCTTGTCGCTGCCGCTGTCGCGCTCTCCGTCGC
This sequence comes from Thermoanaerobaculia bacterium, assembly GCA_036271335.1. Taxonomy (GTDB): domain Bacteria; phylum Acidobacteriota; class Thermoanaerobaculia; order Multivoradales; family UBA5704; genus DATARR01. The sequence continues at coordinate 12,046 of DATBAW010000216.1, forward strand.
CGGCGGGGTCGCCCAGGCGAAGAAAAGGAAGCTGACCTCGCAAGTGCTCTCGCTCACCCCGAGTTATCTGGTGATCGATTGGAAGGCACACGACCGGAGCCCCTGTCGCCGCCTACCGGTTGTCCGCGATCCTCCTTCCTCCGGGAGGGCCGGCAATCCGACCCTGGCCGCCAAACCCAAAGCGTTGCGCATGAAGACATCATCTGGAGTTGAGTGCCTCGCCGCAAAGGCGGCGAGGCGTTTTCCTCGGAAGGTGATTGTAGAGATCCGCCCGCTCACAGACTCTGTGCCGTCGCTACCTTCTTGGTATCCTCCTGTGATCCCATGAAACCAAGAAGGGCACCTACGCCGAGTAACACGGTCGGAATCAAGCTGAAGAAGTTGAACCCCAGAATCAGCACGAACCCGATTGCGGCGACGGCCATCAACGCTGCGCCGACGACAGGCTTGGTCTTGACCATGCCCGCCCCTACCAGTGCCGCGATGGGCAGAGCAAGGCTCAGCAACTTTGCCTCCATGCCTGCCCCAGTCTGGCCTGCATCGGCAAGGCTACCGAGACCATAGCCGATGAGACCATACAAAAGAGCGACCAAGCCCCCGATGATCCCTAGAACGAGTGCGCCAGCTTTCATTGCGATCCTCCCTCTCGCCGTCGATTGATTGCCAAGCCTTCACGTGACGGCTACTGTGTCGGCCGCGAACTCTGATGGCATTGAGTGGCTGCTCCAGCAGCCGAACGCCGTTGGACGCTGCTCCACAAGTTCTCCAAGACTGACCGCCCCAC
>DATBAW010000217.1:0-3358 GCA_036271335.1 Thermoanaerobaculia bacterium
CCGGTCCAGAACTCGTTGCGGCGCAGGGTCTCGGTGAGGAAGCGGGGAGAGATCGGTCCCTGGTTGCGGGTCAGCACGGCGAGCCCCGGGTTCATCGCCAGCAGGCCGAGGAAGAGGTGGCGGTCGCTGAGAAAGGGCTTCAGCTCCGCCGCCGCCGTCGCCACGGCGGCGCCGTACCCCTCGGCGGTATCGCAGGAGAAGGTGGCGGCGAGCCGCGCCGTCTCGTCGCGCAGCGCCGCGGCGTCGGGGAGGAAGCTCTCGGCGTCCGCTCCGGACGTCAGCCGGAGGACGGAGTGTCCGACCATGAATTCGCCGTCGATCAACGCCGGCTCGCCGGCGTTGATCCGCCGGCCATCGATCCAGGTGCCGTTGGTGCTGCGCAGGTCCTCGATCACCCAGCCGCCGATCTCCTCGTCCCGGCGGAGGATGGCGTGATCGCTGGAGACCGAGCGGTCGGAGTGGAGCTCGAGGTCGTTGCCCGGATTGCGCCCGATCTTGATCCGCTCGAAGGCGCCGGCGAGGGACGTGCCGTCCATCGGCCCGTCGCGCACCTCCAACGTGACCGCGCCGTCCGCGGCGGCGGCGAGTTCCGACATCAGGACCGTGGGGCGCTCCCGGTTCCGGGCGCGTACGGTCGTGGGCTGCATTTCCACGGGCATCGGTGGCTGTTGACCCTTGTGAGCGCTCGACTCTCGGTGAGACTGCTGTGAGACGACTCTTCCTCAGGGCCCACAGGCCCGGCACGGACGGAGGTTTTCCCTCTGACTCTAACAAAAGATCGCCGGCGATGCCCGCCGCGGGACTCGATGCAGGGCCCTATTATAGAATGACTCTTGAGGCCAACCCGAGACCGGAGGGAGAGAGGGACATGAACAGAGCGATTTCGCGGCTCCTCGGCATCACGCTCGTCGTCCTCGTCGTCGCCGCCGCGCTGTCGCTGAGCGCGTGGGCCCAGACGATGACGCGGGAGCCCGGCACCAACCGCCGGGGGAACGACTACACCAACTTCTCCGTCGGCCAGATCGCCGACTGCGAGCAGGCCTGCGTCCGCGACGGCCGCTGCCGGGCCTACACCTTCGACGCGCGCTCGGGGGTCTGCTTCCTGAAGGACCGCGTGCCCGGCGCCGCCGTCTCCCCCGGCAGCACCTCGGGCGTCAAGCAGGATTCCGGTCCCGGCCCCGGCTGGCGCGACCTCACCGAGGAGCGGGGGATCGACTACCACGGCGGCGACTACGCCAGCGTCCGCGTGCGGGCTCTGGGCGAGTGCCAGGAGCGCTGCCGGCGCGACGGCCGCTGCGCCTCCTACAGCTTCGACGTCCGGGCGGTGGTCTGCTATCTCAAGGACCGCGTCGGCGACCGCCGGCGGGACGGCGACAAGATCGGCGGCATCAAGCAGGGGGGCGTGCCGCCGCCGCCCGGCCCCGGCGACCTCTGGGAGCAGCGCGGGTTCGACTACCACGGCGGCGACTACACCAGCCTGCGCGTGCGCGGCCTGCGCGACTGCCAGGCGCAGTGCTCCAGCGACCGCCGCTGCCGCGCCTACAGCTACGACCTGCGCGCCGCCGTCTGCTACCTGAAGGACCGCGTTGGCGACCTGCGGCGCGACGGCGACAAGGTGACCGGCCTCAAGCCGAGGTATTAAGCCTAGATAGTGAGCCGAGCCCGCGCCACCGCCGAGACCATCTCCTCGTCCCCCGGCCGCGATGCCTCCGCGGCCGGCTCCACGCCCCAGCGCCGGAGCTCGGCGCTGGTCACCGGTCCGATCGAGACGGCCCGCAATCCCGCTCGCCGCGCCTCCCAATCCATCCCGAACAGCGCGGCGAAATGGCGCACGGTCCGCGGGCTGGTGAAGGTCACCCAGCCGAGCGGGTCCGCCGCGAAGAGCTCGGCGGCCCGTCGCGGGGCGTCCGCCGGCAGCCGCTTGTCATAGGCCACCACCGCCGTCACCTCGGCCCCCGCCGCCGCCAGCCCCTCGAACAGGACGGGCCGGGCGTCGGCGGCCTGCGGGAGGAGGACGCGCCGGCCCTTGATCTCCGGCGCCAGGCTCTCCACCAGCCCAGCCGCCTCCTCTCGCTCCGGCGTCAGGTCGGGCTCGAAGCCGTGGTCGCGGAGCGCCTGGGACGTCGCGGGCCCCACGGCGGCGATCCGGACGCTCGCCAGCAGCGCGCCGGCGAGCGGCACGAAGGCCTCGACGGCGTTGGCGGAGGTGAAGACGACCCAGTCGTACCGATAGAGCTCGGTGGCCGCCCGTTCCAGAGGAGCCGGGTCGGCAGGGGGGACGATCTCCAGGAGCGGCAGCAGCTCGACGGCGGCGCCGGCGCGCGCGAAAGCCGCGGCGAGCCCCGTCGATTGATGCTCGGCGCGGGTGATGACGACGCGGAGGTCAGAGAGGAGAGGATTCAAGCGGCTGGTGCCTTCTGGGGCGGGGTGCGCTTCTAAGCCTCACCCTCGGTCCCTCTCCACGAGTAGAGAGGGAGGGCCCATGGAGGAAGGGATGCCTGACTCAAACATCCCCTCTTGACCTGCGGTCGGGGAGGTTTCGTCCGGTGGCCGGGGTGGCCTGACCCGCCGCCGGGGGTTGTCCGGTGGCCAGGGGGTTGCTTTGTAGAGACGTTCCCAGCCCGTCCACGACACCCTGCGCAGGCCACGGGGACGGCGGGACGTCTCTTCGGAGGGCCGGTCGTTCCATCCGCCCCCGTCGGAATGGATGCGAGCGGTCCGGTGAGATCCACGTTTCGCCCTGAAGGGGCGATATTTGAATAGCCTGGGGTTTCAACCCCAGGCGGGTCGGCCCAGGCCCATCCCAACCTCGCAGGGGTGGCCGTTCGCGATCGAGATCGACAGAGCGCGCCCCGGAAGGATTTCGTGACGCCGGCCGCCAGCCCTCCGGCGGAGACGTCCCGCCGTCCCCGTGGCCTTCGCAAGGTGTCGTGGACGGGCTGGGAACGTCTCTACAAAACGGCCCCCCGACAAACGGCGCCAACGTTCCGATGGGATGGTTCAACCCCGGATCCTCGCCAAAACCTCCTCCGCCTCTCCCGCCCGCATCGCCGCCACGCACGCCTCCGCGGCCTCCTCTGGGGTTGCCGCCACGGCCTCGCCACGGGCGAAATACCGCCCGTCCGGCGTCGCCAGCAGAGCCGTCAGGCGAAGCTCGTTCCCCTCCGGCCGTGCCCAGGCGGCGAGGGGGAGGGAGCAGTCGCCTCCAAAGGCGGCCACGACGCGGCGCTCGGCGTCGGCGGCGCGGGCGGTGGGGAGGTCGTTCAGCGCCTGGCAGAGGGTGAAGGCGCGGCTTCCCTCGCGGGTTTCGAGGGCGAGAGTGCCCTGGCCGGGGGCCGGCAGCAGGATCTCGGGGGCG
>DATBAW010000218.1:0-41238 GCA_036271335.1 Thermoanaerobaculia bacterium
GTGCCGCTCACCTACGAGCAGTTCCGCTACGGCTTCGCCAACGCCGTCAGCGAGACGGAGGCCAAAGAGCTCTACGACACCTTCGCCGTGCCGGCCTCGGGCGCGCCGCTCTTCCAGGCCGCCACCGCCAACCTCAACCCCTGGACGGAAGTGAAAGTCGACACGGAGAACGCGGACCGTGGGCCGCTGCTGATCCTCTCCGGCGAGAAGGACCACACCGTCCCCTGGGCGATCGCCAACGCGTCGTTCCACCAGCAGCAGCACAATCCTGGCGTCACCGAGATCTTCGAGGTGCCCAACCGCGGCCACGCGCTGACGATCGACAGCGGCTGGCGCGAGGTCGCCGACAAGGCGTTGGCCTTCGTGAAGCGCTTCGTTTCGGCATGAGCTGAACGGCGAGACCGGCGGCCCGGAACCGGGGCCGCCAACGAGCGCCAACGAGGAAGAGACGCCACGACGTTGTCGTAGCCGAAAGGTTGGCGCACATTGTCTGTGGCGTCTCTACGGAACGTCGGAGAGACGGCCAGAGGTAGGGGGTTACGGAGGTGTTGGGAAATGCATCGCGAGATCCCCGAAATCCCCTCCTGGGGCCTTCGCGGTAACGTCCCGTAGAGACGCCACAGACAATGTGCGACAACCTCCGAAGGCCACGGGGACGGCGTGGCGTCTCCGCCGCGGCAAGGTCGCTCCGAGTCTCCAGGACCTCCAGATACGCCCAGATACGCCGGCCTTTCGACGAGCCGTCGTGAAAAACCGACGTTTCCCCCCGACCAACGGACGCTTGGCCTCGCGCGCTCTAGCGTTCGCCTCGACGAACGGACGCTTCCCTCCGACAAATCTCGCGTCCGCCTCGCGAGGCGAACGCATCACCTCGCGTCCGCTACCGTCCGCCTCTTGAGGCGACGACCGCACCCAAGCGGGGCACCCGTCCGCCTCATGAGACGAGAGAATGGCCTGACATCGGGATGCGTCCGCCTCGCGAGGCCAAAGAGGCGTTTAAAAAGGCGAAGCGTCCGTTCGAGCTGCGTGGAGGAAGGCCGGCTTGCGTTACGCAAGCGTTCAGACCGTCGAAATCCGCCGCACCCCCGGCAGCCCCACGCCCGGCGCCGGGCGCTCCCGTAGGACCTCGCGACGGAAGACGAACAGCTCGGCCGGACGGCCGCCGGTCTGGGCGTCCAGGCGGCCGGTGCCTTCGACCAGGCCGGCGTTCTCGACCAGCCTGCGGAAGTTTTGCTTGTGCAGGCGCACGCCGGCCAGCGCCTCGACGATCCGCTGGATCTGGAGCAGCGTGAAGGCGGGCGGCAGGAGCTCGAAGACGACCGGCCGGTATTTGAGCTTGCCGCGCAGGCGACCCAGAGCGGTGGCGAGGATGCGCCGGTGGTCGCGGGTCATCGGGCGGCCGGGGAGCAGCTCCGGCCGCTCCGTCGGCGCCGGACGGCGGGTCTCGGCGGCGCCGCCGGTCGCGTCGCGGTCCCGCCAGGCTTCCGGCACCAGGTAGGCCTCGTAGAGCAGCTCGTAGCGCTCGAGCACCCGCTCGCCGTCCCAGCCGACGCCGCAGAGCCCGAAGACGATGTCCGCCCGCTGCCGCCGCTCCAGACAGAGGTGGGGCTCGGCCGCCGAGCGCGCCCAGACGTCGAGGGCGGAGGCGATGGCGCCGTCGATCACCGCCGGGCGGCCGGCGCGCCAGTCCTCCCAGGGGAAGAACTCGTACCAGTCGATCCAACGGGCCTCGCGGTGGACGGTGACCTCGCGCACCAGGGCCAGATAGGCGACCGACACCCCGCGCGCGTCGCCGCGGGTCTCGGCCGGATCGCGGTAACGGTCGCCGAAGGTGTAGAGCTGCTCGACGTAGCCGAGCTCGAGGCCGGTCTGCTCGCGCACCCAGCGGCGCAGGCCGAGATCGAGCGTGCGGTCGGTCTCCGGCTCCAGCGGACCGAAGGGGAGGGCGACCTCAGGAGTCGCCGGCAGGCTGACGGTGAGGATGCGGGGCACCTCCGCGGTGACCGCCACGATCACCGCGTTGAGGCCGAGGTTGACCCTCACCGCTCCTCCACCACCAAGGCGGCGGTAGCCGTAGGGGCGCAGCATGCTGCGCCCGGCGGGGCGACCAGCTCGCGTTCGAACACGGCGCCGAAGTGCCGGGCCGCCACCGCTGCGATCTCGGGCAGGGACGGCGCGCTGCCGGTCAGCCGCTCGATCGAGGTCATGCGGACCGCTTGCAGGCCGCAAGGGATGATCCCGCTGAAGTAGGAGAGGTCCGTCGCCACGTTGAGGGCGAAGCCGTGGGTGGTGATCCAGCGCGAGAGGTGGACGCCGATCGAGGCGATCTTCTCGTCGCCCGCCCAGACGCCGATGAACGCCGCCTCCTCGCCCGGCCGCCCGGTCACGCCGTAGTCGGCGAGGGTGCGGATCAGCACCTCCTGGAGATCGCGCACGTAGCGCCGGATGTCCCGCCGGTCGGGGCTGAGGTTGACGACCGGGTAACCGACGAGCTGCCCGGGGCCGTGGTAGGTCACCTGGCCGCCGCGGTCGCACTCGGCGATCTCGACGCCGCGGGCGGCGAGCCATTCCGGGCTCGCCAGCACGTCCGCGCCGCTGGCGTTGCGCCCGAGGGTGTAGACGTGGGGGTGCTCGAGCAGGAAGAAGCGCTCCGGTCCCTCGCCGCTCTTCACCGCCGTCCGCGTCGCCAGCTGCAGCTCGACCGCCGCCGCGTAGGGCACGCGGCCGAGGAATTCCCAGTGGAGGGGGCGGTGGGAAGCATCCTGTGCCATCGCAGTATTCTACCGTGGGCGTCGCCGCACGGCCGCGGCAAGAGACTTGCAAAATTCTCCCAGGAGTTTCTGGAGGCATCCTGCCCTGCCGATGACGAATTCCCTCCCCTCCTCCGACTGGCCCTACCTGCAAGCCCTGGCGCGCCTCGGACTGGCGCTGGCCCTCGGCATGCTCGTCGGCCTGGAGCGGGAGCGGCGCGCCAAGGAGGCGGGGGTGCGGACCTTCGCGTTCGCGGCGCTGCTCGGCTGTCTCGGCGGCCTCCTGGGAGAGAGCTACGCCCTGCTGAGCCTCGCCCTGCTGGGCCTGCTGGTCGTCTTCCTCAACGTCGAACGGCTGTACACCCACAAGGCGGCCGAGCTCACCACCTCGGCCGCCCTGCTGGTGGTCGGCTTCGCGGGCGTGCTCTGCGGCCATGGCCACACCCTGACCCCCTCCGCCCTGGCTGTGCTGACCGCCGCGCTGCTCGCCTGGAAGGTGCGGCTGAGCGACTTCAGCCTGAGGCTGACGGAAGCCGAGCTCCGCTCCGCCATCCTGCTGGCCATCCTCGCCTTCGTGATCTATCCGGCCCTGCCGGCCGGGAGCATCGATCCCTGGAATCTGATCGAGCCGCGCCCCGCCTGGCTGACCGTGCTGCTCATCGCCGGGATCGGATTCGCCAACTACATCCTGTTGAAGATCTATGGCATGCGGGCCATCGAGCTGACCGGCTTCTTCGGCGGCCTGGTCAACAGCACGGTCACCGCCACCGAGCTGGCCGAGCGGGTGAAGGCCGAGCCCGCGCTCCAGAACGCCGCCTATCGAGGCATTCTGCTGGCGGTGGCGGCGATGCTCGCGCGCAACGGCGTGATCCTCGCCATTCTCGCGCCCCGGGCCGCCCTGGTCGCCGCGCCGGCCCTGCTCCTGATGCTGCTGGCGAGCGCCTGCATCGTGGCTCTGAACCGGCGGTCGGCGGCGTCCTCGCCGTCGCCCACTCCAGCCCTGGAGATCCGATCGCCGTTCTCGCTCTCGTCGGCGGCGAAGTTCGGCCTGCTGTTCCTCGTTCTGGAGGTCGCCGGAACCCTGGCCCAGCGGCTGCTCGGCCATCTCGGCTTCTACGCGGTCAGCTTCGCCGGGGGCCTGATCTCCAGCGCCAGCGCGGTGGCCTCGGCGGGCCTGCTCGCCGCCCATGCCACCCTCGACTGGAACGTCGCCGGCATCGGCGCGGCGATCGCCTCCCTGACCAGCGCGCTCGTCAATCTCCCTCTGGTGGCCCGGATCGCCGGGGAACGCGCACTGACCTGGCGGATCGCGAGAGCGCTGGGGGTCATCACCTTGCTGGGCATCGCCGGCGCCGTGGCGGGAGCCGTCTGGTCTCCCTTCTGAGCTCCCGCCGCGACTCTACGCGCGGCACAGGTGCGCGGCACACGTCTTGCTCAGCCTGTCGTGGGATAGGATACCCGCGCCTTGGCGGGAGGGGGCCTGGAGGGGAACAATGGAGAAGCGAATCGTCACAGCCATTCTCGGAGGAGGTCAGGGGAGCCGGCTCTGGCCCCTGACGCGCGACCGCGCGAAGCCGGCGGTGCCGGTGGGCGGCAAGTTCCGGCTCATCGACATCCCGATCAGCAACAGCCTGCACGCGGGCATCGACCAGATTTTCGTCATCACGCAGTTCAACAGCGCCAGCCTCCACCGCCACATCAACCAGACCTACCGCTTCAGCGCCTTCAGCAACGGCTACGTCAACATCCTGGCCGCCGAGCAGACGCTGGACAACCGCGACTGGTTCCAGGGCACGGCCGACGCCGTGCGCCAGACCCTCCCCCGGCTGCTCGAAGCCAACCCCAAAGAGGTCCTGATCCTCTCCGGCGATCAGCTCTACCTGATGGACATCGCGAAGTTCGTCCGCGTCCATCGCGAGCGCGAGGCCGACCTGACGATCGCCGTCAAGCTGGTCACCCGCGAGGAGGCCTCGGGCTTCGGCATCCTGCGCCTCGACTCCACCGGCCGCATCGTCGATTTCGTCGAGAAGCCGAAGGAAGCCGAGCAGCTCGACGCCATCGAGCTCGACGAGCAGACCCGCGCCGTGCTCGGCGCGCCGAAGTCCTCGGGCTCCTTCCTCGCCAGCATGGGCATCTACATCTTCCGGCCCGAGGTGCTGCAGGAGCTGCTGGTGGGGACCGACACCGTCGACTTCGGGCGCGAGGTGATCCCCCAGGCGCTCAGCCAGTACCGGGTGATGGCCTTCCCGCACGACGGCTACTGGGCCGACATCGGCACCATCCCCAGCTTCCACCAGGCGAACCTCGACCTCACGCTGCCGCTGCCGCCGCTCAACCTTTACGATCCGGAGCTGCGGATCTTCACCCACCCCCGCTTCCTGCCGGGGATCAAAGTGAACGACTGCTCGGTGCGCTACTCGATCCTCAACGAGGGGAGCATCCTCTCCGGCAGCCACATCGCCGATTCGATCATCGGCATCCGCTCGGTGGTGCGCACCGGCTCGGTGGTCGAACGCTCGATCGTGATGGGCGCCAACACCTGGGAGACCCTCCCCGACGGCAGCGATCAGATCCCGCTCGGCATCGGCCGGGACTGCACGGTCCGCAACGCCATCATCGATTTCAACGCCCGCATCGGCGACGGCTGCAAGCTGATCAACGCGGAAGGGCACGTCGACTTCGACGGCGACAACTATTCGATCCGCGACGGGATCATCATCGTTCACAAGAACGCCGTGATCCCGCCGTGGACCACGATCTGAAACCTGAGACGACCTTGCGAATTCTCCAACTCGCCGCCGAGGTGACCCCCTACGCCAAGACCGGCGGCCTCGGCGACGTCGTCGCCGGCCTCTCCCGGTTCCTGGGCAAGACCGGCCACGACGTGCGGATCTTCCTCCCCTTCTATCCCAGCCTCGCCGCGGAAAGCCACCGCTACGTGCCGGTCGACTTCATCCGCGACGTGCCGGTGCAGCTCGGCCCCCATCGCTTCACCTACACCGCGCGCACCGCGCTGCTGCCGGACAGCCAGGTCAGCGTCTACTTCATCGACTGCCCGGCGCTCTTCGGCCAGGGCGGGATCTATCACGGCGACCGCGACGACTCCGTGCGCTTCGCGCTGCTCTCCGTGGCGGCGTTCGAATGCGCGCAGCGGATGGGCTGGTCGCCGGACATCCTTCACTGCCACGACTGGCACACCGCGCTGGCGCCCTTCTATCGCAAGGTTTTCTTCGAGTGGGACAGCCTCTTCCAGCGCACGCGGTCGGTGCTGACCATCCACAACATCGGCTACCAGGGGATCGTCGACAAGGGCCGGCTGAACGACATCGGACTGGCGCCCTACGCGAACCGGCTCGACCTCTCGCCCGGACATCTCAATTTCCTGCGCAACGGCATCCTCCAGGTGGACGCGCTGACGGCGGTCAGCCGCACCTACGCCCGCGAGATCCAGACGCCGGAGCTCGGCTTCGGCCTCGACGGCCTGCTGCGCCTTCGCCACGACCGCCTGGCCGGGATCATCAACGGCGTCGATTACGGCGACTGGAGTCCGGAGACCGATCCCAGCCTGTTCTATCACTACTCGGCGCAGGATCTCGCGGGGAAGCGGAACTGCAAGCGGGAGTTGCTGCGCGAGATCGGCTTCGACGAGCGCACGGCCGCGCCGGTGGTGGGCATTGTCTCCCGCCTGACGCCACAAAAAGGTTTCGATCTCGGCTTCGACGCGCTCCCCGCCTTCCTCGCCCAGCGCGATCTGCGCTTGGTGGCGCTGGGGAGCGGCGAGCCGCGCTACGAGGAGTTCTTCCAGGGGCTGGAGCGGCGCTTCCCTGGCAAGGCCTGGTTCTATCGCGGCTACAACGAGAGCCTCGCCCATCGGATCGAAGCGGCGGCGGACATCTTCCTGATGCCCTCGAAGTTCGAGCCCTGCGGCCTCAACCAGATGTACAGCCTGCGCTACGGCACGCCGCCCGTGGTCCACAAGACCGGCGGCCTCGCCGACACCGTCGAGCCCTTCGATCCCGCCACCGGCCAGGGCACCGGCTTCGTCTTCGACCACTTCACTCCCGAAGGCCTCGCCTGGGCCCTCGACCGCGCCCTGAACACGTTCCACCAGCCCATCCTCTGGCAAAGAATGATGGTCAACGGGATGACGCGGGATTTCTCCTGGGATGTCCAGGGGCGGGAGTATGTGGGGCTGTATGAGTGGTTGGCCGCTCAGTAGGTCTGGATTCGTCCGCGAAGCCTTCATGAGCCCGGCCTGGCAACGCGAACGCGTCAACTCAAAATGGCGATGGGTCTGGAATGGCTGGGTTTCTCAGGCATTCGACGAGCTTGAGGAGCGGCCCTGGACACCCCTCGCGATGGGCGATCGACTCTGCTTTTCCGCGTACGAAGACGGGAAATGGTTTGTTGTGTTCGGCGACGACTGCAGCCCTCCCTTCGACGATGCGTTCGATACAGAGGAGCACAAAGGGCAGCCACTCTTTGTCGCGCGCAACCGAGACGAATGGTTCATCGTCTGGGGAAAGCTTCGAAGCAGGGGGTTCCCGATGCAGATTTCCTTCGAGGCTGTGGACGACGTGGTTTATGCATCCTGGTTCTCGCCCAGAGGCACTGACAACCCTGTCGAGGTGCTCACCTTCAGACCCTATGAGAGCGAACATCCGACCTAGATAGATCGGACTACTCTGGAAACAGATCCGCAATGGGCAAACTGAAGCCCGGCGGCATGCGTTCAAGGGAAATCCGTGTTGTGAGGACGCGACGAGCCCGGAAAGCTTCGGGCCCGCCGACAAGGCCTCAGACGAACTGCTGCCTACTGTAGCAGCGCGACCGGGAGCCCGGTATCAGCTGTGGTGGTGGAGGTCGAGCAGGCGTTCACCGGGTCGGCTTCGGTGATGGCCGAGAGATCCGGCGAGATCTCTGCCTTGGCCTGGGCGGAGCCGCAGGTGTTCTTGGTGAAGAAGCACTCGCAGGGCCCGGAGTTCTCGCAGGTGATGCCGGTGAAGACACCCGTGTCCTGGCATTGCCGACAGAGAGGGCTTCCACCAGGGACCCGGACGCAATTGTACGTACAGGCCGAAGCCACGCCCAGGTTCATGAGGAACGCCACGAGAAGCAGACCACCGGCCGTCAGGGAAACCCTCGCACTCTTCTTCATTGTTTCCTCCTTCGAGGGGCGTTAATTCGCCCCTTCTTAGAAGTATACGGCGGTGCGAACTCAATGTTTCTCAACTTCGCCCAAAAAGAGTTGGCAGATTGGGAAGCGTTGGCCCGCATCGACTTCGAGAAACACATCGGCGGACTGGCATGCTTGGCGAACCCCAAGGATCGGCGTAGAATGGCGTCCAGGGGAATTAATGACCGTAGCCAAACAAAGAAAATATCATCCTCAAGGAACGGCGCCCGCGAAATCCGAGTTCTGGCGAGGGGCCTCTTTCGAAGACCTTGCTCGTCAGCAAGGCGTTCGCCCAGTGGAACGCCTCGAGGCGTTGCTTGGAGGTTGGCCTGAAGATGAAGTCAATGATGGCTTCGAGGCCGCTCTGGAGCGCTGGCGCCAAGAATCCCTTCGCGGGAAGGATGCGTGAGCCGACTCCTCGTCGATACTTCGGTCCTTTCCTACCTCCTCAAGAAGCACTCGTTGGCTCCTCTTTATTGGGAGGTTCTTAAAGGAAACCTCCTCGGTATCTCGTTCATGACAGTCGCGGAGCTTTACCGTTGGCCCATGGAGCGCAACTGGAGCGACCGGCGGGTCGAGGCCCTTCGGCTTCATCTTCGAGGCTATAACGTCCTTCCCTATGACGACGCGATGAGTTGGGAATGGGCGAAGATCAAGAGCAGGCGAGGCCGCCCGGTTGCAGATCCTGACGCATGGATTGCTGCGACCGCGATTCGCTATGAGGTTCCTCTCGTCACTCACAACGTTCGGCATTTCCACCATATCGAGGGCTTGGAGATCGTTACGGTCCCGATCGGACCAACGACTTGACCGAAAAATACAACGAGCCCGGGCGTCGCCCGGGCTCGTTCCAAACCTGCACGGCTCCTGCGAACCGCCTACACGTACGCTTCGAGCTCGGTCCAGGAGTCCTGCTCGAGAACCTTCTTGAGATCGAGCATGAAGCGGTCGGCATCCGCGCCGTCGACCAACCGGTGGTCGTAGGAGATGCTGAAGTAGCACATGGTCTTGATGACGATCGAGTCGTTGCCGTCTTCGTCCTCGACCACGATCGGCCGCTTCTCGATGGCGCCGACCCCGAGGATGCCCACCTGCGGCTGGTTGATCACCGGCGTGCCGAAGAGGCTGCCGAAGACGCCCGGGTTGGTGACGGTGAAGGTGCCGCCTTGCGTCTCCTCCGGCTTCAGCTTCTTGGTACGCGCCCGGTCCGCCAGATCGTTGGCGGTCTTGGCGAGGCCGACGAGGCTGAGCTGATCGGCCTTGCGGATCACCGGCACGATCAGGCCGCGGCCGGGGAGGTCGACGGCCATGCCGATGTTGATGTCCTTCTTGTAGACGATGTTGGTGCCGTCGATCGAGGCGTTGACGCTCTTGTGCGCCTTGAGGGCAGTGGCGACAGCCTTGAAGATGAACGGCATGAAGGTGAGCTTGGTGCCCTCCTTCTTGAAGAAGCCGTCGCGGGCGCGCAGCCGCGCCTTGTTGATCTTCGACATGTCGATGTGGAACAGGGTCGTGACGTGCGCCGAGGTCGCCTTGGAGTAGACCATGTGCGCCGCCGTGATCTGCCGCATCTTGGACATCGGCTCGATCTCGACGTTCTCCCCCTCCGTGTAGGCCGCCACGTGGAAGCCGGCCGGCAGCGGGCGTTGGCCCGCCGGAGGCGCGGCGGCGGCCGGAGCGGCAGCGGGAGCCGCGGCAGCGGGCTTGGCGGCGACGGGAGCCGCCGGAGCAGCAGGTGCCGGAGCCGCGGCGGGAGTCGGCGCCGACTTGCGCTGCTCCAGATGACCGAGGATGTCGTCCTTGGTCACCCGGCCATGAGCGCCGGTGCCCGAGACCTGCGCGAGGTCCACATTTTCCTTGGCCGCGATGTTGCGCACCAGGGGGCTGGAGAACTTGCGGAGGCGTGCCTCGACGTCGGAGTCGGCCGCCTCGATCTCCTTCGCCTGTGCGGATTCACCGGAATCGCGGAGGACCTCTTCGTCCTCCTCCTCTTCGGTGGCCTGCTCGGCCGAAGACTGCGCCGGAGCCGCGGCGGCGGGCTGCGCCACGGGAGCCGGTGCGGCGGCGGGCTGCGGCGCCGGCTCGGCAGCGGCGGGAGCCGGAGCAGCGGCCGCGGCAGGCGCGGCGGCGGCCTGCGCGGCGCCTTCACCGATGATGGCGACGACCTGGTTGACGGGGACCGTCTCCCCCTCCTGATTGCGGATCTCCTGGAGCGTGCCGGAGGCCGGGCTCGGGATCTCGGCGTCGACCTTGTCGGTCGAGATCTCGAACAGCGGCTGATCGCGCTCCACCTTGTCGCCGACCTTCACCAGCCAGCGGGTGATGGTGCCCTCGGCGATCGACTCCCCCATCTGCGGCATCACGACTTCCGTTGCCATAAGCTCTCCCGTATCTATAAATCCATCTCGAGGTTCTGTCAGTAGCTGGCCAGCTCGCGGACTTTGGCGACGAGCTTGTCAACGTTCGGCAAGTAGGCTTCTTCGAGCGTCGGGCTGAAGGGGACCGGCGTATCAGGGCAGCAGAGCCGGTGGACCGGCCCGTCCAGCCACTCGAACGCGTCCTGCGAGATCCGCGCCGCCACCTCGCCGGCCACCGATCCGGTGGTCTGCTCCTCGGTAAGGACGATCACCCGGCTGGTCTTGCGGGCGGTAGCGAGGATCGCTTCCTGGTCGAGGGGCTTGATCGTCCGCAGATCGAGGACTTCGAGATCGATCCCGTCGCCTTCGAGGCGCCCGGCGGCCTCCAGCGCCACTTGCAGCATAGCACCGTAGGTGATCACCGACAGGTCGCGCCCGGCGCGCGCCAGCCGCGCCTCGCCGATCGGCACGCGGTTGTCACTCCCGCCGGTGTCGATGTCGTCTTTGAGGCGCCGGTAGAGGTACTTGTGCTCGAAGAAGAGCACCGGGTTGGGGTCCTGGATCGCCGACCGGAGAAGGCCGTAGGCGTCGGCGACGGTGCCGGGCGCCACGATCTTCAGGCCGGGCGTGTGCTGGAAGTAGGACTCCGGATTCTGGCTGTGGTAGCAGGAGCCGTGGACGTTGCCGCCGGCGGGGCCGCGGACGACGATCGGCACCTTCTGGCCCCAACGGTAGTGGTTGGGCGCGGCGAAGTTGATGATCTGGTTGAAGCCGCAGGAGATGAAGTCGATGAACTGCATCTCGACGACGGGCATCAGCCCCATCATGGCGGCGCCGATGGCGGCGCCGATCATCGCCGACTCGCTGATCGGGGTGTCGACGATCCGCTGGCCGCCGAAGTGGTCGAGGAAGCCGGCGGTGACGCGGAAGGCGCCGCCGTAGGTGCCGATGTCCTGGCCGAGCATGAACACCCGCTCGTCCTGCTCCATCTCATCCCAGAGCGCCTGGCGGATGGCTTCGAGGTAGGTCAGGGTAGCCATCAGGCGTAGACCCCCTCGAACGCCCGTTCCGGCGGCGGCATGGGGGAGGCGAGCGCGAAGTCGACCTCCTCGTTGAGCTGGGCGTCGATCTTCGCGGCGATCGCCGTGAGATCGTCCGCCGTCGCGAAGCCGTTGGCGAGCAGATGGCGCTCGAAGCGCGCGATCGGATCCTTCTCCTTCCACTCCTCGAACTGCTCCTTGGGCACGTAGCCGGCGTCGTCGTGCTCGGCGTGCCCCTTCATGCGGAAGGTCTTGGATTCGATCAGCGTCGGGCCGCCGCCGGCGCGCGCCCGTTCGAGCGCCCGGCGGGTGGTCTCATAGACCGCGAGCACGTCGTTGCCGTCCACGGTCTCGCCCGGGATGCCGTAGGCGGCGGCCCGGGTGGCGATGTTCTTGATCCGCATCTGCCGCGAGGTGGGCGTCGAATAGGCCCAGCCGTTGTTCTCGGCGATCAGCACGAAGGGCACGTGGAGCACCGCCGCGAGGTTGAGCCCCTCGTGGAAGTCGCCCGTCGAGGTGCCACCGTCGCCGATGTAGGTCAGGGCGACGAGATCCTTGCCCTGCATCTTGCCGGCGAGGGCGACGCCGACCATCACCGGGATGACGGCGCCGAGCATCGAGATCGGCGCCACCAGCCCGCGCTGGAGGTCGCCGAAGTGGGTGTTGCCGTCCTTGCCACCGGTCGGGCTGTCGCTCTTGGCCATGTACTGCATCATGACCTCGCGCGGCTGCACGCCGCGGACGAGCATCGAGCCGAGGTTGCGGATCAGCGGCCCCATCACGTCCTGCGGCGCGAGGGCGTAGGCGCTGCCGACGGCGGTCGCCTCCTGGCCGAGGCTGGAGTAGAGGCCGCCCACCACCTTGCCCTGGCGGTAGAGGTTGCCGAGGCGCCCTTCCACCATCCGGGTGAGCCGCAGGAAGTGATAGAGCTCGAGCTGCCGCTCGCGCGGCAGCTCGGTGGTCGCCAGCCGGTCGGCCGGCTGCGTGTCTTGACTCTTGGGGTGCAGCGGACCCCAGCTTTTTCCGGTCGTCGCCATGGTTCTCCGGTTTCCTCTACATGTGGATGGCGCCGCCATGGGCGGCGTGGGCCGCTTCCATGACCGCCTCGGACATCGTCGGGTGGGCATGCATGGTGCGCATCAGCTCCTCGTCCGTCCCTTCCATCTGCAGGGCCACGCAGGCCTCGGCGATCAGGTCGGTGGCGTGAGCGCCGATGATGTGCACGCCGAGCACCTCGTCGTACTTGGTCTCGCGCACCACCTTGACGAAGCCGGTGGTCTTGCCGATCACCTTGGCTTTGCCGAGGGCGGTGAAGGGGAACTTGCCGACCGCGACGTCGTAGCCCCGCTCGCGCGCCTTGGCTTCGGTGAGGCCGACGCTGGCGACTTCCGGATCGCAGTAGGTGCAGGAGGGAACGCGGTCGTAGTTGATCTCCCGCACCGGCAGCCCCGCCATGTGCTCGACCGCCAGGATCCCCTCGGCGGTGGCGACGTGCGCCAGCCAGGGGGTGTTGATGACGTCGCCGATGGCGTAGATGTGCGGCACCGAGGTGCGCATCAGCGGGTCGACCTTGACGTAGCCGCGGTCGAGCCCGATGCCCAGGGCCTCGAGGCCGAGGTTCTCGGTGACCGGCCGGCGGCCGATAGCGACCAGCAGCAGATCAGCCTCGACGGTGTCGGCCTTGCCCCCTTCGAGCTTCAGGCGGACGCCGGTCCCGGTACGCTCGACGCTCAGGCACTTGGTACCGGTCATGACGTCGATGCCCCGCTTGCGCAGCGCCTTCTGGAGCTCGGCCGAGACCTCCTCGTCCTCGATCGGCAGGATGCGCGGCAGCATCTCGATCAGCGTGACCTTGGAGCCGAACGAGGTGTAGATCGAGGCGAACTCGGTGCCGACCGCGCCGGCGCCGAGCACGGCGATCGACGCCGGGATCTTCTTGAGCTCCAGGACGTGGTCGGAGTTGAGCACCCGCTCGCCGTCGGTCGGCGCGACCGGTACGTCGCGCGGCACCGAGCCGGTGGCGATCATGATGAACTTCGCGCCGTACGTGGTCTTGCCGTCCGGCCCCTCGACCTCGACCTCGTGCGGGCCGGTGATGCGGCCGGTGCCATGGATGCCGGTCACCTTGTTCTTCTTGAACAGGAACTCGACGCCCCTGGAGTTGCTGTCGACCACCTTCTGCTTGCGCTCCTGCGCCTTGACGATGTCGAGCACGGGCGCGGCGACCTCGATGCCCAGGGTGTCCGCCTCGCGGATCTCGTCCAGCACCGACGCCGTGTGCAGCAGCGCCTTGGTGGGGATGCAGCCGCGCAACAGGCAGGTGCCGCCGAACTTGGGATCGCGCTCAATCACCGCCACCTTCATCCCCAGCTGGCCGGCGCGGACGCCGGCGACGTAGCCGCCGGGGCCGCTGCCGATGATGATCAGATCGAACTCTTCTCGCGCCATCGGATCTCTCCGTATCTTGATTTTGGATTTGTGATTTTGGATTTTGGATTGGGGAAGCTCAGGGCGCCGCTACCGGAACGGTGCGGAAGCGGCCGGGCTTCTCCTCCACCACGCGCCCCCAGGGGACGACCGGGTCGTGCTCGAAGAGGCAGAGCCAGTTCCCCGCCGCCGCCCGCGGCAGCCAGTGCTTCTTGTTCTCGAGCGTGGTCATCGGGTACAGGTCGTAGCCCATGATCCAGGGGAGGGCCACGTGCGCCGAGGTCGGCACCAGGTCGGCCCAGTAGACCGCGTCCTGATTCTCCCCCCCAGTGAGGAGAACGATACACATGTCAGCGTTATGCCCAGGAACGCGGACGGCCTTGACGCCGGGCATCGGCTCGGCCTCGTCGCCGAACAGCTCGACGGCGCCGGCGTCGAAGAGCGGCTCCCAGTTCGCGGGGAAATAGCTGGCGCGGTCGCGCTCGTTGGGGAAGCGGGCATGGTCCACCTCCCCCCGCTGCAGCCAGTAGCGCGCCTTGGGGAAGGTCGGCACGATCGCGCCGTTCGACTCGCGAGTGTTCCAGCCACAGTGGTCGAAATGCAGATGGGAGAGCAGAACGTGGGTGACGTCCCCCAGCTCGTAGCCCGCCTCGCGGATCGCGTCCGGCAGCCGGACGGCCGCCGGGTCCATGCCGTAGAGCTCCGCGAAGCGACGGTCGTGCTTGTCGCCGATCCCGGTGTCGATCAGCAGGAGCTCGCTGCCGCGCTCCACCAGCAGGCAGTTGGTGCCCATCCGGATGCGGTTGAGGTCGTCCGGCGGCTTGGCCTTCTCCCAGAGGGTGCGCGGCACGACGCCGAACATGGCGCCGCCATCCAGACGGAACTCACCGTCGGCGACGAGGGTCAGCTTGAGGTCTCCCAGCTCCATACGGCCGGGAAGTCTATCCGAAGAGCTTCCCCCCTGTCCCCATCCGCTGTAGCCTTCCACTTTCCGAAGCTTTTTCGAGGAATCCAAGAATGATGACGAGATACCGTAGTCGCTCGATCTCCGGAATCGCCGGGGGTCTCTGCCTCCTGCTCGCGATGCCCGCAATGTCCGCGATGGTCGCAACGACCGCGACGGCCACCAGCACGCCCCCCGCCGCCGATCCCGGCCAGCTCACACTGGAGCAGATCATGTCCGACACCGACTGGATCGGGAACCAGCCCGAGGACCCCTACTGGTCGGACGACGGCCACGCGATCTACTACGAGCGCGAGCGGGATGGCGAGGGCAAGCAGAAGAAGGACCTCTATCGCGTCGACGTCTCGGCGGGTACGGTGGGCAAGGCCGTCCGCATCGATCCGGCCGAGCGGAGCCGCACGGACGCGCCCGGCGAGCGCAACCGCCAGCGCACCCGCAAGGTCTACGCGCGGGATGGGGACCTGTTCGTCAAGGACCTCAAGACCGGCGCCGTCCGCCAGGTCACCCGCACCGGCGAGGTGGGGGACGAGCCGGGATTCCTGGCCGACGGCCGGCGCGTCTGGTTCCGCGGCGGCGACGACGTCTTCGTCTATGACGTCGAGTCGGGGCTCACCTCCAAGGTCGCCAGCCTGAAGCTCGCCAAGGACCCCGCCGACAAAAAGGAGCGGACCTTCCTCGAAGAGCAACAGACCCGTCTCTTCGACGTGATCCGGCAGAAGCAGGAGCAGGAGAAGCGCGACCGCGAGGAGGACCGCGCCGTGCAACGGGCCGATCCCAGCCGCTCGCCGC
This sequence comes from Thermoanaerobaculia bacterium, assembly GCA_036271335.1. GTDB lineage: Bacteria > Acidobacteriota > Thermoanaerobaculia > Multivoradales > UBA5704 > DATARR01. Next base: position 15,504 of record DATBAW010000218.1, read on the forward strand.
TTCCCTGGTACCTGGGCAAGGAGGTCAGGATCGAGACCGTCGCGCTCTCCCCTTCGGGCGACTGGCTGGCGGTGGTCACCGCACCGAAGCGGGAGGAGGGCGGCGCCCATTCGAAGCTCCCCGAGTACGTCACCGAGAGCGGCAACGTGGAGACCCGCGACGCGCGCGCCAAGGTCGGTGGCGAGACGCTGACGCCCCACTCCGTCCTGCTGCTCGATCTCAAGAAGCACGAGCGGCACGACCTCGACTGGTCGGTATTGCCGGGGATCAAGGACGATCCCCTGAAGGCGCTGCGCGAGCTCGCCGACGCCCGCAAGGCGGCGGCCCGGAAGAAGGCAGCCGACGAGGCGAAGGAGACCGGCGCGGCCAAGCCCGGCGCCGCAGAGAAGGTCGCGGACAAGGACGTCGCAGACAAGGACAAGGACAAGGACAAAGATAAGGACGCGGAGAAGCCGAAAGAGGCCTCGGCGCGGGCGCTCGAGGTCCAGGGGCTCTCCTGGTCGGACGACGGCCGGCAGCTCGCGCTGGAGTTGCGGGCCCGCGACAACAAGGACCGCTGGATCGCCACCTGGGACGCCGCCAGCGCCACGCTCACCCCGCGCCACCGGCTGACCGATCCGGCCTGGATCAACTGGGACTTCAACGACAACGGCTGGCTGCGCGACAACGAGACGCTCTGGTTCCTCTCCGAGGAGAGCGGCACCTCGCAGCTCTACCGCCTGTCGACCCGCACCGGCGAGACCCGACGGCTGAGCCCGGACGCGCCGCGCGGGAAGTACGAGGTCTCCTCCCCCACCTTGAGCTGGGATGGCCGCTATCTCTACTACACGGCCAACCAGGAGCACCCGGGCAAGTACGACCTCTGGCGCGTCGACGTCGCCACGGCCAAGGCCGAGCAGATCACCCGGCTCGGAGGCAGCTACGCCCACGGCACGCTCTCGCCCGACGAAAGCCAGGTCCTCTTCCTCCACTCCAGCATCAACCGGCCGGACGAGGTCTACGCGCAGGCCATCCGGCCGAGCGCCGAGGCGCGGCAGGTCACCTCGACGCGGACCCCGCTCTTCCTGGCCCAGGACTGGACGAGCCCCGAGATCCTGCCGATCCCGTCGACGCACGGCGCAGGCGAGATCTATTCGCGGGTGTACACCCCGAAGGACTTCGATCCGGCCCGCAAGTACCCGGCGGCCGTCTTCATCCATGGCGCCGGGTATCTCCAGGAGGTCACCTACGGCTGGTCCTACTACCAGCACGAGTTCATGTTCATCACCTATCTGACCCGCCACGGCTACGTCGTGCTCGACATGGACTACCGCGCCTCGGCCGGCTATGGCCGCGACTGGCGCACGGCGATCTACCGGCAGATGGGCTACCCCGAGCTCGAGGACCTCCAGGACGGCGTCGCCTGGCTCGCCCAGCACAAGAACGTCGATCCCGCGCGGGTGGGGGTCTGGGGGGGCTCTTATGGCGGCTTCCTGACCTACATGGCCCTCTTCCGCCAGCCCGACCTCTTCGCCGCCGGCGCCGCGCTGCGGCCGGTGTCCGACTGGGCCCACTACAACGAGGACTACAGCGGCAACATCCTCAACCGGCCGGAGGTCGATCCCGACGCCTACGAGAAGAGCTCGCCGATCGAATACGCGGCGGGGCTCAAGAAGCCGCTGCTGATCTGCGACGGCATGCTCGATTCGAACGTCTTCTTCCAGGACAACGTGCGGGTGGTGCAGCGCCTGATCGAGCTGAAGAAGGAGAATTTCCAGATCGCCATCTACCCGGTCGAGGACCATGCCTTCGAGCAGCCCACCAGCTGGCTCGACGAGTACCGGCGGATCTTCAAGCTGTTCGAGACGAACCTGAAGTAGGGTGTAAGATTCGCGGCGACGACCGACAGCTCGCGATGTTTCACTGTAGCTCCCACTCCGGGGATTGGGGATGGTTGACGCGGACGACTCCAGGGTCACCGACGAGACGTTGATCGGCCGCGTCGCGGCCGGGGACCCGTCCGCCTTCGACCGCCTCGTCCGGCGGCATCAGGCGGCGGTGTACCGGTTCGTCCGCGCCGCCCTCGCCACGGAGGGCGAAGCGGCGGCCGACGCCGAGGAGGTCCTGCTCGCGACCTTCCTCGCCGCCCGCCGCGCCGCGCTACGCCATCGGGACGAGCCCTCCGCCCGCCCCTGGCTTCTCGCCCTCGCCCGCCAGGCGATCGATCGCCTCCACCCGCGCTCGCCGGAGCGCATCCTCGCCCCCTTCCGCGAGCTGACCCAGTCCGCGGGTTGGGGAAGAACCCTCGGCGACGAGGCTCCGGAGCTCGACCCCTTCGCCGTCGAGACCGCCTTCGCGGCGCTCCCCGCCGAGGACCGCGAGCTCCTCACCCTCTGCGACCGTGAGTACTTCACGGTTGACGAGGCGGCGCGGGTCACCGGTCTCTCGGACACGGCGGTCTGCACCCGCCTGCACCGGGCCCGCGTGCGGCTGCTCGCCCGCATCGAGGAGGACGCCCGTGGAGGATGAACGGGTCGTCGCCGGCCTTCATTGCGGCGAGGTGCTCGCCGACCTCACCGAGCACCTCGACGGCCGGCTGAGCCGCGACCGCGCCGAGAGGATCGACGAGCACCTGACGGGGTGCGAGGGATGCCGGCGCTTCGCCGGCGCGGTCACCGCCGTGGTGCGCGCCGTGCGGCAGTTGCCGGACGAGCCGCTCGCCCCCGAGATCGAGGAGCGCCTGCTGGAAGCGCTGCGGCACGGCGAGGCGCCGCCGCTTGGCTGACGCCGGCCTCCAGATCCGCGCCAGCTTGCCCGCGGACGCCGCGGCGATCGTCGACTTCCAGCTCCGGATGGCCCGTGAGACCGAAGGTCTCGAGCTCGACGGCGCCACCCTGCGCCGCGGTGTCGCGGCCGTCTTCGCCGATCCTGGCAAGGGAGCGTACTGGATCGCCGGGCGCGGCGATCGGACGGTCGGCTGCCTGCTCACCACCTTCGAATGGAGCGACTGGCGCGACGGCGTGGTCCTCTGGATCCAGTCGGTCTACGTCGTCCCCGAGGAGCGCGGCCGGGGAGTCTACCGGGCGCTCTACGAGCGGGTCCGGCGGCAGGTCGAGGAGTCGGACGACCTGAAGGGGATCCGGCTCTACGTCGACAAGCGCAACGCCGGCGCGCAGGGAGTCTACGAGCGGCTCGGCATGACCCGCGAGCACTACGATCTGTTCGAGTGGCTCAAACCGGATTCCTGATCGATCACAGGAGCGCGATCCGGCCGTCGTGCACGGCGAGCTCTCCGTCCTGCGCCGCCCACTGAAAGACCCGGTCCAGCCGCTCACGGATGGCGTTGGTTACCTGGCCATAGCCGAGGTAGCCGACGAGGGCGCGGGCGAGCTCCTCCTTGTCGACCTCGACCTCTCGCCCGTTCGCCATCAGCGTCCGCAGCACCCAGACCAGGAACCGGTAGTCATAGCGGCCGAAAGTCGGGGTGGCACCGACCAGCAGCTCGCCCTGGACGGCGATGATCCGGCGGTCGACGGCGACCTTCAGATGGGCCTCCAGGCGCGCGCGCACGGTCTTGCCGAACTTCGGCGAGCCGAGACGGGTCGCCACCCGGCGGATCAGCTCCTCGCGGCTCAACGCGCCGGCGCCCCAGCAGGCCTGACGGATCGCCGCCAGGATCGGCTCGACCACCGGCCCGCCGGCGCTCGTCGCGTCGCGGCCCGACATCACCCCTCCCGCCTCCGCCGTGAGGCGCTCCGCTCCGATCCGGTCGAGCAGGTCCGCCGCCGGCTCGAAGCCGCCCCCCTCATCGCCGCCGCCACCGTCGCGGGCGAGCTCGGAGGCGGTGGGCACCAGCTCGCCGCGCATGGCGCGGGCGAGGATCGTCCGCCGCAATCTCTCGGTCCGCTCCTCCGCCGCCGCCACCCGCTGCGCGATGGCATCCGCGAAGGCGAAGAGCTCCTCGACGCGACGCACGATCTGCCGTTGCTCGGCGAGCGGCGGCACCGGCACGGGCATTCGCAGCAGCCGGGAGACGTTGATGTTCGACTGATTGCTGCAATCGGTGCGGACCGTCCGCGCCCAGTGCCGTCCCCAGGGCGAGTTGATCCAGCCGCAGACATAGGAGCTGGCGACCAGCCGGTCGTCGCACTCGATGCGGACCAGGTAGGAGGCGAAGACCGCCTCCAGGTCGAGGTCGAACACCGCCGCCTTGCCCACCAGCACAGGGCTGTTGGTGCGATTGAACAGGATGTCCCCTTTCCGCACCGTGAACCCCTGGACGTCGATCCCCTCGCGGTCGACGTACTTGAGCTCGCGGCCGTCCATCCGGCCGTCCTGGATATTCACCATGCGCAGCATCGCGACGCCGGTCCGCGGCTCGCCGTCGGCCCGCACCGACAGACCGTACTGGGCGCGATGGATCACGTCCTGCAAGGCCACCATGCTCCACCCCTCCGGCACTTCGGGCGCGGCGAGGGGCTCGGGGGCCTCCCACTCCGTGGCGGCCAGATTCTTCGGCCGCCGCGGCGCCCGGCGGTCGAACGCCTCCGCCTCGCAGCGCGCCATCTCGTAGGCTTCGCGGCGGGACGCGAAGGCGCGCGCCAGACGGGGGCTGAGCGGCTCGTAGGCCCCGCGCCGCTCGCGCCACTCCGCGGAGAGCCTTCCCGAGTAGGCGTCGGCGAGCACCGACTGGCGCAGCCGGCGCAGGATCTCCGGCAGCCGGGCCAGCCCTTCGCGCGCACGCCGCAGCGGCCCCATCAGCTCGCGCGCCTTGTCGACGATCCGGCGCTGTTCCGCCAGCGGAGGCACCGGCACCACGACGCCGGAGAGGAAGCTGTCGAAATCGAGGTTGCGGAGGTTGGTGGTCTGCGTCTGGTGCTCGTTGAAGGAGCCGCAGAGGTAGAGGAACGAGAGGGCGAGATGGACGAAGGCAGGGTCGATCTCGCGATGGATCCGGATCTGCCGGCAGAAGTTCGCGCAGATCAGCGGCACCCCGCCGGCGCGCTGGATCGCCTCGCCGTCGATCAGCAGCGTCCGCCCCACCGGCTGGGTGGCGCCGCCACCCGAGACCTCCACCACCAGATCGCCGGCGGCGAGCTGCCGGCGGGCGAGGCTCGAGCGCTTGATCGCCCGCTCCTCCGCCGTCTCACCCTTGTCGCGCTCCCAGTGGCGGAACTCGGTGCCGCGGATCACCCGCACCTTCACCAGCTCGGGATTCGTCAACGCCTCCTTGGGGTCGACGCCCCATTCGCCGCCGAGCTTATGGACGACGATCTCCTCGAGGGTCGCCTCCGCCCATCCTTCGGGCAGCTCGCCCTCGCGGCGGCCGATCTCCCAATCGGAGACGGCGCTCGTCATGAGCCCCCCAGCACGGCGCGCGGCCGCTGCGGCTCGGCGTCGCTGGTCAGCAGCTCGATGACGGAATTGAGGTCGGCCATCGCGCTCTCCAGCTCGACGATCGCTTCCGCCGCCAGCTCCTCGGGCTCCGCCAGATCGTCGTCGAGCGACTCTTCCTTCAGCCATTTCAGGCCGTCGATCTTGAAGTCGCGGGCTCTCACCTCGGAGATCGAGAACGACCGCCAGCGATCCTCGCGCGAATCGCCGGCCGAGCGGCGCGCGCGGCCGTTGGGATCGAGCCCGTAGCAGGCCTCGAAGGCGGCGAGGTGGGCATGGGTGAGGGGGCGGTCCTTCTTGGTGATCCGCGGCACGTTGGTGCGCGCATCGTAGACCCAGACCGTCTCCGTCGCCGGTCCCTTGGTGAAGAAGACGACGTTGGTCTTGGTGCCGGCGCTGTAGGGAGTGAACGTGCCGTTGGGCAGCCGCAGCACGGTGTGCAGGTCGCACTCCTGGGTGAGCACCTTGAACACCTCGCCGGCCTGGTCGGCGAACAGGCAGTTGTCGGGCACGATCACCGCCGCCCGCCCGCCGACCTTGAGCAGCGTGACGACGTGCTGCAGGAAGTTGAGCTGCTTGTTGGAGGTCTTGATCGTCAGGTCCGTCCGGTCGGGCACCTGGTTCGCCCCCTTGTTGCCGAACGGCGGGTTGGTCAGCACGATGTCGAACCGCCCTTCGTCCGGACGTTCGTCGATCGAATCGCCGAGCTTGATCTCGGGCTCCAGACCGTGCAGGAAGAGGTTCATCAGCGCCAGCCGCCGCGGGCGGCGTACCAGCTCCTGGCCGAAGTAGGTGCCGCAGCGCACCCGCTGCGCCAGCGCCGGATCGGAGATGCCGTCGCTGCCGCCGGCCAGCAGCCATTCGTAGGCGAGAACGAGAAAGCCGCCGGTGCCGCACGCCGGATCGCAGATCGCCAGCTCCGGGTGGCCGCGTGGATCGGGCTGCACGCAACGCACGATCGATTGGATCAGCCGGCGCGGCGTGAAATATTGCCCGGCCCCCTTCTTTCCCTCGCTCGCCGCCTTCTCGAGCAGCCCTTCAAAAACCGCCGCCTTGAGATCCACCTCCAGTGTGGTCCATTTCGTCTCGTCGATCAGATCGATCAGGCGCTTGAGGTTCGCCGGATGGTTGAAGCGCGACTCCGCGGCCTTGAAGATGTCGCCGAGCAGGCCGGGCTGTTTGCCGAGCGCGCGCAGCACGCCGTTGTAGTGGCTGATCAATCCCTCTTCCTGCTCGCTCGCCAGCGCCGGCCAGGAGCAATCGATCGCCGTCCATTCCTCCCGCGGCACCGTCATCCGGCTGAGATCGATTCTCCGCTCGTCCGCCATCTTGAGGAACAGCAGATACGTGATCTGTTCGATGTAATCGCCATAATCGATGCCGTCGTGCCGCAGCGTATGACAGAAACCCCAGAACTTCTGGACGACATCGTTCATGTGTCCTGACCTCGGCTCGTTTGGAAAGAGGAAGGAAAAGCAACCGAGGCGTATCGTAGCCGATCCGGGAGCGATCTTGAAGAGCGTGCGCAGAGAGGTGAAATCAGACGCCGCTGACAAACTGCATGTTCTTCGGTGTTCTCTCGCGTCGCGCCTCGACACGACAGCCGCGAGGAAGTTGCGGCCTTGAGAGTTTCGCTGCGTTGCAGACGCCCCTGGATCGCGCTGGCGTCGGTCGGCGAAATCTTTCGTTCGAGGCTGGCGGAAAGGGTGCGGAGGCGCTCGGCTCAGGGCGCCTCCGCGAGCGCCGAGGCCTACGGGTTCTGTGGCGCGAGCTTCGCCACCAGCGTCTCGAGATCGGTTAGCCGCTTCGCCAGCTCGGCGTTGCGACGGGTGAGCTCGTCGATGGCGGCCTGCTTCTCGCCGACCTTGCGGTTGAGCGCCTGGATAGCGGCCAGGCTCACGCCCGCGGCGTCGAGCGGGGCGATGTGCCGGTCGTCAGGCCCCAGCCCGAAGGCGGCGGCGAAATCCTGGGCCATGGGACCGAGATGCTGCGACGCGTCCCCATTGAAACGCCAGGTCGAGATCGGCAGGTGGTCGACCTTGGCCAGGATCTCCTCCGGCCGCACGTCGAGGATGTCATGCTTGGTAAAGCGGTCGGAGCCCTGCATCAGCGTGCCCAGGATGGTCATGTTGCCGGTGTTGGTGAGCAACATCTCGACCCCCGTGTGAGCCTGCTCGTCGATGACGAACGAGGAGCCGGTGGTGCCGAAGCTCCAGCGCTGTGGAACGCTGGTGTCCTCGACGATGAGGATCGAGCCTCCGTTGTTGCGGATCTCCAGCATCTCGCGGGGCGAGGTGGTGGCGCTGGACTCCTGGATCAGCGCCTTGGTGGTGCCGTCGCTGCCGAGGACGTGAAGCTTGTTGGCCGGCGAGGCCGTACCGATGCCGACGTTGCCAGAGGCACTGATGTCGATGCTGCTGGTCGGCGCGCCCGGCCGGATCCGGAACGGCAGGCGCGAGCCCCCTGTCACGTCGCGGACGAAAAAGTTGGCCTCGTTGCCGGCGACGTCCCAGGTCTGAGCGGTGAAGCCGCCGGAGGAATTCTGCTCCAGCCGCACCGCCGGCGTGTCGCTCTTGTCGAGGTGAAGCTGGAGGACCGGCGTCGCCGTGCCCAGACCGAGACGGCCCGAGGAATCGACGAAGATCGAGTTCGTCGGCGCGGAGCCGGTCACGGTGAACGGCACGGTGGAGGCGGTCACGTCCTCGATCGAGAACTTGTTGGCGCCGCCGCTCGCGGAATCGTTGGCAGTGAGCTGCCAGTTGGTCGCCGGGAAACCGGTGCCCGTGCTGGTGTCGTTGAACTTGATCCGCGTGTTGTTCTCCTTGAGCCGGAGGGTGTCGAACCCGAAGCTCTCGTTGTTCACGCAGTCGAGGCCGACGCAGGCGCTCCCCTGGACGACCAGATCGTCGGCGATCACGTTGTCCTTCACCGGCAGGCCCGGAACGGCCGCCTTGGCCGCCGGTCTGGCCGGCGCCGCCATTCGCGGCTCCCGTGCCTCCGGAGCGACGACAGCGCCGTTCGTGACGGCGAAGGAGCCGCTCTGCACCAGCTCTCCCACCGGCAGCCGGCCCGCCCGCCTGAGCCGCTCGACCTCCGCCGCTCCGTCCGCTTCGCGCGAGGCCGCCAGCGCCTTCCGCACCTCCGGATCGAGCGGCGAAATGGCTCGCAGCTCGTAGACGTAGGAGCCATCCGCGCTCCCCCGCGGAAGATCGAACGATGGGATCTGCCCTGCCGCGAATTCCTGACGGACCACCGCGCCTCCCGGCATCGAGACCGTCAGCACCAGGCGATCGTAGGCTACCTGCGGCTCCCACTGCACCTGCGACGACGTGGCCTGGATCCTCGCGACCTCCACTCCGCGCGCCGGTCCGGCCAGAGCCGTCGCCGACAGGATCAGCATCGAAAAGACGTGACCGATCTTCGTCATCTCCTCCTCCTTTTTTCTCGGGTTAGGCTGCGCCTGCCCCGAGTTGTTACCACGATCCGGAGGTCTGGAGAGACGATGGTCTCTTTTTTACTTTTTGTTTACTGAAGTCCGCTGCCGCACCGCTTCGTAGAGCACGGCCGCCGCCGAGGTGGCGATATTGAGCGAGCCGACCTGGCCGCGCATGGGCAGGCCGATCATGCGATCGCAGAGCTGGCGGGTGCGGTTGCGCAGCCCCTTCTCCTCGCCGCCGAAGCAGAGGGCGACCTTGCCGGCGAGGTCGACCTCCCAGGGAGGATCTCCCTCCGGATCGGTGCCGTAGACCCAGAAGCCCGCCGCCTTCAATCGCTCGATCTCGTTCGCCGTATTCGTTATGCGCTCGATCTCCAGCCATTCCGTGGCTCCGGCGGAGGTCTTGGCGACCGTCGGGGAGACCGGCGCCGAGCCGCGGTCGCGGATCATCACCCGGCCGGCCCCCGCGCCCTCACAGACGCGGAGCAGGGCGCCGAGGTTGCGCGGGTCCTGAACGTCCTCGAGGAGCACCACCAGGTCCATGTCGCCGCCCATCGCTGATACCGGCGCCGCGGCGCCGGCGCGCACTTCGGCGGCCATTCCATTGTGGACCGGACCGGCGATCTCGGCGAGCGCCCGCTCCGGCACCACCTCGAACGGCACCCGATGCCGCCGGCAGGCCTCCTCGATCTCCTCGCGCCGCTGCCCCGCGCGGGCCGTGCTCACCAGCACCCGCGCGAGGTCGTGCGGCCGATGCCGCAGGGCCTCGCGGACGGGGTGATAGCCGTAGAGGAACATGGCGATTTCGGATTGCCGATTTTGGATTTTGGATTGAAAGAGACGATCCTGAAACGGAAACGGCGCTCGCCACGGAGCGCCCCGAGCTCGGCTGGTCCGTCGGGGAGATCAGACCTCGAGGATCTGCTGCTCTTTCTTCCCCAGGGCGGTGGCGATCTCGTTGATGTAGCGGTCGTGAAGCTTCTGCACCTCGTCGAGACCGCGGCGCTCGTCGTCCTGGCTGACCACCTTGTCCTTCTCCATCTTCTTGAGCTTGTCGTTGCCGTCCCGGCGCGCCGAGCGGACTCCGGTCCGCGCGTGCTCGGCGAGGTCGTGGGCCTTCTTCACGAACTCCTTGCGGCGATCCTCGGTCAGCGGCGGCACGGGGATGCGGATCACCTTGCCGTCCGAGGACGGATTGAGCCCGAGGTCGGACTTCATGATCGCCCGCTCGATCGCCGAGCTCTGAGTCGCATCGTACGGCTGCGCCACGATCATCGACGCGTCCGCCACCGACAGGTTGGCCACCTGATTCAGCGGCACCGGGCTGCCGTAGTAGTCGACGGTGATCCCCTCGAGCAGCGTCAGCGAGGCGCGGCCGGTGCGCAGGTGCTTCATCTCGTGATGAAGGTGATCCAGCGCGCCCTTCATATGCGTCTCGACTTCCTTGAACAGCTCTTTCATCTCCATGGTATCTCCTCTTTTCAGGCGCGCACGATCGAGCCGACCTTCTCGCCGCAGACCACCCGGCGGATGTTGCCAGAGGTCGACAGGTCGAAGATGGCGATCGGGATACCGTTGTCGCGGCAGAGACTGATCGCCGCGGTGTCCATCACCCGCAAATCCCGCTCCAGCACCTCCTGGTAGGTCACCTCGGGGAGCTTCACCGCCGTCGGGTCCTTCGCGGGGTCGGCGGTGTAGACGCCATCCACCTGGGTGGCCTTGAGCAGAATATCAGCGTGGATCTCGTTGGCGCGCAACGCGGCCGCGCTGTCGGTGGTGAAGTAGGGATTGCCGGTGCCGGCGGCGAAGATGACGGCGCGCCCCTTCTCCAGGTGGCGGAGGGCGCGGCGGCGGATGAACGGCTCGGCGACCTCGCGGATGTCGATCGCCGTCTGCACGCGCGTGGCCACGCCCCGCTTCTCCAGGGCGTCCTGAAGGGCGAGGGCGTTGATCACCGTCGCCAGCATGCCCATGTAGTCGCCGGTCACGCGGTCGATGCCGCGATGGCTGGCGGCGAGGCCCCGGATGATGTTGCCGCCGCCGACCACGACGGCGATCTCGACCTTGAGGTTGTGGACGTCGCGGATCTCGTCGGCGATCGCGGCCACCACGGCCTCGTCGATGCCGAACGGCTGCGAGCCCATCAGGGCCTCGCCGGAGACCTTGAGGAGGATCCGGCGATACTGGGCCACCATGGGTGCCTCTCCGGCCAGCGCTCCCGCCGTCATTGACCTGCCTGCGCCATGACCTCGGCGGCGAAGTCGTCCTGGCGCTTCTCGATCCCCTCGCCCAGCTTGTAGCGGGTGAACCGGCGCACCTGGATGTTCTCGCCGATCTTGCCGACCTTCTCGGCGATCATCTGGCTGATGGTCTGATCCGGGTTCTTGACGAACGGCTGCTCGAGCAGCACGAACTCGGAGTAGTACTTCTCCATCTTGCCGGCGACGATCTTCTCGACCACCGCCGGCGGCTTGCCCGAGGCGAGCGCCTGATCGCGGAAGATCGCCTGCTCGCGCTCCAGCAGCTCGGGGGTGACCTCCTCGCGGCGCACGCAACGGGGATCGGTGGCGGCGATGTGCATCGCGATGTCGCGCAGCAGCTCCTGGAACTGATCGGTGCGGGCCACGAAGTCGGTCTCGCAGTTGATCTCGACCAGCACGCCGATCTTGCCGCCGGCGTGGATGTACGAGCCCACGGCGCCCTCGGCGGTCACCCGGCCGGCCTTCTTGGCCGCCGCGGCGAGACCTTTCTTGCGCAGCGTGTCGACCGCGGACTCCATGTCCCCCTTGCAGTCATTGAGGGCGTTCTTGCAATCCATCATTCCGGCGCCGGTGCGCTCCCGGAGCTCCTTGACCATCTGAGCGGTGACTTCAGCCATGACAGCTTTCTCCTTCGGACCGCGATGAAAGCGGCGTGTGATCGCGGTTGGGTGGTAGACAAAAGAAAAGGCCAGATCGACGTTGAGCTCGACTGACCTATCCTCCAGCGCCGCCGCCGGCTTCGGAGCCGGCGGCGCGCGGGTTCTCGAAACGCGGAACGGCGGGCTCTAGGCCGGAGCGGCGCTCGCGGCCGCGGCGTCCTTGTCGAAAATCGGCATCCGGCTGTCCTTCTGGAAGGCCGAGTCGTCGGGGAGCTTGCCGGCACCGGCCAGATAGGCGTCGGCGAGCCGCGAGGCGAACAGCCGGATGGCGCGGATGGCGTCGTCATTGCCCGGGATCGGATAGTCGATCAGCTCCGGGTCGCAGTTGGTGTCGACGATGGCGATCACCGGGATGCCGAGCTTGTTCGCCTCGGAGACCGCGATGTCCTCCTTCTTGGGGTCGACCACGAAGAGCGCGTCGGGGAGCTCCTCCATGTCGCGGATCCCCTCGAGGTTCTTCACCATCTTCTCCCGCTCGCGCTCCAGACGCAGCCGCTCCTTCTTGGTCAGCGGGCTGTTCTCGTCGTTCAGCCGCCCCTCGACCTCCTTGAGGCGCTGGATCGAGGTGCGCAGGGTGACGAAGTTGGTCAGGGTGCCGCCCAGCCACCGGTTGGTGACGTAGAACTCGCCGCAGCGGGCCGCCTCCTCGGCGATCGCCTCCTGCGCCTGACGCTTCGTGCCCACGAACAGGATCCGCTTCCCCTCGGCGGCGAGCTGCTGCACGAGCTCGGCGACCTGGTTGAACATCCGCAGCGTCTTCTGCAGATCGATGATGTAGATCCCATTGCGCTTGCCGAAGATGTAGGGCTTCATCTTCGGATTCCAGCGGCGGGTCTGATGCCCAAAGTGGACACCGGCCTCCAGCAGTTCCTTCATCGTGACTTCTACCAAGAGATCCTCTCCTTCTGGCCTTCTAGCGCTTGCTGAACTGGAAACGCGCCCGGGCGCCCTTCTGACCGTACTTCTTGCGTTCCTTCTTGCGCGGGTCGCGCGTCAGGAACCCGGCCGACTTCAGGCGGTCGCGCAGCTCACCATTGAACTCGAGCAGGGCGCGCGAGATGCCGTGCCGGATCGCGCCGGCCTGCCCCGCGCTGCCGCCACCCGCGACGGTGACGTGGATGTCGAACCGCTCGACCGACTCGGTCAGCTGGAGCGGCTGCTTGATGACCATCTTCAGCACTTCGTTCGGGAAGTAGCTGTCGAGCGTCCGGCCATTGATCTTGAAGCCGCCCGCGCCGGGCCGCAGGAACACCCGGGCGGCGGCCGTCTTGCGGCGTCCGGTGCCGTAATATTGAACTTGGCTCACGTTCCGTTCTCTCCTTGGGATTCCCGGTCGGGTCGACTACAGCGCCGCCGCGACGTCGAAGCTCTCGGGCTGCTGCGCCTGGTGCGGATGCTCGCCGCCCGCGTACACCTTGAGCTTGCGGAGCTGTTTGCGGCCGAGCGGACCCTTGGGGAGCATGCCCCACACCGCCTCCTCGACCAGCTTCGTCGGCCGGCGCGCGCGCCGCTTGGCCGCCGTCTCCGACTTGATCCCACCCGGATATCCCGTGTGGTAGTGATAAATCTTCTTCTCTTCCTTGCCCCCCGTCAGCACCGCCTGCTCGGCGTTGATGACGATGACGAAGTCGCCCGTGTCGATGTGCGTCGCGTAGGTGGGCTTGTGCTTGCCCATCAACAGGCGAGCCGCCAGCGACGACAGACGTCCCAGAGGGATCCCCGCCGCATCCAGCACGTACCACCGATGCTCGATCTCGGCGAGCTTCGGGCTGTAGGTCTTCTTCAGCATCTCCAATCTCTCCAGGTCAACTCGGGCTGGGAAAAACTTGCCTCGCCGCGGCGAACGACACCCGCATCGCGGCGCAAAGGACCCACATGCTAGGCGGGGAGGGAGGAATTGTCAAGAGGACGCGAACCACCGCTGGACCGGGCAGGACCCGATCCCATTCCCGCGCAACCTCCGCAGTGTGGCGCAGACGCGCGAATTCCGCAAGGGGGTTCGCCCGCTGAGGCGCCCGCTGATCGGACCCGCCTCTCCCGCGCTACACTTCTACCGCGATGTCCGACTCCACCACGACCGCGGCTCCGCTCGACGCTTCTCTGGACGCTTCTCTCGATAAGTCGGGCAAGACCATCCAGGACATGTTCGCCGGCGTGGCGCCCCGCTACGACCTGCTGAACCACGTGCTGTCCGCCAGCCTCGACGTGGTCTGGCGACGGCGGGCCGCGGCTGTCCTGGGGGCGCCGCCGGACGCTGCGGTGCTCGACCTCTGCTGCGGCACCGGCGACCAGGCGACCACCCTGCGCCGCCGCGGCGCGCGGGTGGCCGCGGCCGACTTCTGCGTGCCGATGCTGGCCATCGCCCGCCACAAGTTCGCGAAGCTCGCCGCGCCGCGCCCCGGCGCCCTCGCCGCCGACGCGCTGGCGCTCCCCTTTCCCGACCGCCACTTCGCGGGCGCGACCGTCTCCTTCGGCCTGCGCAACGTCGCCGACCTCGACGCCGCCCTGCGCGAGATCGCCCGGGTGCTGCGCCCGGGCGGCAAGCTCGTCGTCCTCGACGCCACGATCCCGCGCTGGCCGCCGCTCCGGGTGTTGTACCTGTTCTATTTTCTGCGCCTGCTGCCGTGGATCGGCCGCCTGCTCTCCCCGCGGGGATCGGCCTATTCCTATCTGACCAGCTCGGTGGTCGGCTTCCCCCAGCGCCAGGAGTTCCTCGATCGCATGGTCGCCGCGGGGTTCACCGGCCTCTCCTGGGAGGATCTCTCGGGCGGCACGGTCTGCATCCATCAAGGGAGGATCCCCGCATGACGCAGGTCTCCGACGGAAATATCCTCGACGGCAAGGCGGCGGCGGCAGAGATCCGCGCCGAGGTGGCGATAAGCGTCCGCGAGATGGTCGCGGCCGGCGCCCGGCCGCCGCAGCTCGTCGCCGTGCTGGTAGGCGACAACCCCGCCTCGCAGGCCTACGTCGGTAGCAAGGTGCGCGGCTGCGCCGAGGTCGGCATGCTCAGCCGCACCCTCCGGCTCTCCGACCAGACTTCCGAGGCCGAGCTGCTGGCCCTGCTCGACGAGCTCAACGCCGAGGACGCCGTCGACGGCATCCTCGTGCAGCTCCCGCTCCCCTCCCAGATCACCGAGAAGCGCGTCCTCGACCGCGTCACGCCCGACAAGGACGTCGACGGCTTCCACCCGGTGAACGTCGGCCGCCTCTGGCTGGACGAGCCGGGGCTGACGCCGGCGACCCCCACCGGCATCGTCGCCCTGCTCAAGCGCAGCGGCATTCCGCTCTCCGGCCGGAGGGCTGTGATCGTCGGCCGCAGCGCCATCGTCGGCAAGCCGATGGCCGGGCTGCTGGTGCGCGAGAGCTGCACAGTGACGATCTGCCACTCCCGCACCGTCGACCTCGCCGCCGTCACCCGCGAGGCCGACATCCTCGTCGCCGCCATCGGCCGCGCCGGCATGATCGGCCCCGACCACGTCCGCGAGGGGGCGGTGGTGATCGACGTCGGCATGAACCGCGTGAACAACGCCGCCGAGGTCGAGCGCCTCTACCCGGGCGACGAGGAACGCCGGAAACAGTTCGAATCCAAGGGATACATCCTGGTCGGCGACGTCGACTTCACCCGTGTCGCGCCGAAGGCCTCCCACATCACCCCCGTTCCGGGCGGCGTCGGGCCACTGACCGTGGCCATGGTCATCGCCGGCACCCTGAAAGCTTCGCGTCGCCGGCAGGGGCTCCCGGCCGTGCCATGAGCGCCCTCCACGTCGGCCTCACCGGCGGGCTCGCCGGCGGCAAGTCGACCGTGTCGCAATGGCTGCGCGACGCGGGCTTCGAGGTGGTGGACGCCGACCGTCTGGTCGCCGAGCTCCATCAGCCGGGCGGCGAGGGAGCGGCCGCCGTGCGCCGGCTCTTCGGTCCCGAGATGCTCGACGAGCAGGGCGGCGTCGACCACGCCAAGGTTGCCGCCCGCGTGTTCAGCGATCCCGAGTCGCGCAAGGCTCTGGAGGCCGCCATCCATCCGCTGGTGCGGCAGCGGTTCGAGGAAATCGCCGGCCGCTCGGAGGGGGTGGTCGTCCTCGAAGCCACGCTGCTGATCGAGGCCGGCTACGCGCCGCTGTTCGATCTCGTGGTCACCGTCGAAGCTCCCTGCGAGGCGCGCTACGAGCGAGCGGTGGCGCGGGGGATGAACCCCGAGACGGTGCGCGCCCGCATCCTCGCCCAAGGGGACGGCGAAGAGCGGCGCGAGGCCGCTCACCGGTTGATCGACAACTCCGGCGACGAGGCGCACCTCCGCCGCCAGGTGGACGAGCTGATCGAAGAGCTGAACCGTCTGGCGGCCGGACGGCAGTGACCCCCTTCGTCCTGGTCACCGGCAACCCGGGCAAGATCGCCGAGGCTCGCCTCGCCGTCGGGGCGGAGCTCGAAGCCGTCGAGGTCGACCTCCCCGAGATCCAGTCGCTGGACTACCTGGAAGTGCTGCGCGCCAAGGCCCACGAAGCCTGGCGGCGCGTCGGCCGCCCTCTGATCGTCGAGGAGGCGGGGCTCGACCTCGCCGCCCTGAACGGCTTCCCCGGCCCCTTCGTCAAGTGGATGCTCGAAGCCGTCGGGGCCGAGGGGCTCGCCCGCACGGCGGCGGCGCTGGAGAACACCCGCGCCGCCTCCCGCTGCTTCCTGCTCTACAAGGACGGCGACCGCGAGATCGTCGCCGAGGGGAGGACCGAGGGTACCCTCATCCTCCCCGGCCGGGGAACGCACGGCTTCGGCTGGGACCCGGTGTTTCTGCCGGACGGCTCGGAGCTGACGTTCGCCGAGCTGACGGGGGCCGAAAAAGGCGAGGTCAGCCATCGCGGCAAGGCGTGGCGCGCGATGGCGGAGCTGTTGAGGTAAGGCCGCGACGAACACGGACGAACACGGACCCTCACGGACGAAGAGGAAGGTTTTCTGTCCGTGCCAGTCCCTGCTCGTCCGTGATCGTCCGTGTGTCCGTGTTCCTGCCCCCCTACAGCTCCACCCCCGCCATCAGCCAGAGCATGATCGCCTTCTGGACGTGCAGGCGGTTCTCCGCCTCGTCGAAGATGCGGCTCTGCGGACCGTCGCAGACCTCGGCGGAGACCTCCTCGCCGCGGTGGGCGGGCAGGCAGTGGAGGAAGACGGCGTCCTTCTGGGCGTGGGACATCAGCGCGGCATCCACCGTGAACCCCTTGAACGCTTCGACCCTCTTCTGCTGCTCGGCCTCCTGCCCCATCGACGCCCAGACGTCGGTGTAGACGGCCGAGGCCCCCTTCACCGCTTCCGCGGGATCGTTGGTCAGGATCACCTGCGTGCCGGCGGCCGCGGCGTCCTGCTTTGCCAGCTCGGCGTAATGCGGATTGACCTCGTACCCCTTCGGCGAGGCGACCGCGATGTCCATCCCTGCCTTCGAGGCGCCGAACATCAGCGAATGGACCATATTGTTGCCGTCGCCGATATACGCGATCCGGCGGCCGCGCAGAGCTTCCAGACTGCCGAAGACTTCGATCAGCGTGAAGTAGTCCACCAGCGCCTGGCAGGGGTGCAGCTCGTCGGTCAGGCCATTGATCACCGGCACCGTCCCGAACCTGGCGAGATCGGTCACCGTCTGATGCGCGAAAGTGCGGGCCATGATGCCGTTCACATATCGCGACAGCACCTTGGCGGTGTCGGAGATCGGCTCGCCGCGGCCGATCTGGATGTCGCGGCTGGAGAGGAACAGCGCCGCTCCTCCCATCTGCGCCATCCCCACCTCGAAGCTGACGCGGGTGCGGGTCGACGATTTCTCGAAGATCATCGCCAGCGTCTTGCGATGCATATGGTTTTCATACTTCGACGGATTCGCCTTGACGTCGGCGGAAAGACGGAAGAGACCGGCCACCTCGGCGGTGGACAGGTCGTGAATCGAGATCAGATGACGGGACATGGAATCTCCTTGCGAAACGTTTCCAACCGGACAGCGTTCTACAGCGAATCTCTTTCGAGCGGCATGGTCATGCAGCGCGGACCGCCGCGGGCGCGCGACAGCTCGTTGGACCAGAGCGAGATCACCGCCGGCCCGCCGCCCAGCAGGTCGTGCTTGCCCGCCGCGACCTCCTCGCCGGGCAGGATGCGCCAGCCGCGCGCCTCCAGCTCCGCCATCGTCTTGTGATTGCGCCGGTAGAGCAGGATCAGCCCGGGAGCGATCGCGAAGGCGTTGGCGCCATCGGTCCACTGCTCGCGCTGCTGATCGATCGCCTCGCGCGCGCCGCCGCAGGCCACCACCTCGAGATCCACCCCCAGGTCCTTCAGCACGCCGAGCAGCGACGGCCGCAGGGTGAAGGTCAGATCCTTGGCGTAGAGGTCGACCGAATAGACGTGCGCCGACTCCGGCCCGCCGGGCTGGATCACCGGCAGATACGCCAGACAGACGTTGCGATCGATCTGCGTGAACACCGTGTCGAGATGCATGTACGAGCGCCGGCGCGGCAGCTCGACCATGATCAGATGGCGGAACGAGGTCTCCTCGCGGCGCAGGTACTCCGCCAGCGTTTCGATCCCGCGCCGGTTGGTCCGCTCGGAGAGGCCGACGAGGATGATCTCGGGGCTGATCACCAGCACGTCCCCCCCCTCCAGGTTCGGATAGGGGAAGTGCGGGTTGTGCTGCGGCGCGCCCGACGGCGGCACGTCGATGTCGAACAGCCCCGCCGAGCCGGCGAGCGCCGGATGGTGCTGGAAGAGCGTGCGGGCGAGCAGCGGCTCGCGCTCGCGGGCGTCGGTCGCCATCGACGACATCACCACGCGATTGCCCATCACCACCTGCGGATCGCGCTGGAAGAAGTAGTTGGGGACCGGGTTGAGCTCGAAGAACTGCAGGCGGCCGGCGCCGGAGATCTCGGCCGGCAGCCGGATCCCCTCGATCAGCGACACCGCCAGCTCGCGCGGCGACAGCTCGTCGAGCCGGCGCACCAGGCTGAAGGGAACGCCGTACTCGGCCTCGAGCTCCTCGCTCAGCCGCAGGCGGGACTCGGGGGTCGCCAGCACGTCGGCCAGCAGGTTCTGGGAGTCGAACACCTCGACCCCGGCCTGCCGCAGCACCTGCGAGAAGAGGTCGTGCTCGTCGCGCGCCTCGTCGCCGTCGAGGATGTCGTCGAAGAGCAGGCTCTCCATCATGGCGGGGACCATCCAATCGATCTCCCGCCCGGGCCGGTGGACCAGGACGCGGCGCAGGCGTCCGATTTCAGAATCGACTCGTATCGGCATACGTGTTTTCCCGAAAGAATGTCACGAAGAGAGGGCGCCAGACTGGGCGCGGCGGCGGATTGTAGCAGACGAGCTGGAAGGAGCCATGCGGTACAATCCCGCCCCGCATGCTGACCGACACCCCCCAGAACCCTCTCTACGAGCGCTACGCCTCGCCCGAAATGGCGCGGATCTTCTCGTCCAGCCATCGTTTCCGCGCTTGGCGCCGGCTCTGGATCACTCTCGCCGAAAGCGAGAAGGAGCTGGGGCTGCCGATCACCGACGCGCAGATCGAGGCGCTGAAGCGGACGGCCGGCGACACCGACCTCGAGCGGGTCGCCGAGCTCGAGCGCCGCACCCGCCACGACGTGGTCGCCCATCTGCGCCATTACGCCGAGCAGGCCGACCGCGTCCACGAGGGGGCGGGCGGCATCCTCCACCTCGGCGCCACCAGCGCCTTCATCACCGACAACACGGACGTCCTGCTCACCCGCGAGGCGCTGGAGCTGCTGGCCGGCCGCCTCGCCGCCACGGTGGCCGAGCTGGCCGCCTTCGCGCGGCGGACGCGGGCGATCCCCACTCTCGCCTACACCCACTTCCAGCCGGCGCAGCTCACCACCGTGGGCAAGCGCGCCTGCCTCTGGATGCAGGATTTTCTGATGGACCTCGCCGAGGTGCGCCACCGTCTCGACACCCTGCGCTGCCGCGGCGTCAAGGGGACGACCGGCACCCAGGCGAGCTTCCTCACGCTCTTCCAGGGCGACGGCGCCAAGGTGCGCGAGCTCGACCGTCTCGTCGCCCACAAGCTCGGGTTCGCCGAGAGCTTCGCCGTCACCGGCCAGACCTATCCGCGCAAGCAGGACAGCCAGGTGTTGCAGACCCTCGCCGGCCTCGGCGAGACCTGCCACAAGTTCGGCACCGACCTCCGCCTCCTCCAGGGAGTGGGCGAGCTCTCCGAGCCGTTCGACGCCGAGCAGGTGGGCTCCTCCGCCATGGCCTACAAGCGCAACCCGGTGCGCGCCGAGCGGATGTGCGGGCTCAGTCGCCGGCTGATCACCGACAGTCTCAACGGCCCGCTCAACGCCGCCACCCAGTGGCTGGAGCGGAGTCTCGACGACTCGGCCAACCGCCGGCTGGTGATCCCCGATTCGTTCCTCGACGCCGACGCCGTGCTCGGCCTCGCCGCGCACATCGCCGCCGGCCTCGTGGTGCGCGAGGCGACGATCGCCGCCCGGGTCGCCCGCGAGCTGCCGTTCATGGCTACCGAGACGCTGCTGATGGAGTCCGTGCTGCGCGGCGGCGACCGCCAGCACCTCCACGAACGCATCCGCGGCTACAGTTTCGAGGCTCAGAGCACCCTAGAAGCTAAAGGGGGTGAAAATCCTCTCATCGACCTCATCGTGGGCGACGCGGATTTCCGCCTCACGCGCCAAGAGGTCGAGCCCTGGCTCGATCCGGTCGTCTTCACTGGCCGGTCGGCCGCACAGGTGGATGATTTTTTGACCGAGGTCGTGGCGCCCGCCCTGGCAGAAACGGAGGCCGCCACGATCGCCGCTCCCCGCGTCTGAACCGCGCCGGGAGCCAACCGGACCGGCCACCGGGTCGAAAAGGGCACTGTGCTAGGATGACCGGGCTGTAACTGTCGTAGCTGTAGGTAGAGCGCAAGCCGTTCCAGCGCTACTGGACCCAAGAGCTCTCACGAAGATGGCTCAGAACCACCTTACGGAGGCCGCAAGCCCATGCGCCCAAGGAAAGACTCCCGGCTCGTCGTCAGCAGTTTTCGAGTCGCCGTCTCAGTCCTCCTCCTGCCGCTCGCGGTAGCCTGTTCGGGCAACCGCAAGCCCACCTCGGCCCCCCCCACTCTCGGGGTGCCGATCGAACGGGGGATCGCCTCCTGGTACGGTCCGAAGTTCAACGGCAAACGGACCGCGAGTGGCGAACGCTACGACATGAACGCGTTCACCGCCGCCCACCCCTCACTCCCCTTCGGCACGAAGATCGGTGTACGCAATATCCGTACCGGCCGCGAGGTGATCGTGCGGGTGAACGACCGCGGGCCGTTCTCCAAGAACCGGGCGATCGATCTTTCCTACGCCGCCGCCCGCGAGGTGGGAGTGGTCGGGCCGGGGACGGCCAACGTCGAGATCTTCCTGGTGCCCGAGACCGGGGCGCCGCAGCGCTTCACGGTCCAGGTGGGCGCCTTCAGCGAGGCCGAGAAGGCCAATTCGCTGCAACAGGACGTCGTGCGGCTCTATCCGGAGGCCGTCGTGGAGTCGGACGGCACCTGGAGCCGGGTGCAGATCGGCGCCTTCGACGACCGCGATCAGGCCGAGTCGCTCCGCCGCGATCTGGCGTCGATCGGCATGCCGGCCATCGTGGTCGCCGCCCGGTAGCCGCCGGTCTCCTGTAGGGGCGGCCCTGTGTGGCCGCCCTGGGCGGAAAGGACAGGGCGGCCACGCAGGGCCGCCCCTACAGATCAGGAAGGGAATCGGTTCCCCCGCTTTTTCGTTGTATTTTTCGTTATAGTACTGCGACCAACAGCGACACTGTCTTTCCGCAGGAGGTGTGATGAAGCGACAAGGATCTCCCGTGCGCTCGAATTCCGCTCCCCCGGAGAATCCCTTCCGGAGACGGCGCGTGGGATTCGTCTGGGTCGCCGGCATCGCCCTCACGGCCTATCTGGGGACGGCGGTCGCCTCGGCAAACCGGGAACGGGCATGGGAAAATCTTACACTCCCGGAGGATACCGCGCCGCTCTCGGCTGGCTCCTTCCGCACGATCGGCCGCGCCTCCTGGTACGGTCCCCGTTTCGACGGCCTCTCGACGGCGAGCGGCGAGACCTTCGACATGAACGCCCTCACCGCCGCCCATCGCTCCCTCCCCCTCGGCAGCCGCGCCCTCGTCCGCAATCTGGACAACGGCCGCGAGGTGGTGGTAAAGATCAACGACCGCGGCCCCTACGTCACGGGACGCGACATCGATCTTTCCTACGGCGCCGCCCGCCAGCTGCACATGGTGCCCGACGGCATCGCGCGGGTCGAGATCACGCCGCTGTAAAAGAGCCCCTCACTCCCCCGGCCCCTCTCTCCCAGCCCCACACCCATCCCACCGGGGAGAGAGGGGAGAAAAGCAGGATAGGGACGCTAAGATTTTTTTCGCCTTCGGATCTCCATCCTTTTCTTTCTTCGACTAACTTCTCCCTCTTCTCCCCGGAAGGGGCGGGGGGAGGGCTGGGAGAAGAGGGCCGAGGTGATGAGGGCAACGCCCCAGCCATGGAATCCTTTCGCTCCTCCTACCGCAGCTCGGCCAGAAACTCCTTGATCCCCTCATCCAGCCGCAGCCGGTCCCGGTGGCGGTCGAGGGCGGTCCCGACCAGCCGATCGACCAGCCTGGGGAGGGGAACGCCGGTCAGGCTCCAGAGCAGCGGGTACATCGAGATGCTGGTGAAGCCGGGCAGGGTGTTGAGCTCGTTGACGAAGAGGCCGTCCTCGCCCTCCAGCAGAAAATCGACCCGGGCGAGGCCGGCGCCGCCGATCGCGGCGAAGGCCTCGACGGCGATCGCCCGCAGGCGGTCCGCGACCCGTTCGTCGAGCCTGGCCGGCGCGATCAGGCCGGCGGTGTCCTGCAGATACTTGTCGGCGTAGTCGTAGAACTCGTTGCCGGGCACGATCTCGCCGACCACCGAGGCCTGGATCTCGCGGTAGCCGAGGACGGCGCATTCGAGCTCCCGCCCCTGGATGCCACGCTCGACCAGCGCGACCTCGTCGAAGCGGAGGGCGAAGCGGACCGCCGCCGCCAGATCCGCCAGATCGGCGACCTTGCGCACCCCGACGCTGGAACCGCCGTTGCTCGGCTTGACGAACAGCGGCCGCGGCAGCCGCTCGCAGCGGGCGAGGAACGCAGCCGGGTCCGCCTCGAAGGCGCGGCTCGACGTCGCCTCGAAGTCCACCACGGGCACGCCGGCCGCGGCGAGCTGGCGCTTGGCGAGCACCTTGTCCATGGCGATGGCGCTGGCGGTGACGCCGCACCCCACGTACGGCAGGTCGAGCATCTCGCAGAGCCCCTGGAAGGTGCCGTCCTCGCCCCAGGTGCCATGGACGATCGGGAAGGCCACCTCAACCCCGGAAGCGAGCAGATGGCGCACCGTCGGCGCCACCGGCACCTCCAGTGGCGGGATCTCCTTGGTCACCCCGTCGATCACCGCCGCCGACGCCTCCGCGTCGATCCAGCAGCCGTCCGTGGCGATGCCGAGCGGCGTGACCGAATGGCCGGCCTGGCGCAGCCCCTCGACCACCGTGCGCGCCGAGCGGATCGAGACCTGATGCTCGGTGCTGCGACCTCCGAAGACGACTCCGACGTGGGCCATGCTGAATCTCCTGAAGCTGTAGGGTGCGCTTTGCGCACCGGTCTGCGGAGTCTATACCCAGGCTCTCAGCTCGAAAATTCCGGAGCTATCGACCGAGCACAATCTCGATGCCTGCGAGAATCAGCTCCAACTCGCGCCGTGGTACCTTGCCGACGCATTCCGTCAGTTGACGCTTGTCGACGGCGACGATCAGGGAAACATTCGCAACCGAATCCTTGTCGAGGCCCGTCGACCTGGCGCTCAATAGAACGTTGCCGGGCGCATGTTCCCACTTCAGATTGCTCGTGATCGGGACACAGACCGTCGTGCTCATCCGGCTGTGGTTCAACACATCACATTGAACAACGACGACCGGGCGCCGGTAGCCGGGTCCCGAGCCGATAGGTTCCCCCAGATCGGCCCACCAGACTTCGCCCTGACCGATCACCACTCGACTTTCTTCAGCACCCGTTGCGCAGCCCGCCGGCTGAATTCGTCGACGTCGGAACCGACGTCATCGATTACACGATTCATCGCCTCGGTCAGGCGATCGGGTGCATGCCGCGTAACAAATTCCTTCAGCGCGCGGCTGTACAGTTGGCTGCGAGAGGTCTGCAGATCGGCAGCCAGGCGCTCAGCCTCTTCGAAGACGTCATCAGGGATCGAAACCGCCGTTTTCATACCCAAAGTATAACCTTCCTGGTCAAGCCCGTCAAACTGGCCATTCGCGGGGCGGCACCGCGACGATTCGGTATATTCTCAAGACCGAACTTCGCGAACCCGCTTCATGAAAGTGAGGAAAAACGATGAGATCCCTTTCAGGTTTCCGGGCCTTGATGCCGCTCTACGCCCTCGCCCTCGCCGCGTTCGTTCCCTCCAGCGCCACGGCGGCCAGTGGAGCCCTGCGGTGCGACGAGACCTCGTTCGCGGTGAACCTCTCCGCCGACGACGCCACCGTCTACCACGTGTACGGCCAGCTCTGCTCGCGCGGCAGCCTGGCGCACAAGACCATCCAGGTCGCGCTGCACGGCGCGACCTACGGTCATCTTTATTGGGATTTCCCCTATCAGCCCGAGGTCTATTCGTACGTGCGCTGGGCCACGGCGTCGGGCTACGCGGTGCTGAACATCGATCGGATCGGGATCGGCCGGAGCGATCATCCGCCGGCGGATCAGGTGACGGTCGAATCGAACGCGTATGTGGTGCATCAGATCGTGCAGGCCTTGCGCGGCGGCGCGCTGACGCTGCCGACGTTCGGCGCCGTCCATGCGGAGCGGGTGGCGCTCGTCGGGCATTCGCTCGGCTCGTTCGTCGCGGTGCAGGAGGCGGGCACCTACGGCGACGTCGACGGCGTGGTGCTGACCGGGATGTCGCACACCCTGGTGACGGCGGCTCTGGCCGAGGTGCAGTTCTACCCGGCGAACCTCGATCCCCGTTTCGCGGGCCTGAACCTTTCGGACGATTATTTCACCACCGATCCCGGCACCCGCGCCATTTTCTATCACGCGCCGTTCTACGACTCCCGCGTGCTGGCGACCGACGAGCGGAACAAGGAAACGGCCACGCTGGCCGAGCTCAACACCGGGCCCCAGGCGTTGGCCCTTTCGAGCGACATCCACGTGCCGGTGCTGGTGATGGTCGGCAACTTCGACGCGGCGTTCTGCACGGGGCCCACCTGCACGGCGTCCGGCAGCCTCAAGAGCGAGCCGGGCTTCTATCCTGCCGATGCCTGCGCGGAGGCGGTGGTCGTCCCCGGGTCGGGTCATGACTTGAACCTGCACTATACGGCGCCGCTCACCTACACCACGATCCTGCGCTGGTTCGACCGTCGGGTGGGCCGGGACACGCGGGTGGCGGCGCCGCACCCCTGCGGGTCGTAGCGCTCGGAATCAAGCTTGCGAGGCCACAAAGCAAGCTTGCGACGGTGCGTGCCAAGCTTGAACGGAACGGCGCAAGCTTGCCGGCTTCCACGGCAAGCCTGCTCCGGGCGGTTCAGCCTTGCGGAGGTCCGAGGGAAACTTGAGGCGCCGGTCGCGGAGCTTGCGGCGCGGCGCTCCAAGCTTGATCGTCCTGGGAGAGGCTTGATCCGCGGCATCTCGCGCTCGATCGGACCGGCGCAAGCTTGCGGGCTCACGTCACAGGCTTGCCGTGGACCGGAGCGCGCTTGGATTTTTCGGAAGAAACTTGCGAGGCCGCGGCGCGCGCCTGATCGCGCCGGTGGAAGCTTGCCGGCTCGCGCGGCAAGCTTCCTGGTGCGACGCCAAGCTTGTTCTATCCCAACAAAACCCGCCGCGCCGACTTCACCTCGTCGAGCTTCTCCAGCCTTTCCAGCAGCTCCGGCGTGGGCTCCTGGTCGAGACGGAGGACGGCGAGGGAGTCCTTGCCGCGGCGGGCGAGGTGGATGTCGGCGATGTTGATGTTCGACTCGGCG
>DATBAW010000219.1:0-2149 GCA_036271335.1 Thermoanaerobaculia bacterium
ATGGTGCTGGAGGGGCGGGTCTCGAACGTGGCCAACTTCGGCGCCTTCGTCGACATCGGCGTCCACCGCGACGGCTTGGTCCACGTCTCCGAGCTGACCCATCGCTGGGTGGCGGATCCCCGCGAGGCGGTGAAGGTCGGCGAGATCGTGAAGGTCAAGGTGATGGAGGTGGATCACCAGCGCGAGCGGATCAGCCTCTCGATCAAGGCTCTCCAGCAGCCCCCCGCCGAGGGCCGGCAGGCCACGGGAAGCGCCGGCCGGGGCGGACGCCCGCCGACCGGGAAGCAACCGCCGCCGCCGCCCCGGCCGCAGAAGCCGCAGGCGTCCGTGAACGACCTGATGAAGAAGTTCAACCGGCCGGGACCGGGCCGGTAGGGCGGACGCCCGGGCCTAAAGGCCCGGGCTACGTTGAAACCGAAAAGCCGGCTGAAGCCGGCTCAAAGCGCGGCCGGAAGGATTGAGCCGGCTTCAGCCGGCTTTTCTTTTGGAGCGTAGCCCGGGCCTTTAGGCCCGGGCGGCTGGCGGCATCGGGGCGATGAGTCTGACGGGAGGCTCGCCGAGCTCATCGCGCGTCTCGCCGGCACCGGTTTGCGGGCAAACGGGCCCGGCGGGCTGTCCGCCGGCGCCGGTTGGCTGGCAAGAAGGCCCGGCATGCAGGCCAACGAGAGCTTTTGCCCGCTTGCCGGCTCCGGCTTGCTGGCAAAAGAGGCCAGTTGGCTGCAAGCCGGCCCCGGCTGACAGCCTGATGGGCCCGGTTACCCGCAAGCCGGTCCTTTCTCCCAGCCAACCGGGAGCGGCAAGCGGTCAAACAGCCTTTTCGACCCCCGCCATGAACTCGTCCAACAGGTGGTTGAACACCTCGGGGCGGTCCATCATCAGCCAGTGGCCCGTGCCGGTCATCCGGTGCACGGGGAGATCCGGCAGCAGCTTATGGAGACTGTAGGGGAGGCGGTTCATGTCGCTGACGACCGACAGCCGCGGCCCGTCGTAGCGCTCCAGGACCGGCAGGGGGTGGTAGCGGACGGAGTCCGCCAGCGCGCCGAGGACGGCATTCTCGTCGGTCAGGCGGAGATCCTGGAGCACCCAGTGAGTGGCGTCGGGATCGCCGCCGATCACCAACTGGCGGAAGTAGGACTCCAGCTCGGCCAGAGGGTCGGCGCGCAGCGACTCCAGGAACGGGTCGATCTCGCTAGCCGGCACACGGCTCTGGTCACCGTTGGGATCGACCAGCAGGAGGCCGGCGACGCGATCGGGGTGGTGCCCCGCGTACTCGATGGCCGCGGCGGCGCCCAAGCTGTGGCCGGCGAGGATGAAGTGGCGCAGGCCAAGCTGATCGGCGGCTGCGGCGACGTCGGCGGCGAGGCCGTGGATGGAGTAGTCGCCGTCCTCGGCCGGATCGGATTCGCCGTGGCCGCGGAAGTCGAGGGCGACCGCCCGGCGGTGGCGCCGGAGGTGGTCGAGCTGCAAGGCCCACTGGCCGCCGTTGCCGGCGAGGCTGTGGAGGAAGAGGACGGGCAGCGCGTCCGGATGCTCGTCAAATCCGC
This sequence comes from Thermoanaerobaculia bacterium, assembly GCA_036271335.1. Taxonomy (GTDB): domain Bacteria; phylum Acidobacteriota; class Thermoanaerobaculia; order Multivoradales; family UBA5704; genus DATARR01. The sequence continues at coordinate 1,545 of DATBAW010000219.1, forward strand.
CATCCCGGATGTAAAGATTGCCCGCCGGTCCCGAGATCCAGAGCGATTCCGCCGTCGCGGGCTCGGAATCCTCGGGCTCCGGCTCCGCTTCGGGACCGGCGCCGCCGCCGGGACCGGGCTCGGCGTCCTCCGGGAACACCGGCTGGCTGGCGAAGACGGCCGCCAGCGCGCCGAGCGTGAGCAGGCTGAGAAGGGTCCAGAACAGACCCTTCGGACGCCGCCGGCGTGGCTCGCCGGAGCTTCTCGATCGCCGATACCGCTTCGCGCCCAAACCTGTTTCCTCCCCTTTGAAAGCTAGCATGGCCGGCGGCCGGACGCTACGCGGTGGCTCCCGTTCTTCCGGGTTCTGGAAGGAAGAAAATCGTCGAAGCGAGGGGTTGAAGGAGTGGGAGAGAGGGGGCGGCCATGGGGCGGAAGGGTTGACATCCCTGTCACAGGTTGTGTATCTATCCTTTGCCCAAAGCCGGCAGCATTAGGCGAGGAGCAGCGTTTGCCTGCTCGTCCAGAGATGTTTCAGCACCAGACGGGAGGCACGTTTGCAGAGAAAGCAAGCAGGTTACGCCGTTCTCACACCGATTCTTTCTCACCTCCGACAGCTTGGACGC
>DATBAW010000220.1:0-3897 GCA_036271335.1 Thermoanaerobaculia bacterium
GGGGCGCTCTTTGTCTGGTTCGCCGGCCTCGACCGCCTCACCGCGCGGCGCGGCCAGGGCTCCCGGCTCGTTGCCGGAGTCCTGGTCGTCGGCCTCTATCTCGGTATGACCCTGGCGGTGCCGCTGCTGAGCGGGCATCCCGGCGGGCGGTACGCCGAGCATGCCATGATGGTGTCGGCGATCGCGATGCTGTTCCTGGCGGGCGGATTCGCGGTCGCCGGATGGAGAAAGAACCGGCGGGAGACGATCTGATGGACAAACCGACGATCCTGGTGGTCGAGGACGAGCCGGCGATCGCCGACACGATCCAGTACGCCCTCGAATCCGAAGGGTTCCATTGCCACCGGCTCGAAGTGGGCGCCGGCGTGGTCGAGGTGCTCGACCGCCAGCCGGTGGCGCTGGTGGTGCTCGACATCGGCCTGCCGGACATGAGCGGCATCGAGGTCTGCCGGCGGATCCGGCAGAAGCACGACGTACCGATCATCTTTCTCACCGCCCGCGCCGGCGAGGTCGACCGGGTGGTGGGACTGGAGCTGGGCGCGGACGATTACGTGAGCAAACCGTTCAGCCCGCGCGAGCTGGCGGCGCGCGCCAAGGCGGTGCTGCGGCGGACCGGCAGTGGCGGCGGCTCCCGGCCGGCCGCCGCGGGCGGCGCCTTCACGCTCGACGAGGAGCGGCTCCAGATCACCTATTTCGGCAAGCCGCTCGAGCTGTCGCGTTACGAATACAAGCTGCTCGCCGTGCTGCTCAAGAAGCCCGGCCGCGTCTACAGCCGCGACCAGCTCCTGGAGCTGGTCTGGGACGAGCCGGAGGCCAGCCTCGACCGCACGGTCGACGCGCACGTCAAGAACCTGCGCGCCAAGCTGCGCGACGTCCGCGCGGACGTCGATCCGATCGCCACCCATCGGGGAACGGGATATTCGTTGAAAGAAGGATTATAGGAACGTGTTCCGGTTGCGATTCCGCCCCGATCCCACTGTAGAGACGCCCCGTGGGGCGTCTCCGAGGCGGAGAGGACGGTGCCGCCCACCAGGGTGCGCCCGGGGAGCGTTCGCGAGGTCGTCCTGGCCGATGGCGCCGCCTCAGAGACGCCTCACGGGGCGTCTCTACATTGGGGGGGTACGGGAACGGTGAAGCTCGGCCTGCGGATGTTCCTGCTCTATCTCGCCCTTTTCGCGGCCTGCCTCTACTTCACCACCGGCTGGATCTGGACGACGCTCCGCACGCGCTACCTGGAGAGCGTGGAGGAGCCGCTCGTCGACGCCGCAAACCTGTACGCCAGCCTGGCCGAGCGGGAGATGGCGCGGCCGGATTTCACCTTCAGCGGTCTCCAGAACGATCTGATCCGCGCGCACTCCCGGCCGCTGGCCGTCCGCATCTACGATTTCGACAAATCGGCCGTGGACCAGCAGATCTACATTACCGACGCCACGGGCCGGGTGGTGCTCGATACGCGGACTCCTTCGGCGGTCGGCACGGACTACAGCCGTTTCCACGACGTCAAATACACGCTGGAAGGGAGATACGGCGCGCGCGCCACCAGCCGGAATCCCGATGATCCCTTCTCGACCGAGCTCTACATCGGCGCGCCGATCTATCGCGACGGCCACGTCGTGGGCGTGCTGACCGTCGTCGAGCCGACGGCCAGCATCGACGCCTTCCTGCATCTCGCCCGGCCGGCCTTCATCCGCGCCGGCCTCCTGGCGATCGGCGTCGCGGCGCTGCTCAGCCTCGCCCTCTCCTACCTGCTCACCCGCCCGATCGATCGCCTGGCGCGCTACGCCGACGGCATCCGTCTGGGGGAGCGCCCGCCCTTCCCCAAGCTCGGCCGCACCGAGATCGCCGATCTGGGTCTGGCGCTGCGCCGCATGCAGGAGGCGCTGGAAGGTCGGCAGTACGCGGAGGAGTACGTGCAGACGCTCACCCACGAGCTGAAGAGCCCGCTGTCGGCCATCCGCGGCGCGGCCGAGCTGTTGCAGGAGGGGATGCCGGTCGAGCAGCAGGCCCGGTTCCTAGCCAACATCCGCACGGAGTCGGCACGGATCGCGCGCATCGTCGACCGCATGCTGGAGCTGGCGCGGCTGGAGAATCGCCGCGAGACTCCCGAGATGGAGCCGGTCGAGCTGGACGCCCTGGTGCGCACCATCGCCGAGAGCCACGAGCCCCTGCTGGCCGCCAGGGATCTGAAGCTGGAGATCGCCGCCGCCGACCGGCTGACCGTCAGCGGCAACGCCTTTCTCCTCCATCAGGCGGTGGACAACCTGGTCCAGAACGCCCTCGAGTTCAGTCCGCGGGGGGGCACGGTGAAAGTCTCGGTGATATCGGAGCGCGATCGGGAGCGCGACCGCGTCACCATTACGGTCGCCGACGAAGGCCCCGGCATCCCCGACTACGCTCTCGAACGCATCTTCGAGCGCTTCTACTCGCTGAGCCGGCCCGACAGCGGCAGGAAGAGCACGGGCCTGGGGCTGAACCTCGTGCGCGAGGTGGCGGCGTCGCACGGCGGCACGATCCGCGTGGTCAACCGCCAGGAGGGTGGAGCGCTGGCGGAGCTCAGCCTGCCGCGGGGGTGAGCGGGAGACGCTGTGCGAACACAAACGGAACACAACGCGCTATTCCGAGCGCCAATCGCTCCCTTCGCCTGGCCCATTACCCCTTCCGCCTGACCCAACGAACCCTTCCTTGCGTCCGCTGAACGACGCAATTCGTCCGGCGTAGTGTTCCCTCGCTCAGGCGAATGCACGAATGGACCCGACGAACCGTAACTTCGCCTGAGGGAAGCGGGCGCCTGAGCAGATGCTCTCCTCGCCTGCGCAGGCGGAGCGGGCACCTGGGCAGGCGAATAGCTCGCTTGGGCAGGCGAAACGGGCGCTTGGACGGGCGAGAGGGGTGGCGTGGCGGCCTCGCAAGGCGGCACGATCCGAGCCGTATCGGAGGCCGCGGATGACGATCAGCGCTGGCTGGCGGAGCTGCCGCGGAGCGCTACTCGTGGCGAAGGGCGAGGAGGGGACTGGTCCTCGCCGCCCGGTGGGCCGGGATGACGCTGGCCATCAAGGCCGTGGCCGCCAGGCAGGCGATCGCGCCGAAGAAGGTCGCCGGATCGCGCGGATTGATCTGGTAGAGCTCGCTGGACAGGAGCTTCGTCAACAGCAGGGCAACCCCGAGGCCGATCGCGAGGCCGAGGCCGGTGAGGAGCAGGGCGTTGCGGAGGATCAGCATTCGCACCTGTCCAGGAGTGGCGCCGAGAGCCGAACGGATGCCGATCTCCGGCAGCCGCTGGCTGACCGAGAAGGCCAACACGGCGTAGATCCCGATCGCCGCCAGGGAGAGTCCGAGGAGGCCGAGGACAGCGTAGAGGCTGGCGCTGAAGCGCTCGGTCTGGGTGCGGATCTGGAAGCGGTCTTCCATCGTCTTCACATCGTAGATGGGCTGGTCGCGGTCGATGCTCGCGACGGCCGCCCGGACGGCGGGGAGCAGGCCCTCCGGCGTCGACCGGCTGCGGAGCACGAAGGTCATGGCGTCGAGGTCGTCGAGGATCGGCTGCGCGTAGGGGAGGTACCAGGCGTCGGAGCTCGTCGCCACCTCGTCCTCGGTCTCCTTGAGCGTGCCGACCACGCCGACCACCGTCAGCCAGGGACGGTCGGAGTCGTAGCGATTCCGCTTGACCCGCTTGCCGACGGCGCTCTCGCCCGGCCAGTAGCGGTCCGCGAAGGACTTGCTGATCACGATCGCCAGCGGCGCGCGTTCGTCGTCGTGCTCGTTGAGGTAGCGCCCGGCGATCAGCGGAATCTTCATCGCTTCGAAATAGCCCGGCGTGACCGTGCGGGTGTGGGTGAGGTGGAAACCGCGCTCGTCGGTCGCGGGATGCCCCTCGACGTTGAACGACGCCGCGGCCGT
>DATBAW010000221.1:0-2068 GCA_036271335.1 Thermoanaerobaculia bacterium
GCCGGCGATGGCGACGCCGGCCGAGCGCACCAGCTCCAGCATCTCCTCGAAGTGCTCGTCCTCGGGGGTGATGCCGATCACCAGCGCGCGCTCCTTCTTGGTCTCGCCGGCGGCGCTGGTGACGCGGGCGAACTCGTCCTCGAGCGCCCGCATGGTGGCCTCGACGTCGAAGTCGAGCTGATGGACGTCGGCCGCCTGGATGCGCTCGAAGGGCTCGGCGTCGTGCGCTTCGTCGTCCGGGTTCAAGGGCGCAGTCTTGAAGGGGGACAAATGCGCGAGCTCGATCCGTCCGGGCAGACCGTCGCCCAGCACCTCGATCGCGGCGACGAGGTCGAGGCGGAGGAGGGCGAGGTCGTTGAGGTCGTCGCGGGTGAGCGGCTCGCCCTTGAGATGGGTGTGGACGAGCCGCAGGCCGCGGAAGCGGCCGACGCCGCCGCGCAGGCGGCCGATGTCGGGGAGAGTGAGGCTGTGGGCGTTGCCCACGATGACGTTGCGCACGTTGCCGTCGCGGCCGAGCAGCACTCCGACCTGCCGGTTGAGCCGGCGCGAGGTCTCGGTGAGATGCCGGGCGAGCTCGGGGGAGACCACCTGCCGCGGATCGACGCGGCGGCGGTAGGTGCGCTCCAGGGCGCGGACTTCAGAGGCTTTGATCCCGCGGATGTCGCCGTCGAGCTGGGAAATGGGAAATCTCTCCTTTGCGTCAGTTGAGGATCGGAGGCGAGTAATAGTCGTCGGCGGAGAGCGGCTCGATCCCCATTCCCATCAACGTCAGCAGCAGCTCTTCCCTTACGGACGGATCGGACGCCTCGAGCAGCGCCTGCTTCTCCGCCGGACGGAAGGGGAGGGCCACGGAGAGGCCGTTGAGGAGCGAGATGCCGGGCACGCTGGCGAGCAGGTCGTAGTCGAACTCCAGCTCGTGCTTGTCGCCGAAGGCGCGCAGGGCGCGCATCATCTGCGACGGATTGAGGAAGACGTTGAGCTCGCCCTGATCGCGCTCGAACTCGTCGTATTCGACCTTCACCCGCCGGTAGCCGCGCGGCCGCGCGAGCTCTTCCCGGATACGGAAGCGCGAGACGCCGCGCAGCACGATCAGGTAGCGCCCGTCGTCCTGCGGCTCGCACTCCTCGATCCGGCCGAGGCAGCCGACGTGGTAGATCTCGGGGTTGTCGGGGTCCGGGTCCTCGACCTGCGGCATCCAGTTGTCCTGTCGGGGGTGCAGCGGCTGCACCATCCCGATCAGCTGCTCGCCTTCCAGCGCGTCGGCCACCATGTTGCGGTAGCGCGTCTCGAAGATGTTGAGCGGCAGCAGGTTCCCCGGCAGCAGCAGGGAGCCGGTCAAAGGAAAAACCGGGATGATCTGAGGGAGCGGCCTGGTCTCGGGCATCATCTATAAAACAGGGTGCGCCGGGAGGCCATTCCCTGGGACACCTGATAGTGCCCTCACCTCCCCGGCCCTCCTCTCCCAGCCCTCCACCCGCCCTTCCGGGGAGAGGAGGGAGAAAGGCAACAGCAAGAGCGGTTCGTCCTCGATGTCTTAAGCCCCTCTCTCCCCGGCAGGGCGGGCGGAGGGCTGGGAGAGAGGGGTTGGGAAGTGAGGGGCTTCTTCTCCTCTTCCTACTCCCCCGGCCCCGCCTTGAGCACGGCCAGGAAGGCTTCCTGCGGGATCTCGATCGAGCCGACCATCTTCATCCGCTTCTTGCCTTCCTTCTGCTTTTCGAGCAGCTTGCGCTTGCGCGAGATGTCGCCGCCGTAGCACTTGGCGGTGACGTCCTTGCGGTAGGCGTTGATGGTCGAGCGGGCGATGATGGTGCCGCCGATCGCGCCCTGGATGGCGATCTTGAAGTTCTGCCGTGGGATGGTGTCGGCCAGCCGCTCGCAGTAGTGGAGGGCGCGCATGCGGGCCTTCTCGCGATGGACGAGCTGCGAGAGGGCGTCCACCTTGTCGCCGTTGACCAGGATGTCCACCTTGACGAGGTCAGTCTGCCGGTAGTCGGTGATGTCGTAGTCGAACGAGCCGTACCCCTGGGTGATCGTCTTCAGCCGGTCGTAGAAGTCGAACAGGATCTCG
>DATBAW010000222.1:0-19001 GCA_036271335.1 Thermoanaerobaculia bacterium
CGGAAAAGGGCGCAGCATGCTGCGCCCCTACAGACTCGGCTTTCTCCCTCTTCTCCCGTCAGGTCGGGCGGGAGGCTGGGAGAAGAGGGGCGGGGTGATGAGGGCCAACGCCACAGCCAAGGTGAATCTGACAAAGTAGAGCTACAGCCCGCTCCGCAACGCCCCCCGCGTCCACGGCGTCGCGTACACCACGATCTCGTTCCCGCCCATCGTGATGTTCCCCGGGATCTCCAGCCTGTAGACCTCTCTGAAGCGGGGGTCGGCCGCGAGGGTGGGGAACCAGCTGGGGAAGATCACGACGTAGTCCGGATGGCGCCGTTCGAGGGCGGCCAGCATGGCGTCGGGCCAGGGGGTGCCGGCGGCGACGGCATGGTTCACTTCGTGGCCGATCTCCGGCGTGGCGATGCTCGCCAGGTCGACGATGCGGTTGGGGAGGAGATACTTGATGGCGCCGATGTCGTTGACCGCCAGTACGGCGTCGGCAGGGACATGGGCGGCGAGCCAGCGGGCGATCGCCACGTCGCTCTCCTCGACGTTGCCGACGTTCTGGGCGTAGAACGTCTCGCCCTGCATCAGGACGCCGATCGTGGGCGCGAGGAGCGCGACGGCGCCGATCGTTCCCAGGATTGCCCGCAGCGGCGACGGCAGGCGGAGGCGGGTCAGCGGCTCCAGCGCCAGCACGGCGAGGATGGCGAGCACGGGGAAGAGCGGAAAGTAGTAGCGGCCGAAGTTGCCCAGCATCTTGTTGGGGCCGGGGGTCAGCAGCGAGTAGGCGAGCGGCATGCCGAGCAGCCAGAGAGCGGGGAGCAGGCCGCGGTCGCGCGGCGTGCCGAGACGGCTCGCAAGCGCCACCGCGCCGCCGGCGGCGAGCAGCGTCGCCCACGGCTGCGGCCGGAAGAAGAGGCCGATCACGTTCGCGAGATAGCGGAGGTCGGGCAGGAGGTGGCGCACCTCGCCGCCCCCCTTGGCCGCGTACGTCGTGGGCAGTACGGAACCGCCCGTCCAACCGTAAAAGAAGAAGGAGCCGGCGAGGGCGAGGGCGGCAAGACCGGCGCCGGCGAGCAGGGCGCGCCAGGACGGCCGGCGCCAGCGCAGGGCTCCCGCGGCGTCCCCGAAGACGAAGAAGCGGTCGAGGAAGGCGAGCAGCAGCAGCAGCACGCCCTCCGGGCGGGCGAGGACGGCCACGGCGAGCACGGCCAGCGAGAGCGGCGGACGGCGGTCGTCGGCCCGCTCGCGCAGATGGAGGATCATCCCCCAGAGCGAGAGCAGGACGAAGAGCGGGATCTCCATCCCTGAGAGCGCCGACCAGACCAGCCAGCTGGTCGAGAGGGTCAGAGCGGTGGCGAGGGCGGCAAGGCCGCGGTCCAGGCCGAGCTCGCGGGCGAGGCGCCAGGTGGCGTCGATGCCGGCGAGATAGAGGGCGATGCCGAGGAGCTGCGTCCAGACCACGACGTTCCCCGGCAGGAGGAAGAGAAGGGAGAGGAGCGCGGTCCACAGCGGCGCCGTCGAGCCGGTCACCAGCTGGCCGGGGTTGTAGGAGAGGCCGGCGCCGTGCGCGAGATTGCGGGCGAACTGCAGATGGATCCAGCTGTCGTCGAGCGGAAAGCCGAGCCCCCCCTTGAGGCGGGAGATCGCGGCGAACAGAGAGCGCAGGCAGGCGACCACGCCGGCCACGAGCAGCAGGAGCCGGAGAGGGATGCGGCGAGGGGTCCCGGAGGTCATGGCGTTCTCGGCGGTGTCCAAGGATTCGAGCGGAGCATACACAACTGGCGGCGTCCGGTTTATCATCGCGGGCCTCATGATTCTCAAAAAACTGGAACCCCGGCGCCGGAAGGCCGCGCGGATCGCTCTCTATGGCAGCCTCGTCCTGGTGGCGGGGTACACCTGGGGCGTCGTCAAGTTTCTCGACGCTCCCCTGCGGAACCGGCAGACCGAAGAGTGGCGGCGCCGCGACTACGCCAACCTGCCCGAAGTGAAGCTGCTCCAGAAGTACTGCCAGATCGACACCAGCGAGACGACGGGCGACGAGGTCAAGGGCGCCGAGTTCCTGGCCCGGCAGTTCCAGGCGGCCGGCATCCCGTACCGCATCGAGAAGGTGGGGCCGCGGAAGGCCAACCTCTACGCCTGGCTGGTGGGGAAGGACTCGCGCCCGCTGGTGCTGCACAACCACATCGACGTCTCGGACGTCGATCCCAAGGAGTGGTTCTCGCCGCCGTTCGAGGCGCGCATCAAGATGCCCTGGATCTACGGTCGCGGCGTGTTCGACATGAAGAGCGTGGCGATCGCCCAGATGCTGGCGATGATCGACCTCAAGAAGAGCGGCGTGCCGCTGGAGCACTCGGTGCTCTTCCTGGGCACCAGCAGCGAGGAGCGGGGGAGCCGGCTGGGGGTGCGCCGGATCATCCAGCTCCATCCGGAGATGGTCCGCAACTTCTGGACGGTGCTCACCGAGGGCGGGGTGGTCGAGGCGCGGACGCGCGAGGAGATCAAGTTCTGGGGGACCGAGTTCGCCCAGAAACACTACGCCGACCTGATCGTCTGCGGCTCGGACCGCCAGCAGCTCGAGGACGTGAGCAAGACGATGAAGGAGATCGGTCCGACGGTGACCGACCTGCGGATCACGCCGGAGACGCGCGCCGTGTTCGAGGCCTACGGGCCGACCCGCGATCGCAAGGACCTGCGCCGGATCGTCAACAACCCGGAGGAGGCGATGGGCGACATCGCCTCCTTCCGCAAGCTGCCGAACTACCTCCAGTCGATGATGCGCGACGAGGCCGTGCCGTTCCCCGTGCGGGAGGCTCCCGGCGGCGGCTACGAGCTGGAGATCAAGTTCCAGCTCCTGCCGGGCGAGGAGCTCGCGGCGGTGCGCGAGAAGCTGGTGCCGTCCTGGCTGACCTACGGCCTGACGACGATGATCGACGATCCGCCGAGCGCCCACCACGGCAGCCCGCTCGACTCCCGCGCCTTCCAGACCATCGAGGCGACCTTGCACGAGGCCTATCCGGACGCGCCGATCGGACCCTATTTCCTGGCCTGGACGGCGACCGACGCCCGCTTCTTCCGCACCCTGGGGGTGCCGACCTACGGCTTCTCGCCGTTCCTCCTGATGAACACCGACACCCTGGCGGTGGACCGCGCCAACGAGCGTTTCGCCGTGCCCGCCTTCGCGGCCGGAGTCGACGTCTACAAGAAGCTGGTCCGCCGCCTGGCGTCTGACACTTAGTGCTAGGAAACGGTGTCAAATTTTGTCGGGACTGAATTTTAAGCCGCTGGAAACAAATGACTTAGGGTCGTTGAACCCCTGGCATCGACCCTGCTATATCTCCTGATCGACACGCCTCGCGGATGATCCGGAGGACAGCTTCAAACCAGGGGGAGGAGACCCAAACAATGTTGACCAAGATTCGTGCTCGCAACCGTCAGAAGGGCTTCACGCTGATCGAACTGCTGATCGTCGTCGCGATCATCGGCATCATCGCCGCGCTGCTGATCCCGAACTTCCTCGACGCTCTGCAGAAGGCCAAGCAGAAGCGGACGGTTGCCGACATGCGCAACATCGGAACCGCGATGTTCTCCTGGCTGACCGACCAGGTCGGCGCGGCCGCCGCCGGCGCCGCCGCGACTACGGTCGACCTCGCCAACTACAAGAGCATCGACTCCACGACGCTCACCACCGTGCTGGTTCCGCAGTATGTGCAGGCGATTCCGGACAAGGACGGTTGGAAGGAAGATTACCACTACTACCTCGAGACCACCTCGGTGCTGCAGGCCCAGGTGATGGCGATCGGTTCCGGCGGTCGCGGCGGCACGTTCGCCGCCGGCTCCTACACGGTGACCGGCTTCGACCCGACGGACTACGAGCAGGACATCGTCTGGGCCGACGGCTTCTTCGTCCGCTGGCCGCAGAAGCAGTAAGCAGCAGCAGCACAAAGCAGGACGGGCCAACAGCCCACACGACAAACCCAAAGCGATTCAAGCTCTCTTCCCACGGGGGCCTCATGACGGAGGCCCCCAATTTGTTTTTTCCCGACTTCCTGCCATGCTGCCACGGCGCCTGCTCCCGTTCCTGTTCGCCGCTCTCCTCTGCCTGTCCTCGTCTCCCACTCCGGCTGCCACTCCCTCGCGCGGGCCGGCGAAGCTGTCGGAAGCGGCGGGCTGGCTCCAGCAATACCTGCGGATCGACACCTCGAATCCGCCCGGCAACGAGGCGCGGGCGGCGGCCTTCCTGGGCGATCTTCTGCAACGGGCGGGGATCGCGTCGCGCGTCGTCGCCAACCCGGAAGGGCGGGCCAACCTGATCGCCCGCCTGTCGTCGCCGAAGAGCGGCGGCAGGGCGATCCTCCTGCTTCATCACATGGACGTCGTTCCTCCCGGGCCGGGGTGGACGGTGCCTCCCTTCGCCGGCCTGGTCAAGGACGGCAGGCTGTGGGGGCGCGGCGCGGTCGACGACAAGAGTCTCGGCATCGCGCAGCTGGCCGCGATGGTCGATCTCCAGCGCCGCCGGGTCCCTCTCGAACGGGACGTCGTCTTTCTCGCCGTGGCCGACGAGGAGAACGGCGGCCTGAACGGCACCGGCTGGCTGGTCGCTCATCATCCCGAGCTCTTCCAGGGGGTCGAGGCGGTGATCGGCGAAGGGGGCCGCAGCCAGACCGGCGCCGGCGGCAAGCTCCTCTGGTGGGGGATCGAGGTGGCGCAGAAGCGGCCGCTCTGGCTGGAGGTCTCCACCGCCGGCCGCGGCGGGCATGGCGCCGGCCTCAATCCCGAGAGCGCCAACCACCAGCTCATCCAGGGCCTCGCGCGGCTCCTCGGCGAGCCCTTCCGCTGGCGCGTGACCGCCCCGGTGCGCGAGTACTCCCACGCCATCGCGCCGTTGCAGAACGACCGCTGGCGCCGCGTCTTCGGGAACATCGACGGGGTGATCACCGCGGGGGGCCCCCGGGAATTCCTGATGCCGGGGATGGCCAACCTCTTCCTCGACACCATCCAGGTGACCGTGCTGCGCGGCGGCGAGCGGATCAACGTCGTCCCCGAGCGCTCGACGGCGCTGCTCGACATCCGGCTGCTCCCCGACACCGACTCCGCCGCCTTCCTCGCCGAGGTCGAGCGGCAATTGGGGAAGGATCTCGCGGTGAAGGTGCTGGTGACCGCGCCCCCCTCGGCGCCGTCGCCGGCCTCCGGACGTCTCTACGACGCGATGGCCAGGGTCCTCGGCCGGGACGGTCCGGTCGTCCCCACCTTCATTGCCGGCTTCACCGACTCGCGCTTCTTCCGCGAGCGGGGGATCCCGGCCTATGGCCTCTCGCCGTTCGAGCTCTCCGCGGACGATTCGAAAGGCATCCACGCCACCGACGAGAGGCTCCCGCTCGCCGAGATCGACCGCGGCGTCGAGCGCATGCGGCGGATCCTGGAGAGCTACGCCGCGTCCCCTTCCCGGCCGCCGGCGAGGTGACATCCCGTGGGTTCGAGGCTGACGAATTTTGCCACAAAGATGCTTGGCTATATCCGGAAGTTGCTGATTCGCGGGGACTTGCGGGGCCCTGTCGGATGGCATGTCCCTTGCGAAATTGCCAGCCTGACCACTTGGAGGGATATGCGATGAAGCGTCGACTTGCGGGGATGCAACAGAAGGGCTTCACTCTGATCGAGCTCCTGATCGTGATTGCCATCATCGGCATTCTCGCCGCCATACTGATTCCCAACCTGCTGGACGCCATGGAGAAGGCGAAGCAGAAGCGGACGGTGGCGGAGATGCGGATCACCGGCACGGCGATGTTCGCCTGGCTCTCGGACGAGGTCGGAGCGGCGGCGGCCGGCGCCGGGGTAACGAGCGTCAGCATCTCCCAGTACAAGGCGATCGACCAGGATGCGTTGCGCGACCTGCTCACGCCCCAGTACATCGAGGCGATCCCGACGATCGACGGCTGGAAGGCTCAGTACCAGTACTTCCTCGATCCGACCAACCCGCTCAGCCAGCAGGTGATGCTGATCGGCAGCGGCGGCCGGGACAAGAGCACGATCGCCGGCTCCTATACCGTCACCGGCTTCGATCCGACCGACTACGACCAGGACATCATCTGGGCGGACGGATTCTTCGTGCGCTGGCCTCAGAAGTAGAGCGGCGGGTGGGGCGGGAGGATATCCTTCGCGGATGCGCCGTTGGACTCCCGCCCTTTCGCCGGTCCTGCTCGCCGCTGGCTGGCTGAGCCTCCTGTTCGCGGCGCTGCTGACGCCTGGCCAGGCGCTGGCCAACCGTGACATCGCCCTCTTTCATCTCCCTTTGCGGTTCGCGTTCCGGGAGCTCGCGGCGTTCGGGCTGCCGCTCTGGAACCCCTGGCTGCACGGTGGCCAGCCCGTGCTGTCCAACCCGAGCTACGCCGCGTTCTATCCGCCGAGCTGGCTGATCTTCGCCGTTTCGCCGGCCCACACCATCACCCTCCTGGTACTGCTGCACGGGGCGATCGCCTTCGCGGGCGCCTGGCGGCTGGCGCGCCACTTCGGCGGGTCGCGCGGAGTGGCGGCGCTGGCGGGGGTGGGCTTTCTTGGCTGCGGGGCGTACCTTTCGCTGCTGAGCTCCTTCACGCTCTATTGCAGCCTGGCCTGGTTCCCCTGGCTGCTGATCTGGGGCGACCGGACGCTGCGCCCGCGCCAGGACGAGCCCTGGTGGCGGCCGGCGCTGATCGCCGGCGGGCTCCTGGGCCTCCAGCTCCTCAACGGCGAGCCTTCGACCGTGGTGATGAGCGGGCTGGCGCTGCTCGCCCTGGCGGGGGAGGCCGTCGTGCGCCGTCCCGCCACGGCGCCACGCCTGCTGCTGGTCTTCCTCTTCGCCGTGAGCCTCTCGGCGATCCAGATCCTGCCGACCCTGGGCCGCCTCGCGGATTCGCCCCGCAAAGGGCTCGACGCCGCGCAGGCGACGCTCTGGTCGATGCCGCCGCAACGCCTGATCGAGGTCGTCCTCCCGCGGTTCTTCGGCGATCCCGTCCACAGCCTCGAGGGGAAGTACTTCGCCTGGCGTCTGGAGGACCGCGACTACCCCTACGTGGAATCGCTCTATCCCGGTCTCCTGCTCGCCATCCTCGGCGCCTCGGCTCTCCTGCGCTGGAGCATCCCGCGGCGCTCCGCCTGGGCTCTCGCCCTGTTCGCCGGCGTCTTCCTCGCGCTCGGACGCCACAACCCGCTCTACGAGTGGCTGCGGGAGGCCGTCCCGCTCTTCTCCATCCTGCGCTTCCCCGAGAAGTTCGCCGTCCTGGCCGTCTTCGCCCTGGCGATCGCCGGGATCCTCGGCTGGCAGCGATTGCTCGACGAGCGGGAGGCGGGGACGCCGGCCGCGGCCGATTTCCCGCTCGCGGTCGCCCTCGTCGTGCTGGTCACCGCTCTGACGATGACCCTGATCCTCGCCTTTGCACCCGGGACGGCGTACTGGCTGATCGTGCGCCACAGCGCGCCCAACCTCGCGGCCGCCGGCTTCGACAGGGCTCTCCACTACCTGCGCGGCGAAGGGTGGGCGGCGGTGGCCACGGCCGCCGCCGTCGCCGCCCTGCTCGCCCTCTGCCGCTGGCGCCGCCCGTCGCGGCGGCTGCTGGAGGGCGCGGCGGTGCTCCTCCTCGCCGGCGACCTCTGGCATTACGGCCATGAGCTGCCGGTGACCTTCCCGGCCGAGCATTATCGGACGCCCCCGCCGCTCGCGGCCCTGCTGCTGCCGCCGCGGGACCGGGTCTTCGGTCAGAGCACGATGACCGACGAGCTGGTGCCCCTGAGCGGCGACCCGAAGACGCTGATCGCCCGCGCCAACCTGGCGAAGCTGGCGCCCTACTCGGGCCTGCTCTGGCATCTCCCTTATGCCTTCGACGTCGATTTCGACCTCATGCTCACCAGCTGGGGGCGGAAGGCCGACGACATCCTGAAGAGCGAGGCGCCGCAGCCGCAGCGGATGTACCGGTACCTGGGGGTCTGGAACGTCGGGAACCTCCTGCTGACCCGCAAGGCCAACGATCCGCCGGCGGTGAGCGATCCCCTCGCCGCCGGGCTGCGGCGCTCGCGGAATCCCTACGTGCTCTCCCGCTTCCGCTTCGTGCCGCAGGCGATCTTTCACCCCGCCTATGCCGAGGCGCTCGCCGCCGCCAGAGCCTCGGAATGGCGGGTGGCCCGCACCGAGCAGCTGGTGCGGCCGGGGAGCCCTCCGGAGACCGTGACGTTCACCCGCCCGCCGCAACTGCTGGACGTCGCCGACGAGGGGAGGCGGATCGCGGTCGGCTATCGGGCCGGAGAGGGCGCGCTGTTCGTGCTCGCCATGACCTTCGACGCCGGGTGGCAGGCCACGCTCGACGGCGCGCCGGTCGTCCTCTATCCCACCGCGGCCTGCCAGATCGGCGTGCGCCTGCCGCCCGGCGAGCACCGTCTCGAGCTGCGGTATCACGAGCGGCTGCTCGGCGTCGGCGCGCTCATCACCTCGCTCGCCCTGATCGCCGGCGGGGTCCTGCTGGCGATCGCCGGCCGCCGCCGCCATCTGGCATAGAATCCGGAAACCGTGCAGCTCCAAACCCTCCTCGGCGTCTATGCCGCGGTCCTCGGCCTGATCGTCGGCAGCTACCTCAACGTGCTGATCTACCGGCTGCCGCTGGGGATCTCCACCGTCTTCCCGCGCTCGCGCTGCCCCCGCTGCGGCACGGCGATCCGCGCCTTCGACAACGTGCCGGTGCTCTCGTACCTGCTGCTGCGCGGCCGCTGCCGCCATTGCGGCGAGCCGATCTCCTGGCGCTATCCGGCGGTCGAAGCCGCCACCGGAGCGCTCTTCCTCGCCTGCTTCCTGCGTTTCGGCATCTCCCCCCAGGCGCCGGTGGCCGCCCTGTTCTGCGCGCTGATGCTGGCGTTGATGATGATCGACTACGACCACATGATCCTGCCCGACGTCCTCACCTGGCCCGGAGTGGCGCTCGGCATCATCCTCCAGCCCCTGGTCGGCTGGGCCCGCCTGGGCGACGGCCCCTGGGGAGCGGTGGCGGGCGCGGCTTTCGGCGCCGCGCTCGGCGCCGGCATCCTGCTCGCGGTCTGGATCGCCTGGTACCTCTGGCGCCACGAGGAGGGGATGGGGCTCGGCGACGTCAAGATGCTCGCCGCCATCGGCGCGTTCCTGGGCTGGAAGGGAGTGCTGGTGGCCCTCTTCCTCGGCGCCCTGTCGGGCGCGGTGGTCGGGCTGACGCTGATGGCGTTCCGCGGGCTCGACTTCAAGGCCAAGCTGCCGTTCGGCGTCTTCCTGGCGCTGGGCGGCGTGGTCGCTCTGTTCGCCGGCGAGGCGCTGGTGCGGGTGTACGCCGCGTACGCGCAGCTCTCGTGAGGGTGCCGTCGCGGCGGCTGGGATTGCGCCGCGAGGTGCTGATCCTGCTGCCGGTCGCCCTGCTGCTGCTGGTGGTGCTCTCCACCTTCACCCTGCTCTCCTATCGCAACGCCATCGAGCTCCTCGCCGCCGAGCGCCAGCAGGAGGCGGCGCGCACGGCGCGGGCGGTCGCCGACCGTCTGGCCGCCTCTTCGGGCGCCGCCGTGCCGGACCCCCTCGCTCTGCGCGCGCTGGCCCCGACGGCGCGCGGCGTCGCCTTGATCGATCCCGGCGGCGAGGCCGTGGCGGAGCTCGGCGAGCTGCCCGCCGGCGGCCTCCTCGACCCCGCCGGCCGCCGGCGGATCGTGCAGCCGCTCGGCGTCGGACCGGACGAGGCGTCGCCCGACGCCGTGATCGGCTTCGCCCCTTTGAGCGTCGCCGGCGGCCGGCGGATCGTGCGGGTGGACCTGCCGGCCGGGGTGCTGGCGCGGCAGCGCCGGGGCCTCGCCGTGCTGACCGTCGCCGTGCTGTCGATCAACGCCAGTCTCGCGGTGCTGCTGCTCTTCTTCCTCCGCCATCTGCTCGCGCCCTGGGAAACGCTGCTGGCGCGAGCCCGCCAGATGGGCGGCGGCGGCGCGGCGGACGAGGACGAGATCGGGTTTCTCCTCGGCACCTTCGATCGCGCCCTGACGGCCCTGGCCAGCCGCCAGGAAGGCTCGGCGGAGGACGACATCGCGGCCCTCGAGCGGACCCTCTCGGCGAGCCTGCGCAGCGGCCTGCTGCTGATCGACCGCGAGGGGCGGGTGCTGGCGCTCAACGCCGTGGGCGCGGCCCTCCTCGGGGCCGATCTCGCGGAGCCGGGAGAGCCGCTCGAGGGCGTGCTGGCGGGGCAGCCGGAGCTGCTCGAGATCCTGGCGGCGGCGGTGGCCGAGGGCACCGCGCCGCAGCGCCAGGAGTGCGCCGTGCGCCCCGGTCCCGAGGGCACCGAGACGCTGACGGTGGGGCTCACGGTCCATCCGTTGCGCCGCGACGACGGCGAGCTGCGCGGTATTCTCGTCCTCTTCGCCGATCTCACCGCCACCCGGCGGCGAGCGGAGGAAGGGCGCCTCGCCGAGAGCCTGGCGCAGCTCGGCGAGATGGCGGGTGGCGTCGCTCATGAGCTGCGCAACGGCCTTGCCACCCTGCGCGGCTACCTGACGCTGATCGAGCGGCGGCCGGACGAGGACTCGATCGCCGACTTCCTCTCCGAGATCCGCGGCGAGGCCGATCACCTCGAGCGGGTGCTGCAGGACTTCCTCTCGTTCGCCCGGCCGGGCACCGCCCGGGTGCGCGAGCTCTCGCTGCTCCGCCTCCTCCAGCGCGCCGCCGCCGACCCGGCGCTCGGCGGCCTCGGGGTGAGCGTGCGGGGCGAGGACGTCGTCCTGCGCGGCGATCCCCAGCTCCTCGAGCGCGCGGTGCGCAACCTGCTGCACAACGCCGCGCAGGCCGAGCGCGAGGCGGGACGGCAGGGTCCCATCGAGGTCGCGGTCACCTCCGATCCGGAGGGCGCCGAGATCGCCATCGAGGACCGTGGCCCCGGGCTGCCGGAGGAGATCCGCGCGCGTCTCTTCCACCCCTTCGCCACCGGCCGCCGCGGCGGCGTCGGCCTGGGCCTCGCGCTCGCTCACCGCATCGTCGTGCTGCACGGCGGCCGCATCCGTCTCGAGGACCGTCCGGGCGGCGGGACGCGGGCGCTGCTCTTCTTCCCGCGCGACACAATCGTTACGATGCGTAACGATTCGCCTCTCTCCGGCGATTCCGGGCCGAGCCCGTGACCGATCCTAATATCCTTTATCATCAGATGTTTACGGAGCCACTCCAGCCATCGTCCTCCGTGGCACCCGCCTTGCTCTTACAGGAGTCCGCTATGAAAATTCCAGTGTCGCGCCGCGGCCGCCGTGGTTTCACGCTGATCGAGCTCCTCGTGGTGATGGCTCTCATGCTGGCTCTGGTGGGGCTCGGCATCCCGGCGCTCCAGCTCGCGCTGCATGAGTCCAAGATCCGGGGGATCGCCACCGAGGTCACGGTGCTGATGCGCCAGGCGCGCATCGACGCCATCAAGAACTCGGCCCAGGCGATCGTGCAGATCGTGCCGTCGACCGGCGCCGGCGACCCCGGGCACGTTCAGGCTTTCTCCGACCGCAATTCGGACGGCGTGCTGAGCGCGGGCGAGCCGGTGCTGGGAAGCATCCAGCTGCCGACCGGCATCAGCTTCGTGGATTGCACTGGGAAGACCAACAAGGACTCGGTCGAGGGGTTCAGTACCGATCCCGCGAGTGGACCGAGCTTGGCGATTTTCACCGGCAGCGGCTCGCTCAAAGTGGACGATGGTGTAACCGAAAGCGCCTTCCGCTTCGGCGACCCCTACGGCAACGCCATGGAGGTTCAGGTCTATCCCCCCACCACGGCGAAGATTGAGGTCCTCAAGTGCGAGGCGGGCACCTACGTCACCAATCACGACAACGCGAAGGCCTGGACATGGCAATGAGGACCCTGACGATGCGAATACCGGAGCTCCATCCGGCTGAGCGGCGCGGCGACGCCGGCTTCTCGATCATCGAAGCGCTGATCGCCGCCGCCATCCTGCTGATCATCGCGCTCGGCCTGCTGCCGCTGTTCTCCCGCTCGATCAGCGACAACGTCAGCGGCAACGACGCCACCCAGGCGACGAACGGCAGCCGGACGGAGGTCGAGGAGCTGCTGAACGTGCCGTTCAACAACACCCGGATCGTGCTGCCGAACGGCGCCGCGGTGGAGCAAACCAAGGATTACTGGACGAACGGCGATCCCACCAAGATCGGCGACGCGGACGAGGGGTGGTGGGCCGACGCCACCAGTCACGGCACGGTCCTCTGGAACCGTACGACGGAGGTCCGCCAGTACAGCATCAGCGATCTCGACGACGGCACCCTCGATCACCCCCAGCCCGGCGGGACTGAAGCCACCTTCATCCAGCTCAAGGAGTTCACGGTGATCCTCGACAATCCGAAGAAGGACCTCTTCGGCAACGGCCAGGGGATCACCCTGAAGGTCGTCAGGCCCTTCTGAGGTGGAGCGGACCATGATCGAAACTCTGACCCAGGCTCAACTCCGGCGCGGTTCCCGCCAGCGCGGTTTCACCCTAATCGAGGTGACCGTCTCGCTGATCGTCACCGTCATCGTGCTGCTCGGCGTGCTGGCGCTGTTCGACTTCAGCAACAAGCTGTCGCGCGTGCAGACCAACGTCACCGACATGCAGCAGTCGCTGCGGGTGGCGCAGACCGACGCCGTGCGGCTGATCCGCATGGCCGGCCGCGGCGGCCTGCCGGTGGGCGATCTCCCCAACGGCTTCGCGGTGGCGGTCCGCAACAACGTCGGCAAGATCGCCGGCGACACCCTGACGATCGGCGACGCCGGGACTCCCGAGATCGTCCATGGCTCGGACGTGCTGACCGTCCGGGGGGTGTTCTCGACGCCGATCTACCAGCTCGACGCCGCCGCCGGCGCCGCATCCTTCTCCCTCAATCCGCCCGCTCCCGCTGCGCCGATGAGCGGCACCCTGAACATCCTCTCCAATACGCCGTCGGGGATTCCGCAGGACCTGTCGGCGATCAAGGACGCCATCGACAAGAAGCGGCCGGAGGCTCTGATCCTGGTCAGCTCGCAGGGCTCCGACACCTGGGTCGTCGTCGAGCTCGACCCCACGAACTCGAACGACTCGAATCCGGCCAATATCCAGGTCGGCTTCAAGATCATGGCCGGAATGCACACCGGCGATTATCTGAATTTCTCCTCCGCCGGCGCTGGGACCTTCCCCACCACACTCACCAGCGCCTCCTTCGTGGGCATTCTCGAGGAGTACCGGTACTACGTCCGGCGAACCTTCGAGATCCCCGGCAACGACAAGTCGGAGATGGCTCCCAAGCTGTCGCGGGCGCGCACGTATCCAGGGACTCAAACTCCATGGGTGCATGATCCGATGATGGATGATCCGACGCAGAGTTGGCAGGTGGACATCGCCGACAACGTCTTCGACCTCCAGGTGGCGCTCGGCCTCGACACTCCGGCGAAAGATCCGGCGGCCGCCGCCTGCGGCGCGGGGACGATCGCTTCCGACGACGTCAACTGCGGCATCTACGAATCGACCGACGGCGAGAACGACGACTGGATGTACAACGGCGAGAAGGTCACCGATCCGGCGCTGTTCGCCAGCTCCGATCTCTATTACATCCGCTTCTCCACGCTGGCGCGCACCGACCGGCCCGACCCCAACTACACGGCGCCGCCGCTCGTCCGCGTGGAGGACAACGTCTACGACACCGACGACGGCAAGAAGCTGAACACGCTCGATGCCAGCCAGGGCATCTACGGCCTGATGTTCCGCCGCCGCATCCTGCGTACCGTGATCGACATGAGGAACCTCGGATGAACACCCATCGCTCTCCCACGTCCGCCGAGGCCGGCAGCGCCTACATCATCACGCTGCTCGCCCTGGTGGTGCTCACGATCCTGGCGCTGTCACTGGCGCTGGTCACTCAGACCGAGGTGCAGATCGGCTCCAACGAGCGGACGGTCAACCGGACCTTCTACGCCGCCGATTCCGGTCTCGGGATCGCGGCGGCCGAGGCCCTGGCCAGCGGCCGTTACACCAGCACGACCGTCATCCTCAACAAGATCTCCGTGGGATTGGGGGGCGCCTCGGCCGCCAACGTCGCCGACCGGGTGACGATCTCGGCGCTCGTCCCGATTCAGACCGTGCGATGCGACTGGTGTCCGGCCAACGCCAACGGCGTGCCCAAGTTCTGGAAGGTCAACCATGCCGTCACCGCGACGGCGCAGCGGATCGCCTGGTCCGGCGCCGGCGATCCGCCGGCCAACGCGACGCTGCTCGGGCAGAAGACCCTGAGCGCGATGTTCGAATTCCAGCCCTGGCCGACGCCGCCGGTCGAGTCGATCCCGACCGACGCCGCCACGCTGGCCCAGGTCAAGTTCTAGATCGCCGTCTTTTCGAGGAGAGGCTTATGTCGTCCAAAGTCTTCACATTTCGCGCCGCCGTCACGCTCGCGCTGCTGGCGCTGCTGAGCCCCTTGGCGGCGCGCTGCGACGACCGCGATCTGCTGCGCAGCTCGATCGCCGACCCGTACCTGTTCATCCTGCTCGACACCTCCGGCTCGATGAACTGGACGCCGAAGAGCGACGCCTGCCCCACGGGCGAGTGCTTCGCGCCGCTGCAGGCCGACGACGCGACCTCCAAGTTCTATCTCGCCAAGCAGTCGCTCTTCCAGGTGCTGAGCGATCCGAGCCTGCCCAAGGTGTACCTGGGCTTCGCGACCTACAACCAGGACCAGCTCGCCGCCGCCCAGAAACACTGGCTCTACAAGGCGACGACGAACGGCGTGCAGCTCTCCACCAGCCCCTCGGTCTTCTTCCCCGCCATTGGCGCGCAGGAGGTCTTCGGCACCTTCGGGACGCTCGCGGGAACCTGGGCGTGCGACACCGGCAACAACAACAACGAGATCGGCTGCTACGTCGCCTCGCCGGCCCACCTCACCACTCCCTGGGAGCTCACCCGCGTGCAGCGCCTGCCCAAGGGTGGGGTGAGCTTCGCCTCGTCCCAGACCTTCTATATCAGCAGCAACAGCGTCACCTACAAGGTGACCTACGCGCCCAGCAGCGGCTCCTACGGCGGCACGATCGCGATCAAGGCCACGGTGCTCAAGTGCAATAACGTCCCCTGCACGAACACCACGGCGGTCACCGGTTCGCCGGCCACCGTGACCTACACGCCGGTCAGCGACTTCATCTCGTGGGACAACGGCGATTCCGGCACCTTGAACACGACTCCCCCCGAGCCCGCCTACTTCACCAGCGTCGCCGTCGACACCAATGCGGGCGGCACCTGCAACGGCTGGGATCCGAACACCGACACCACCTCCGACAACTACCCCACGGCCACCGGCTACGATCTTCGCTGGCCGACCAACAGCTCGGACACCCGCGGCGGGGGAGGGGTATCGGGCCCGTTCAGCGTCGGCGACGTCATCCCTCTCGACTGGACGACGGACCACAAGACCGACATCCTGAAGCGTTTGGCACCGAACTACGTCGACAGCACCACGGTCCCGGACTTCCGCATCGCGACCTACCTGAAGGACACCCGTTCGGGAACGGACACCTTCCTGCGGCTCAAGGACGAGAGCAAACGTCCCCTCATCGCCACCGGCTCGACGCCTCTCGGCTTCTCCGTCCAGCAGTTCCGCACCTGGTACAGCGGCTGCTCGAAGGATACCTGCAGCTCGGTCGCCGGCTGGGCCGCCGTCGCCGGCGCCCAGGACAGCGCCTTCCAGTGCCGGCAGAAATATCTGCTCATCCTCACGGACGGCGACGAGACGTGCGGCGGCGATCCGTGCAAATACACCAAGCTGCTCCACGACCAATACGGCGTGACCACCTTCGTCGTGGCCTTCGGCGTCACCGCCACGGCGGGCAATACGCTGAGCTGCATGGCGGACGCCGACCACACGTTCTATCCGCAGACCCAGAGCGACCTGGTCCAGGCCCTGCAGTCCGTCCTCGGCGCGATCAAGGAACAGGCGAGCACCTTCGCCTCCGCCGCCGTGCCCTCGGTGCAGGCCGAGGTCGCGGACCGCATCTATCTGTCGAGCTTCACGCCGCTCAACAACGCCTCCGTCTGGGACGGCCATCTCGACGGCTTCCTGAAGCCGCTGCCGCTGGACTCGGACGGCAAGCCGGACCGCGACAAGGTCCCGCATTGCGACGCCCCCGGCGGCACGGTCCGGTCGAGCTGCTGGCTCTGGGATGCCGGCGCCTCCATTCACGATCAGGCTCCGCAGGCGACCGACCTCACCGGCTCGGTCGACACGACGACGCTCCGCCTCGGCCTCGCCGACTCGCAGCGCCGGGTCTTCTACACCAAGGCCGGCACGATCGGCACCCTGCCGTCGACGCTGCGGCTGTTCTCGCCGCCGGCCGGCGATCCGAAGACCAATCCCACCCCCGACTGGAGCGACCTCCTCACCGGCCTGGATATCGCGCTGCCGGCGACAGCTTCGGATTCCACCGCGGCCAAGACCCGGGTCACCAACATCATCGCCAAGACGCTGGAGATCAAGACCGCGACGATCGTGACCCCGGGCGAGCCGGATCAGGACGTCGAGTACGTGCTCGGCGACGTCTTCCACGCCGATCCGGTGCTCGTCGACCGGCCCAACGACTTCACCTCCTACGCCGCGAACCTCTACGCCAAGGCCGGGGCCACCGATTGCACCAGCAACCCCGGCTACCAGTGCTTCGCGCAGCAGCAGCAGCGGCGCCGCAAGATGCTGCTGGTGGGGGCCAACGACGGCCAGCTTCACGCCATCGACGGCGGCTACTGGAACCCGACGACGCAGACGTTCACCGACGGCACCGGCAAAGAGCTCTTCTCCTATATGCCGCGGCTCACCCTGCCGATCGTCCGCGATCAGGCGGAGAAGGGGCACCAGATCTTCGGCGTCGACGGCACGCCCCGGGTGGAGGATGTCTTCCTCGATCCCAGCCACGTCAGCACTCCCGACGCGACCAAGCGGGAGTGGCGGACCGTCGCCGTCGGCGGCTTCCGGGAGGGCGGCGGCATCGACGGCGGCGGCCGGATGTCCGATTTCGTCAGCGGCTACTACGCCCTGGATCTGACCCATCCCGACAAGCTCGACGCCAGCAACAATCCGACCCAGCAGACCGTCCCGAGCTGTATCGCGACCGACAACAGCGTCGTCTCCGGCTGCGGCACGCTGCCGTTCCCGGCCGTCCTCTGGGAGTTCACCGATTCATCCGGCACCTCCCAGCTGGACGAGGACAGCAACGGCTATCCGGACCTCGGGCAGACCTGGTCGGTGCCGACGGTCGGCCGCATCAAGGTGATCGAGAGCGGCAAGGTGGTGGACAAGTTCGTCGCCATCTTCGGCGGCGGCATGGATGCCGACAACAAGACCAGCCCCAAGCGTGGCAACTGGCTCTACATGGTCGACATCGAGACCGGGCAGGCGATCTACAAGCGCAAGCTGGTCGGCGCCGCGCCTTCGGACGTCGCCGCGCTCGACGTCAACCTGGACGGCTATCTGGATACGATCTACATCGGCACCACCTCCGGGTTCCTCTACAAGGTGGACATCAGCTCGCCGGGAACGCTCCAGGACGTTACCCTGTCCACCACCCAGGCCGTGCCGGCGCTGGCCGCCGCCGTCACGGTGAAGCGGGTGACGGATACGTCGTGGGATCCGTTCGTGATCTTCGATACCGGGACCCGGCCGATCTACTTCGCGCCCACCCTCTTCTACGTCTCCCGGCTGAGCCGCTTCGCCATCGCCTTCGGCACCGGCGACCGCGAGAACCTCTGGAACCTCGACGGTCAGACCGGCCGCTTCTATCTGTTCATCGACGACGGCTTCACGAGCGGCATGACGCCGAAGTCGGAGACGGACCTCGAGGCGATCGACAGCGCCTCGCTCGATGTCGACCCCGCCTCCGACTTCGTGCTCAACCCCAACCCCGGAAAGAGCCGGGGCTGGGTGCTGCAACTGCCGGCCAACGAGCGGGTGATCACGCAGACCTTCGGCCTCTCCGGGGTCCTCATCTTCTCCAGCTTCCAGCCGCAGGACATCGGCACCGACCCGTCGGCCACCTGTGCCCGCGGCGGCAGCAGCCACATCTACGTCGTCTACTCGAACAACGCCAACTCGGTGATGCAGATCGGCGGCACCTCCACCCGGTTCCGGGTGGTCCCGGAATTCGTCACCAACCCCTATGTCGAGCAGGGCGCGACCAAGAACTCGCCGCCGGCCTCGGGGAGCGGTTCCGGCAGCGGTAGCGGCTCCGGCAGCACCACGTCCAACTCGGAGCAGCTCGACGCCACGCAGCAGCAGATCCTGCAGCAGCTCAAAAAGTTCTTCCCCAAGGGGACGAAGTTCGCGAACTACTGGATCAGCGTGAGCGGAATCCGCTCCGATACCGGCTACGAGCGCTATGCGACCATTCCTGTTGGTATCATCGAGAGGAACTGGAAGGAGTTTTAACCGATGAGCAACCGGCTGGGAATCATCCATGGAATCGCCCTCGGCCTGCTGGTCGTGGGCGTCGCGTCGCTCCCGGCGCACGCCGACTGGCTGGTGACGCGGGAGGGCGGGAGGGTGGAGACGAAAGGTCCCTGGCAGCTGAAGGGGAAGCTGCTGGTCTTCACCCGCGCCGACGACGGCGCTCTCGCCTCCCTGCGCGCCTCGGAGGTGGATCTCGACGCGAGCGCCAAGGCGACCGCCGACGCCAAGGTCCAGGCGGCGGCGCCCCCCCCCACCGAGGCGCCGCAGAAGAAGATCGCGGTGCTGACCGACAAGGACTTCCACAAGCCCACGCCGGTCGATGCCTCCGGCAAGCCGGTGGAGAACGCGCCGGCCAAGACCGGCCCCCTGGTCGTCAGCGACTGGAAAAAGCTCGACCGCCCCACCGGGGACGGCATCGCCGTCGAGGGATCGGTGCACAACACGACCGGCGACATGATGGTCAACGCATCCGTCGACGTCCAGATCTTCAACGAGACGGGGGAGCGGGTCGGAACCGCTCCCGGCCTCCTGACCTCGTCGTCGATCCAGCCGGACGGCACGGTGCAGTTCCGGGCCAACTT
>DATBAW010000223.1:0-5846 GCA_036271335.1 Thermoanaerobaculia bacterium
TACGGCCCCAGCCCCTCCGCCAGCCGCGGCGGGGCATCCGAGCGGAAACGGTTGAGATCCCGCCCAGCACTGAATTCGAGCGGGTGGTGATGGGCGTGGTAGCACTCATAGCGGTAGGTGAGGAACGGCTCGTCCCAGGGGACGTGGGGCTCCAGCGGCGCGAGCGCGTCCACGCAGAGCTTCTCCGGATCGAGCGAGCGGCTGATCCAGAGGCGCGACAGCAGCCGCTGCTGCTCGAACATGTGCGTGGCGAAAGGATGGCTGTAGGCCGCGTAGAGCCGAGGCGCCAGCGCGGGGACCTGGCGCGCCAGGCGCTCTCCCAGCGGCAAGGTCTGGCGAACCAGCGGCCGGAACACCCAGGGGTCGCGGCGATAGGCGTCGAGAGCGGCCAGCAGGCGTTCTCCCGCTTCGGCAGGACGGCCCGAGCTGGCGAGCCAGGTGGCCAGCACGAGGTCGGTCTCGATCGGCTGCACGGAGTTGAGCAGGGCGGCATATTGCGGCGTCCGCGGATCGCCCTGCGCAGCCAGGCACTCGCCGACCAGCAGCTGGTCGGCGTGATTCCGCGGCGGCTCCGGCTGCCGGAACCAGCTCGCGCAGGCGAGCGGGAAGCTCTGCTGAGCCCAGGCGTTGCGGGCGGCGACGCGAAGCCGCGCCGCGGGATCTCCCCGCGGATCGGGATCCGGCAGGACTTGCGTCCAGTAGGCGGCGCGCGCCACTCGCAGCTCCTCGACCCGCGCCCAATCGAGCGGCGCGCCGCGCGTGGCCACCGGACGCGCCTCACCCCGCGCCTTTACCAGGGCGTCGAGATCGCTGAGCTGGAACAGCCCGAAGCGCCCGAGGTTCTTGGCGAAGCCGAATTCGAGGATCGGGTGATCGTCGGTATTGACGGCGTTTCCCTCGGCCTTCTTCACCGCCTGGGCGAAGGCCGGGGTCGCCAGGTAGGAGGTGTAAAAGCCCTCGAGCCCGCCGACTCCCCAGATGCGCGCCATGGCAGTGCGATAGGGCTCCACGCCCACCCGCGAGCGGATGAGGTCGAGGTCGTGCACCAGGGGCTGGGCGCTCGCCATCAACAGCAGGTCCGAGCGGTGCACCTGCCAGCTCTCGACGGCCGGGAAGACCGAGCCGAGCGTCGCGTAGGCGGTGCGCACCACCTGGGAGTCGATCTCGTACCCCTGGAGCCACTGCAGGAAGAGACCGCCGGGGCGCAGGCGACGCACCACGGCCTTGTAGAAGTCCTGGCTGAACAGGCTGGCGACGCCGGCGCGGTAGGGGTTCGAGGGCTCGGAGAAGATGAGGTCGTAGCCGTCGGCGGAGGTGAGCAGGAACTCGCGGCCGTCGCCGATCACCAGATGGACCTTGGGATTCCTGAGCACGTCGAGGTTGATCCGGGAGCAGGCGGCGGCGACGTGCAGGATGGCGGGCTCGAGCTCGACGACGTCCACCCGCTCCATCGTCGGCACTTTGGCGAGCCAGCCGGCCGTGCTGCCGGTGCCGAGGCCGATCACCAGCGCCCGCCGCGGGTTGGGATGGACGAGGGCGCCGAGCAGGCCGCTCATCACCTGCGTCGGCGCGTCGGCGAGGGCGCTGCCGTCCGACTTGCCGTTGACGATGAAGGCGTACTCCTCGGAGAGATGGAGCGCGACGGTGCTCTCGACGCCATCCGCCTGCCAGACGATGCTCTGGCGCATGCTCTCTTCCTGGCGGCGGACGTCGTTCGGCCCCTTCCAGTCGGTGATCTGCACGCGGCCGGCGCCGATCGGCGAATGGCGCCAGAAGGCGGTGGGACCGGTGGCGGCGCAGAAGAGGAGCCCCAGGAGGCCCGCCGCGACCGGCAGCGCCGCCGACCGGCGCGGCGAGCCGGCGCGCAGGCCGGCGACGATCGCCACCGCGGCGAGGGCGAGCAGGAGGAGCGCCACCAGACGCCAGACGCCCGGCGCGGTCAGCAGGGGGATGAGGCCGAAGCCGCCCGCGATCGAGCCGACGATCGCTCCCAGGGTGTTGGCGGCGTAAGTCACGCCAACCTCGCGTCCGACCCGCCGCCGGCCGGAGCCCAGCAGGGCGATCAGCACCGGAAACTGGTAGCCGGCGACGATCGCCGGCGGCAGCACGACGAGCGCCGTCACCACCGTCCAGGCGCCGACCAGGCTGAGGAAGCCGGCGCCGGCCAGCGGGCGCAGCAGCGCGGCGAGCACCGCCACGCCGTCGCCGCAGGCGAACGGCAGCGCGATCAGCAGCGCCTCCAGGGCGCAGGTGCCGGCGAAGGAGAGCATCGTCGGTCGCCGGCCACTGGCTCCGGCCCCGTAGAGCAGACCGCCGAGACCGATCCCCAGCAGGGCCACGGCGAGGATCAGGCCGAAGGTGTAGGAGGAGCCGCCGAGGAGCGGCCCGAGCATGCGGTACCAGACGAGCTCCATCAGCAGGAAGGCGAAGCCGACCAGCGCCGCGGCGACCGGCGCCAGCCAGCCGGGCACCGCCGCGGCCGTCCCGTCGCTCACCGCGGTCGCCGGCAGGGGGGCGGCGGCGAGATCTTCCGGGCCGTCCGCGCTCTCGGCCGGCAGCTCGCGGGCGAGGTTGCGCGCCGCCAGCACCACCAGGAGGTTGAGCAGCGCGGCGACCCAGACCGTCTTGCGGACCCCCAGCGTCTCGAGGGCGAAGAAGGTGGTGAGCAGCGCGCCGAGCACCGCGCCGAGGGTGTTGACGGCGTAGAGCAGGCCGACCGTCCGGCGGCCGAAGTCGGCGCGCCGCTCGACGGCGCGGGCGACGGCCGGCAGCGTGCCGCCCATCAGGAAGGTGGGGAGCCCGAGGACGATCAGCGAGAGCAGCAGGCGGACGACGCTGCTGCCGGCGAGCCCCAGCCGGGCGCTCCCCCCCATCTCCACGTAGAGCCATTCGACGGCGAGCAGCAGCAGCGGGGAGAGGCCGGCGGTCACCGCGATCCCCGCCTCCAGCCCGGCGTAGAGGCCGAGCGGCGAGGCATGGCGGTCGGCCCGCCGGCCCAGCAGCAGGCCGCCGAAGCCGAGGCCCGCCATGAAAATCGCCAGCACGGCCGCCGAGGCCGCGGTCGAGGCGCCGAAGATCAGGCGGAACATCCGGAGCCACGCCGTCTGATACACCAGAGCGCAGAACCCGGAGCCGAACAGCAAGAGCGCAACTCTCCCCATGGTGGAACGCATTCCGGGATCTCCCTCTGGCGAAAAGGCCGGGAGTAAATTATCAGAGTTTGTGAGGCGTCTTCAGGCCAGCTCGAACCAGGGCTCGCGGCGGCCGAACTTGGTCGACAGCGTGGCGCCGACGCCGATGAAGGAGACGACGTACCAGGAAAGGACGCCGAACCAGGGGAGGAACTTGATCGCGCCGAGCACCAGCAGGCCGATGGTGGCGGCGTTGAGCGGCTGGAAGCGGCGGCGGAAAACGTGGCGCGAGAGCCATTCGCCGAGCGCGTAGAAGACCGCCACCGTCCCCCAGAGCTTGAGCACCAGGCCGAGCAGCACGACCAGCACCACGAACGGAGCGCCGAGCAGGCCGCGGGCGAAGGCGGTGAAGAAGAGGGCGGTCAGCACCAGGCAGATGACGCCGGTCAGGCCGACGAAGAAGCTGCGGAAGGGCTCGCGGCGCACCCCCTCGGCGGTCTCGATCAGCTGCCGGCCGCTGGCGGCGAAGAAGAGGAGCAGCAGCGCGGCCCAGGAGGCGACCAGGGCGAGCTTCGCCCCCAGCACCAGGCGGGAGGCGAAGCCGAGGCCGATCGAGGGCCCTTCGAGCAGGGTCAGCCAGGCGTTGGGAGCGTTGGGATAGGAGACCATCCGGCCGCCGGTCTGCGCGCCGTGCGCGGCGCGGATGGTGCCGCCGATCACGAAGACGTCGCCGGCCACCCGCGCCGTGGGCGCGAGCCTGGCGTCGCCGCGCAGCACGATGATGTTGCCGTCCACCTTGCCGGAGACGTCGACCGAGCCGTCGAGGGCGGCGACGTCGGCCAGGGCTTCCCCCTCCACGCTGACGTCGCGGTCGATCGCCACCAGCTGCTGCCCGGTGGTGCTCCCCGCCTCCAGGCGCAGGGCAGGCTCGGTCCGGGCCGGAACGCGCGGCGCCGCCTGCGCAGGAATCGCCAGGGCGAGCAGCAGGAGCGGCAACAGAGCTTTCACGCAGGGGATCTTAGCGGATTCGATCGAATCGTAGGGGCTCGGCGCGGCGGCCTACCGGTCGTTCCGCGAGCGCGCCAGCGCCCCGGCCGGCCGGCGGCGGCGGATCAGTGACACCAGGAACAGGTTGAGGCAGAGCACCAGGAAGCCGAACGCTCCCAGGCTGAGGGGGGAGGCCAGCATCTTGTCGAGGACCAGGCCGATTCCCATCCAGGAGGCACCGAGCAGGCCGGCGCCGGCCACGGCGGAGGCCTGGAGCATGCCGGCCACGGCGGCCAGGGCGCCGAACCCGGAGGTGGCGGGAGCGGAGCCGGCGATCAGCAGCGCCGCCGCGAACCCGCCCAGCATCAGGATCACCAGCGCCGTGAAACGCCAGGCGCGGGGAGAGCGCGCCTCCCAGCCGGCGGTCGGGAGGGCGGACATCACGGTCGCCTGGAAGTCGGAGCGCACCGGCAGCGCGGCGCTGCGCAGCAGGCCGTCGAGCGATCCGATCTCCTGCCGCTCGCGCCGGCAGTCGGCACAGGCGGCCAGATGCTCGTCGAGGAGGGCCCGCTCACTGGCGCCGAGGCTGTCGTCGGCGTCCAGATTCAACCATTCGCGGTAGGTGCTGTGATCGGGCCTGCTCATGACTGTCTCCCGTCCAATCGCTCAGGATCAATCGCTCAGAAACTCCTGGAGCTTTTCCTTGAGCATCTGCCGCCCGCGGAAAAGCTTGTTCTTCACCGTGCCCAGGGGCATCTGCTTTAGCCTGGCGATCTCCTCGTAAGGAAGCTCGCCGAAGTGGCGCAGCAGGATCAGCTCCCGGTACTCCCAGGGGAGGGCATCGATCGCGTCCTGAATCGCCACTCCCCGCTCCTGGTTGCGCAGCTCGCCGTAGGGTCCCCGCTCGGGCGACGGCAGGTCCCAGTCCCGGTTCTCTCCTTCGTCGTCCTCCTGACGGAGCGAGACCAGCTTGAGACGCCGGCGCCGGATCTGGTCGATCGCCGCGTTCTGCGCCACCCGGAACAGCCAGGTGGAGAACTTGTACTGCGGGTCGTACCGATCCAGGACCTGATACACCTTGACGAGCACTTCCTGCGCGAGGTCGTGGGCGTCGTCCGCGTTGCGCAGCAGACGGAAGAGGTAGTTGACGAGACGGCCCTGGTAGCGTTCGATCAGGTCGCCGAAACGTTCCCGATCTCCCCTGAGGACCGCCGCCACCAGCTCTTCGTCGGTCGCTTGCGTCGGCTGCTCCGCTCCCCGCGTCATGAGTGGATACGCAAGGTGGCGGCCAAGGTTTCAGCGGCTCTGGAACGGCTCTGAGGCACGGCGGAGGGAAACGCGGGTCATCCCTGCGGATGTTGGGCGGCCGGCGCCAGATCCTGGCGCGTGCTGAGGACGCCCGTGGCCTTGCCGGTGAGCAGCGCCAGGAGGTCCTGCTCGACGCCGTGCGGCGAGCTCTCGACGATCCGCCCCACCTCCTGGCCGCCGCGGCGCACGATGATCGTCGGCAGGTAGCGGACGCCGTCCTGCCGGATCAGGTCGGCGGGCTCTTTCTTGGCGTGGTCGACGGCGACGTAGTGGACGGCGAAGGGAACGCTGCCGCCGGCGGCGTCGACCGCCTTCCAGAAGCGCGGCACCTCGCGCCGGCTGTCGCCGCACCAGCTGCCGAGATAGACCGTCACCTCGGCGCCCGGCTCGACCGTCGCCAGCGCCTGCGCCGCGGCGGCG
>DATBAW010000224.1:0-2223 GCA_036271335.1 Thermoanaerobaculia bacterium
AGGTGGACCTGCGCCCGGCCGTTGTTGAACAGCGGCAGCGTCAGGGTGAGCGAGGCGCGCCAGCCCCAGTCGAAGTCGGGCGGCGAATAATGGGTCACCCCGGCGCCGGCGGTGACGTCGTGCGCGATCTCGGCGCGGGCCAGCTCGACCTGCGCCTTCTGCTGGGCGATGCCGGCGTCGAGCGCCGCCAGCTCGGTGCTGGCGCTCTGGGCGAGATTCACCGCCAGGTCCGGCGGCGGTACCTGGCCGCTGTCCAGACCCGCGCTCGCCGCGACCGGGCTGTCGAGCGGACGTCCAAGCAGCGCGTCGAGGTCGGCGCGGGCTCCCGCCAGAAGGCCCGCGGCCTTGTCCGCCTCGGCCGCCGCCTGGGCCGCCGCCAGCTCGGCCTGGAGCGCGTCGAGACGGGGCACGTCGCCGGCCTCGAAACGAGCGCGGGCGGTATCGCGGGCGCGCTCGGCGAGGCGCTGGAGCTCCGCCGTCTCCGCCGTTCGCCGCTGCGCCGCCGCGAGGGCGAAATAGGCGCGGCGCACTTGGTTGCGGGTGGCGGCGAGCAGCCGCGCGACCTCTGCCTCGCCACTCCGTCCCTGCGCGTCCGCGAGGCCGATCCGCGCCCGCCGCTTGGCGCCGCGCTCGAGCGGCACCGAGACGGTCGCCGCGTCGCGCGGATAGTCCCGAGCCTCTTCCAGCAGCAATTCCGGATTGGGCCGCTGCCGCGCCACCTCTCCCCGAGCCACCGCCTCCTCCCGGCCCAGCCGCGCCGCCGTGAGCGACGGGTTCGCCGCCAGAGCGGTCGCCATCGCCTCGTCGAGGGTGAGCGGCGTCTGGCCGGCGACGGGACCGGCGGCGAACAGGGCGAGGACGGCGAGATATCCAGGGATCTTCATCGGCACGAAGAACGATGCCACAGATGCCGGATCGTAGAGCGATCCGGATGAGGGATCGATGAAAGGCTCCGCTTTCGCCGGTCTTCTTCATCATCGTCCCGTCATCAAGGCCGCCGCAGACTGGGGTCGCCATGAAAAGAACCGCCCGGTCTGCCGTCCTGTCCCGCGCCGCCCCTCTCGCGCTGGTCCTCGGCTTCTGGATTCCGTTCGGTGGCCGTGCCCAGGAGGAACCGGCGCCGGCTCCGGTCGTCGATCCGTCCGTCCCCGGCTTCCCGCGGCTGGTGCTGATCGACGTCCGGGATGTGCTGACGGCGCCGCTCTCCTGGAAGGCGCCGCAGTGGGAGCGCTTCTCGCTCGGCGTCGCGGCGGTGGGCGCCGCGGCGCTCCTCGACGCCACGGTGCGGGACGCCGAGCGGCGCGATCACAGCCGCCTGGCGGATCAGGTCGCCAAGGATTTCGAGCCGCTGGGCAACGCCGCCGCCTTCGGCGTCCTTAGCGCCTTCTATCTCTGCGGTCTCCTCGGCGACGACGAGCGGGCGCGGACGGTGGGGGAGGACGGTCTGATCGCCAGCCTGATCGCCGGCGGCATCATCACTCCAGCGGTCAAATTCGCCACCGGTCGCCTCCGCCCGCGCGAGGCCGGCCAGACCTTCGACTTCAAGCCGTTCAGCGGCGCCTCCTCCTTCCCCTCGGGGCACACCACCGAGGCCTTCGCCGTCGCCTCGGTGGTCGCGGCCGAATACGACTCGAAGTGGATCAAGGGGATCTCCTACGGCACCGCGGCTCTGGTGGGATTCGCGCGCGTCCACCATCAGGCCCACTTCCTCTCCGACGTCACCGCCGGGGCGCTGATCGGCAGCGCGGTGGGACGGTCGGTCGCCCACCGTACCGCCGCGGCGCGCTCCCACCTTTCCGTCGTTCCCCTGCGCGGACCGAAAGATCAGCCGGGAGTGGCTCTCGCGTTTACTTTCCAGTGAGCAACGGGTTTCCGCTGAGCAGCTGGCGGGCGAGCAGGGTGACGGCGATGTCGAGGTGATTGTCGGTCAGCCCGGGCCCGAGGATGCGCGAGCGGGACTGGGTGCTCGCCAGCCGCTCGCTGTAGGGCGCGTCGGGAAAGGCCTGGCGCATCCGCTCGATCAGCTGAAGGAAGTTGGCCTGCACCGACGGCTGGAGGGCGCCTCCGAACGACCGGTAGTCAAGCGCGCCCGACCGGAACACCAGCGGCGGGCGTCCGGCGGCATAGAGGTGGAAGAACTCCTCGCGTGTCCCGGTGGTCACCCGCTCGGTCTTGCGGACGGTCTTGGTCAGCATCATGCCCTGCGTCAGCACGGCGCGGGCC
>DATBAW010000225.1:0-5241 GCA_036271335.1 Thermoanaerobaculia bacterium
GCCAACAACGTGCCGCACGTGGGGCACGTCGTCACGCGCGTGGTGAAGGACCTCTTTCCGCGCTACCGCACCATGCGCGGCTATCACGTGGCGCGCAAGGCGGGGTGGGACACGCACGGCCTGGCCGTCGAGATCGAGGTCGAGAAGCGTCTCGGGTTCTCCGGCAAGCAGCAGATCGAGGCCTACGGCATCGCCGCCTTCAACCAGGCGTGCCTCGACAGCGTCCACACCTACGAGCGGCAGTGGCGCGCGATGACCGAGCGGATCGGCTACTGGCTCGACCTCGATCATCCCTATCTGACCTACTCGAACACCTACATCGAGTCGGTCTGGTGGGCCCTCTCGGAGCTCGCCGCGCGCGGCCTGCTCAACGAGGGGTACAAGATCCAGCCCTACTGCGCGCGCTGCGGCACCACGCTGTCGAGCCACGAAGTGGCGCAGAACTACAAGGACGCCGACGATCCGTCGATCTGGACCCTCTTCCACGCGCGACCCGGGCAGTCGATCCCGACCACGACCGAGGGCGAGAGCTGGGACACGGCGGATAACGTCTACTTCGTCGCCTGGACCACCACGCCCTGGACGACGATCGCCAACGTCGGCCTCGCCGTGCACCCCGAGCTGATCTACAAGCTGGTCGAGCATCCGGGCAAACCGGGAGAGCTGATCCTGCTGGGCGACGACCTCGGCACGGCCGTGCCGGTGGTGATCGAGGAAGAGGGGAAGCGGAAGCAGGTCGATCTGCGCGAGGCGCCGGCGCTCGCGCGCTTCCGCGGCCGCGATCTGGAGGGCGTGCTCTACGACCGCCTCTACACCTTCTTCGAGCCCGACGTCGCCGGCCGGGTGGTGCTCGGCGACTACGTGACGTCGACCGACGGCACCGGCCTCGTCCACACCGCGCCGCCGTTCGGCGAGGACGACTATCAGACCGGCGTCCGCTACGGCCT
Organism: Thermoanaerobaculia bacterium; assembly: GCA_036271335.1. Classification (GTDB taxonomy): domain Bacteria; phylum Acidobacteriota; class Thermoanaerobaculia; order Multivoradales; family UBA5704; genus DATARR01. Next base: position 948 of record DATBAW010000225.1, read on the forward strand.
GCCGATGATCCGCTCGGTGGACGGCGAAGGAAAGATGATCCCGGGCACCGGTCCGTTCGAGGGGCTCTGGTTCAAGGACGCCGATCCCAAGATCATCCAGGAGCTGAAGAGCCGCGGCCTGATGCTCCACAACGACCGCTATCACCACAGCTATCCCTTCTGCTGGCGCTGCGACCGGCCGCTGCTCTACTACGCCACCACCAGCTGGTTCATCCGCACCACGCAGGTGAAGGACGCGCTGGTGGCGAAGAACCGCACGATCCACTGGCACCCCGAGCACATCGGCGAGGGGCGGTTCGGCAACTGGCTGGAAAACGTGGTGGATTGGGCGCTGTCGCGCCGCCGCTACTGGGGCACGCCGCTGCCGATCTGGCGTTGCGACTGCGAAGACTGCCTCCACCTGAAGGTGATCGGTTCGTACGAGGAGCTGTTCAAAGTCTCCGGCCGGGAGAAGCCGGCGGATCTTTATGATTCCGCGCAGTTCAATCCGCACCGGCCTTTCATCGACGAGGTCTCGTGGACCTGCGGCGAGTGCGGAAAGGGCACGATGCGGCGGGTGGAAGAGGTGATCGACGCCTGGTTCGATTCCGGCGCCATGCCGTTCGCCCAACATCACTATCCGTTCGAGAACCGCGAAGTGATCGAAGGGGGCGACGATCGCAAGCAGTTCCCGGCCGATTTCATTTCTGAAGCGGTGGACCAGACGCGCGGCTGGTTCTACACGCTGCACGCTCTGGCGGTGCTGCTGTTCGATTCGGTGGCCTACGAGAACTGCATCGTGCTCGGCCACGTCAACGACGATCAGGGACGGAAGATGTCGAAGCGGCTCGGCAACGTGGTCGAGCCGATGGCGGTGATCGCCGAGACGGGCGCGGACGCGCTGCGCTGGTACTTCTGCGTCAACAACCCCGAGGTGCCTTCGCGCTTTTCGGCGCGGCTGGTGCGCGAGGCGGCGCAGAAGTTCCTGCTTCCCCTGTGGAACGCGCTGTCGTTCTTCACCATCTACGCCAATCTCGATGGCTGGCGGCCGGGCGCTGTCTCGGCCGGCTCTTCGATACCAGCCTTCGCGGAACGGCCGGCGCTCGACCGCTGGATCCTGCTGCGTCTCGACCGGCTGACCGCGGAGATCTCAACGCGCCTCGACGGCTACGACCTGACGCCGGCGGCGCGGGCGATCGAGGAGTTCCTCGACGATCTGACGAACTGGTACATCCGCCGCAGCCGCTCGCGGTTCTGGGCCTCAAGCGGGGCCTCGAGCGGGGCCTCCAACGAAGGAGAAGGCGGCGCGGCCAAGGCGAGCGCCTACGAGGCGCTCTACGAGGTGCTCACCACGCTGGCGAAGCTGATCGCGCCGTTCACGCCGTTCGTCGCCGAGGTGCTCCACGGCCAGCTGGTCGGCAGCCAGCGGGACGACGCGGCGGAGAGCGTCCACCTGGAGACGTGGCCGGAGCCGCCGTCCGATCGTCGCGACGAGCCGCTGGAGAAGGGGATGGCGGCCGTGCAGCGGATCGTCGGGCTCGGCCACGCGGCGCGCAATCTGCATGGCCTGAAGACGCGGCAGCCGCTCGCGGCGGTGACGCTGGTGACGGCGGACGAGTCGATGCGGGGAGTGGTCGAGGCGTACCTCGACATCCTCCGCGACGAGCTGAACGTCAAGGAGGTCCGCTGGGCCGCCGACCGTTCGGTGTACGTGCACCACGAGGTCAAGCCGATTTTTCCGAAGACCGGTCCGCGCTTCGGCAAGCGGATGCCCGAGGTCAAGAAAGCGCTCGACGCCGCGGACGGCGACGCGCTGGCCGCCGAGCTGGAAAAGGCGGGGAAGATCACGATTCAGCTCGCCGCCGGTCCCGAGGATCTTTCGGCCGAGGAGGTCGAGGTGCGGCTGATCGAGCGCGAGGGCACGGCGACGCAGGGGGACCGCGAGCTGCTGGTGGCGCTGGCGACCGAGGTGTCGCCGGAGCTGGAGGCCGAGGGGCTGGCGCGCGAGTTCGTGCACCTCGTGCAGCAGGAGCGGAAGAAATTGGACCTCGACTACGCGGACCGCATCCGCGTCGCCTTCAAGGCCGATCCCGAGATGACGGCGGCGGTGGCGGCGCACCGGGAATGGATCAAGGGTGAGACCCTGGCGGTCGAGGTCGTTGGCGATGGCGAGGCCGGCGAGACGGCGCTTCAGATCGAGAAGGTCAGCCCCGAAGGGGCATAGGCGTAAAGCCTGGGGTTTCAACCCCAGGTTCGAGGACGGAAAACGCATTGCCTGGGGTTGAAACCCTAGGCTTTATGCCCGCGGCCCTTCGGGCCTGAAAAGAAACGGAGAGGGGAGATCATCATGGCGGGAATCTTCAAGGCGTACGACATCCGGGGGATCGTCCCCACGCAGCTCAACGAGGAGATCGCGTACAAGATCGGCCTCTCCTTCCAGCACGTGCTCGACGCGGAGGACCGCGCGAACGGCAACACGATGCTGGTCAGCCGCGACATGCGCGAGCACAGCGAGAGGCTGCAGAACGCCCTGGTGCGCGGGCTCGCCGATTCGGGGCTCGACGTGCTCGACATCGGCCTCTCGTCGACGCCGATGAACTATTTCGCGATCAGCCACTTCAAGAACGCCGGCGGCGTGCAGGTGACGGCGAGCCACAACCCGGCGGAGTACAACGGCTTCAAGTTCAGCCGCCACGGCGCCCGGCCGGTCTCCGGCGACCACGGCATCGCGCTGATGGAAAAGGCCGTTCAGGAAGGGGATCTGCCCAAGGCGGCCACCCCGGGCAAGGTGACGAAGGCGGAGGTCTTCGAGGCCTACAAGCAGCACGTCCTCTCCTTCGTGCGCGAGGGGCAGCCGGGGCCGAAGCTCAAGGGGGTGGCGGACGCCGCCAACGGCATGGCGACGATCGACCTGCCGATCCTGGAGGCGCTGGACCTCGACCTGTCGACGCTCTTCTTCAAGCTCGACGGCACCTTCCCCAATCATGAGGCGAACCCGCTCAAGGAGGAGAACCTGGTGGACCTCCAGAAGGCGGTGCGCGAGGCGGCCGCCGATCTCGGCATCTCCTTCGACGGCGACGCCGACCGCGCCGCGTTCGTCGACGAGACCGGCGCGCCGATCGGCAGCGACCTGATGACCGGCCTGATCGGCGGCATCCTGCTGGAGCGCGAGCCGGGCAAGGCGGTGGTCTACGACCTGCGCTCGTCGCGGGCGGTGGCCGAGTACCTCAAGGAAAAGGGGGGCGTCCCGGTGCGCGAGCGCGTGGGGCACTCCTTCATCAAGGCCACGATGCGCCAGCGCGAGGCGATCTTCGGCGGCGAGCTCGCGGGCCACTACTACTTCCGCGACCACTCCTACGCCGACTGCCCGCTGATGTCGGTCGTCGAGGTGCTGAACCTGATGCGCCGCACGCGGCAGAAGCTCTCCGAGCTGATCAAGCCGCTCCAGCGCTACGCCAAGAGCCCGGAGATCAACTTCGAGGTGGCGGACAAGCAGGGCAAGATGGACGAGCTGGCGAAGCGCTACGCCGACGCCGAGATCGATTACCTCGACGGCATCACGATCAGCTATCCCGACTGGTGGGCGAACGTCCGCCCCTCGAACACCGAGCCCTTCCTGCGCCTGGTGCTGGAGGCGAAGACGCCCGAGGAGCTGGAGCGGCACAAGGAGGATCTGTTCGGGATCCTGGGGCATCCGGCGGAGTAGGGCGCCCCTTCAGGGCGAGCCCTCACTCTCCCAACCCTCTCTCTCCCGGCCTCCCCCCCATCCGCCGGGAGAGAAAGGGCTAAAGAAAGATCAGCCCTTTTGAGGTTGTTTTCAGGCTAACCACTCCCTCTTCTCCCGTCGGGAAGGGGGGGAGGCTGGGAGAAGAGGGTCGGGGTGATGAGGGCCCTACACCGCCACCCGCTCCGCCTCCCGCAGCACGCGCAGGAAGTTCCCTCCCAGGATCAGCTTCACGCCGGTCTTGTCGACTCCCCGCTCCAGCAGGGCCGCGGTGATGTTGGGGAACTTCGAGACGTCCTCCAGCCCTTCGAGGACGTCCGGGATGCCGTCGAAGTCGGTGCCGATGCCGGCGTGCTCCTCGCCGGCCAGCTCGACGATGTGGAGGAGGTGGTCCACGAAGAGCGAGAGGGGGACCTTGGGCAGGGGGTACTCGGCGACGATGCGGTCCCGCTCCCGCCAGACCTTCCGCGGATCGCGCAGGTACTCCTCCTCCAGCTCCATCATCGCGGGCTTGATCTCCTTGCCGCGCGCGGCGTCCGCTTTCGCGGCTTTGGGTCCGACGAAGGCGGGGTAGCTGTTCGCCATCACGAT
>DATBAW010000226.1:0-2400 GCA_036271335.1 Thermoanaerobaculia bacterium
GTTCTCGGCGCTCGCCTTCTCCAGTGCCGTTTCGTAAGCACTCCGTAGGTCCTCCAGCGAGCCGACGCGCTCCAGGCCGCGCGCTTCCGCCTCGGTGCCGGCCCAGAAGCGCGCTCCCTCTCCCTCTTCCTTGGGATGACATGCCGGGCAGTAGAGGAACTTCGCGGCCGTCGTCGAATAGAGGGGCAGTCCAGCGGCGGCGAGGAGGGCGTCGTCCCGGCAGGTGCTCAAGGGACCGAAGCAGCGTGGGCAGGGGATGCGGAAGAGGCGGCCGGAGCTGGGGCAGAAAATCGTCGGCGGCAGCAGGGCGGGCTCACCCGGCGCCAGCAGCTCCGGGAATTGGGCGGGCGCGGCCAGCAGCCGCTTCAAGTCGGAATGCGCCGCCGCCCACTCCGCTTCGATCGCGGCATTGGCGGGGATCTCTTCTTCGGGAAACGTCGGCTCACCCGCGTCGTCGCCCGGCAGCTCGATCACCACCCGGTCGAGCACGGCGCCGGTCTCCCCGGCGAGGACGCCGAGATAGGCGCGGACTCCCGGGTCCCGGCCGGTGGCGCGCTGGAAGGGCTCACCCCCCGGCTCGGCGCGCAGGAGATGGACCGAGAAGGGGGCGGGCCCCAGCGGCAGCAGGCGGACTCGGAAAGGAGTAGCGGCCATGACTCAGGCGGAAACCGTGCTCCCCAGCACCAAGTCGACCTCGCCCCCCGAGATCTGGAATTTCGGCCGCAGCCGGACCATGACCTCCCAGAATCCCGGCGCTTCCGGATCGGGCTGCAGCTCGACCTCGACCTCCTCCGGCGCGGGCGCTTCCTCGGCGCCGGCCAGGAAGGCGAGCAGGCCGGTCTCGAAGCGGCTCTTGATCTCCTCCGGCGCGAGCCCGCCGCCGATCTCCCGGGCGAGGGCGGCCAAGGCATGCGCGGCGGCGCCGGCGAAGGCCTGGTACGGCAGCGTGGCGGCCACGGCGGCGGCCCGCGTCGCTTCGTCGTTGACGTAGCGTTTCGGCGCGTGGAGCGTGGGGACGGAAGGGAACTGGGCGACGGCCTCGCCCCGGGTCGAGACCAGCGGCGCGAGGCCGATCCTCGTCAGCTCCTGCGCCTTGGCGTCCGGCAGAGGTACTTCGACGGCCGGTTCGCCGGGCAGATCCGCGAGGCGTGCCGGGTCGCCCGTCAGCGGGAAAGCAACTCCGCCGGCGGCGAACCCCTGCGCCAGAACGGTGGCGAGCGCGTAGGCGCCCGATCCCCAGAGCGGCCGGTCGGTCGCGCCATGGGCGGGGCGCAGCAGGATCCGGTTGGCGGCGAGGCAGAGCCAGAGCGAGGTCTCCTCCGACCGCAGACCGTTCCACTTCGCGTACTCGGGCCCCTGGAGCTTGCGCACCAGGTCGGGGAGGCCGGCGAGGAGCTTGACCTGCTTCAGCCCCCAGAACGGCGCGCCCACCGAGGCGAGGAAGGGCACGCGGAGGCTCTCCCCCATCCGCGCCGCGTTGCGCAGCGTCTCGACGTCCGCCGGGCCGCGGTCGAAGTCGTAGCCGAGGACGACGGCGGAGAGCGGCACCTCGGAGGTCCCCTCGTGCTCGGCGGGGAAGACGGTGTCGAAGAACGCGTCGAGGAACGCCTCCTTGGAGGCGGCCAGGATCTCGATCTCGACATCCGGAAGGGTGGCGGCGCGGCGGGCGAGGAAGTCGACGCCCCGCCAGTCCGCCTCCAGCGCCCGGAACGCCTCGGCCTGAACGATCTCGGCTACCTGCGCGTCGACGGGCGAGAGGGCGCCCTGTAACGCCGGCACCTCCACCTGCGCCAATAGAGAGTCGAGAGGGTCACCGGCGCCGGGAGCCGGCGGGGCGGCCGGGGCCGGGAGCCGTTCGGCAATGGCTGGGGTGATGGCGTCGGGGTGGAACGCCTCCAGACAATCGAAGCGCAAGGTGGCGGGGAGCTCGCGGGGGCCCTCGCCGAGGCGGTTCGGCACCAGGAGCGACAGGGATGGAGAGAAGGCCTTGAAAGCGGCGCCCAGGTCGCCGGTCAGCCGCAGGGGGCCGGCCTCGCCGCCGGGAGCGAGATCCGCCACTACGAGAAGGCGCAGCTTCGTCCGGGGGTCGGAGGCATCCGGCGAGGTGCGAGTCGGTCCCGTCATCAAAAAAGGCCCTCCGCGAAGGAAATCGTCGCCATGATCATATGGAGTCGGACACCTTGGAGTCCAGGTTGACCCTGGCAAACGTTGGAGATATGCTGAATCCCATCGCTAATTTAGCGTTCCGCCCAGCCCCCAAAAGGAGATCTCCGCATGGCCCGGAACCGGAGCTTTCAGAATGAGATCCCGCCCTCGCGGGTGAACATCCGTTACGTCAAGAAAACGGACGGCGCCCAGGAGAAGATCGAGCTCCCCCTCAAGCTCCTCCTGCTGGGCGAC
>DATBAW010000227.1:0-4432 GCA_036271335.1 Thermoanaerobaculia bacterium
GAGGGGGATGTACGCCCGTGACCCTGCTAGAATCGTCCACCTCATGAGCCGAACCTTCGCCGTCCGTACCCTCGCCCTCCTGCTGCTTCTGCCCGTGACGGTGAGCGGCCAGACGCCCGCCGCCACGCCGCCGGCTGAGCGGTCCGCCAACCCGGCCAACCAGGCGGAGCTCCGGCTCGAGCAGCGGCTCCTCTCTCTCGACCTGGTGGCCTACAAGGAGACCCGGCAGCGCGAGGGCCTCGCGCGGCAGCGGGTCACCGACGTGCTCGCCCGCATGGACCAGGCGCTGGCCTCCGAATCGGTCGCCCTCGGGACGATCGAGGGGCTGCAGGACGAGCTGGCCGTCGCCCGCGGCGCGGCGCATACCGCCGAGGATCGCCTGAACAACCAGCTCGACCGGCTCGAGGAGCGGCTGCGCCGGATCGCCCTGCTGGAGACCGACACCGGCGTCGCGCGAGCCGACATCCTGACCGGACGCTGGCAGGTGCTCATCCAGCCGCAGGCCCTCACCGCGACCTTCGAGCTCATCCTGGACGGCGCCGTGGTCCGCGGCTCCTATCAGGTCAACGGCATCTCCTCGGGCTCCTTCCGCGGCAGCCTCGCCGGCAACCTGCTGCGGATGCAGCGCGTCGACGCGAAGGGGGGCTTCGACAGCACCTGGGAAGGGACGGTGACCAACGATGGGCACATCACCGGGATCTGGACGACCAACGAGCTCGTGACCGGCCAGCCCAACCGTGGGGACTGGACCGCCATCCGGGTCAATGGGGGCTAAGCCTTGAGCGAACTGAACAGCGACAGCGTCGGACTGCCGCCCCTCGCCGGACCGGAGAGTCCGCCACCGGCCTCGCCCGCAGCGCCGGTCCAGACACCGGCGGCCTTGCCGCCGGCGGTGCTCTACGCCAATCCGTCGCAGAAGGACAACATCCTCTTCCTGATGGGTGGCCTGCTGGTCGGTTTCGTCGTCGCCTACCTGATGTTCGAAGCCATGGCCAGCCGCCAGCCGCCGCGCCTGACGCCGGCGCTGCGGGCCCAGATCGTCGCCGGCGATGAGGGGAACGGCGGGAACGGCAGCGCGCCGATGGGCGGTGGTGATGCCCAGGCCGCCGCCAGTGCCGCAGGTGCCGCCGGCGCAGCTGTAGCCGCCGTCGATCCCGCCGCCGCGGGCGCCAACGGCGGTACGCCCCCGATGGCCGAGATCCAGAAGCTCCGCGAATACGTGGAGAAGAATCCCAACGACCTGGAGGCCGTCCGCAAGCTCGCCGACCTCAACTTCGACATCCAGAACTGGCAGCGCGCCCAGGAGCTGTACACGCACTACCTCGAGCTCAAGCCCAAGGACACCGACGTGATGACCGACCTCGGCATCACCTATCGCGGGCTGCGGCAGTTCGACAAGGCGCTCGACATGTTCCATCAGGCGAAGAAGCTGGATCCGAACCACTGGCAGTCGGATTACAACGAGGTGGTGGTCCTCGCCTTCGACCTCAAGAAGACCGCCCAGGCCAATGTGGTCCTGACCGAGCTCCGCAAGATGCAGCCGGCCAACCCCGACGTGGCGAAGCTCGCCGAGGCCGTGGCCCGCCAGCCCACCTGATCCACCATGACCCGGTTCATCGCCATCATCCTGCTTCTCGTCATTCTCCGGATGGCGTTCAAGACCTTCACCACCAACCTGAAGGCCGCGGTCTTCGGCCCGGCCACCCCGGCGCCCAAACCTTCACCGACCTCCCGCGCCGTCGTCGCCGAGACGCTGGTCCGGTGCGCCGGCTGCGGCACGTACATCGTGTCCGGCCGGGCGCTGAAGGGGAGGGGGGACGAGGTGTTCTGCTCGGAGGTTTGCCGGAAGAAGGGGCGGTAGGGTTTTTCCCCTGGGACCGCCGGCGTCCCGCCGGCTCTAACTCCGTTTTTTAGTTGGAAGGCCGGCGAGACGCCGGCGGTCCCAGGGAGGGTCGATCCATCCCACTCTGTGCGACGATGCCCCCCGCATGGAGCCCCGCACCGAAATCCTCGCCGACGTCGCCCTGCCGCTACCGCTGCCGGACCCCCTCACCTACGAGGTGCCAGCCGCCTGGTCGTCCCAGGCGCAGCCCGGCGTGCGCGCCCGCGTCCTGATCGGCCGCCGGCGGCTGACCGGGCTGATCGTCAGGGTCCATGAGAATCGGCCGCCGGGCGTCACGCTGCGGCCGATCGTAGAGATCCTCGACCGCGAGCCGGTGGTGCCTGCGGACCTCCTCGACCTCGCGCGCTTCACCGCCGACTACTACATGGCGCCGCTCGGCGAGGTCGTCCGCTCCATGCTGCCGTCCGACCTCCCGCCCTGGGGGGACCGCAAGGTCTGGCTGACCGACCGCGGCGCGCTGGCGATGCCGCGCGGAGCTTCCGAGGATGCCGTGATCGCCGCCCTCCGCGAGGGGGGACGCATGACCGTGGCCGAGCTGCAATCGCGCGTCGGCGCCCTTCCGGATCTGGACGCCACGCTCGCCACGCTCGCCGAGGGAGGGCGGATCGGCAGCGCCGAGCACCGGGCGCGATCGGCGCGCTACATCAACGCCGTCGAGCTGGCGCCGGGGGACCTCGCCGCCCATCTCGCTCGGGCGGGGAAGTCGGTCGCGGGACGCGAGGTGATCAACTATCTATCGGCCCTCGGACGTCCCGCCACCACGGCCGAGGTCACCGCGGTGATCGAGTGCACGCCGGCCGTGGTGCGCCGGCTCGTCTCGCTCGGCGTTCTCCGCCAGTTCACCCAGGTCGAGCGTCTCTCCCTCGACCGCCACATGATGGGCCTGCCAGGCAAGCGCCCCGAGATTCTCCTGCGCGACGATCAGGCGCACGCCCTGAACCGGCTCACTGCCGCCATCGACGCCCGCGAGCCCGCGCCCTTCCTCCTTCAAGGGATGACCGGCTCCGGCAAGACCGAGGTCTACCTGCGCGCCGCCGAGGAGGCGCTCGCGCGCGGCCGGTCGACGATCCTGCTGGTGCCCGAGATCGCGCTGGTGCCGGCGCTCGCCCGCGCCGTCGAGGTCCGCTTCGGCGACCACCTCGCCATCCTGCACTCCGGGATGGGCGTCGGCGAGCGGCACCAGGAGTGGGAGCGGGTGCGGCGCGGCGAGGCGCGGGTGGTGCTCGGCCCCCGCTCGGCCCTCTTCGCGCCGGTCGCCGACCTCGGCCTGATCGTGGTGGACGAGGAGCAGGACTCCTCCTACAAGCAGGAGCTTTCGCCCCGTTACAACGCCCGCGACCTCGCCCTCGTCCGCGGCCGGGACGCGCGCGCCGCCACCCTCCTGGTTTCGGCCACCCCCAGCCTCGAGAGCCGCTACAACGCCGAGCGGGGGAAGCTGGAGCTTCTCAACCTCACCGAGCGCGCCGGCCAGGGCTCGCTTCCCGAGGGGATCCTGGTCGACCTGCGCGAGGAGGGGGTCTCGCGCCGGCCGGGAGAGATTCACTTTTCCGAGCGCCTGCGCGCCGAGATCCGCCGCGCCCTGGACGAAGGCGATCAGGTCATCCTCCTGCGCAATCGCCGCGGCTACGCTCCCATGCTCCTCTGTCGCGCCTGTGGCGAGGACATGCGCTGTGAGGACTGCGGCCTGCCGCGCACCTTCCATCGGCGTGACCGGCGGCTGGTCTGCCACTACTGCGGCTCGATGATCCCGGCCCCCAAGGTCTGCCCGAGTTGCAAGGAGGACGCGCTGGAGGCGATCGGCGCCGGCACCGAACGGGTGGAGGAGGATTTCAAGGAGCTCTTCCCGGACGTCCCCGTCGACGTCCTCGACCGCGACACCGCCCGGCGCCCTGGCGGACCCGCCGCCGTGCTGGAGCGTTTCGACCGCGGCGAGGTGAAGGTGCTGATCGGCACCCAGATGGTCTCCAAGGGTCACCACTTTCCGAACGTGGCTCTGACCGCCGTGCTGGCGGCGGACGCCTACCTGAGCTTTCCCGATTTCCGGGCGGTGGAGCGCACCTACAACCTGCTCGTGCAGGTGGCCGGCCGGGCGGGGAGGGGAGAGCGCCCCGGCCGCGTGGTGATCCAGACCTACCATCCCGACCACTACGCCATCCAGGCCGCACTGCGCGGCGACGACGAAGGCTTTGCCCGCGAGGAGATGCGCTTCCGCCGAGTCTTCCACTACCCCCCGTTCACGCGCATGGTCCAGCTCCTCGTCCGCGACAAGAACCGCGACCGCGCCTGGGCCCTCATCTCCGAGCTCGCCGCCGCCCTCGCCGCCCATCCCTTCGCCCGCCACGCCCGCCTCTCCGGCCCCGCCCCCGCGCCGCTGGAACGGCTACGCGGCGAATGGCGCTTCCAGCTCCTCATCCGCTCCGCCGACGGCCGCGGCCTCCACCGGATGCTCGAAGAGGTGTTGCCGAAGAATCCCGGGTACGACCTGGTGATCGACGTCGACCCTCAGCAGTTGCTGTAGATGCCTTGAAC
>DATBAW010000228.1:0-20295 GCA_036271335.1 Thermoanaerobaculia bacterium
CGAGCCGGCGAAGGCGCTCGAATACATGCGCCCCACCGTGGACATCGCCCGTCATCTCTATGGCGACGTCCACCCCGAGACCTCCCGCGCCATCACCAACATCGCGGGCCTGCTGCGCGAGATGGGCGACGCCGACGGGGCTCGCGTCCACCTCGAGGCGGCGCTGGAGATCGATCAACAGGTCTTCGGACCGGCGCACCCGCAGGTGATCGCCGACCTCAACAACCTCGCCGTCGTCGAGGGCGAGAGCGGCCACGCCGACGCCGCCCGTGAGCACTTCGAGCAGGCCCTGGCGCTCTCTCGACAGACGCTCGGCGAGGAGCACCCGCTGACGGTTCAGCTGCAGCGGTCGCTGGCGGGATAGCTCAGCCCGGGGTTGAAACCCACCCTCTTCTACACATTTCTGTTTCAAGGGGGTGGGAGACAGCCCGGAGGGCGGGCTTTGAACAGCCTGGCGTTTCAACGCCAGGTCAGCGGAGCCAAGCACCATCCCGAGCCCTGAAAGGGCAGCCGATTTTTCGCCAATCGGCCACCCTTCGGGGGGGTGGGCACCTCGCGGACGCCCGCCCGGGGTTGAAACCCCGGGCTGTTCAAAGCCCGCCCCTGCGGGGCGGTCCCCCTCCCATGATCCGGGAAGAGGTGGACCTCGTTCAGCCCTTCTCGCTCCCCCGGCCCGCCGCCAGCGCCTTCCGGTAGACGTGCCAGCCGGCGGCGAGGTCTTCGACGGCGATGCCGAGCGACTTGAAGAGGGTGATCTCGTCGTCCGCGTGGCGGCCGGGGATGATCCCCTCGAGGACCTCGCCGATCTCGCCCTGGATGTGATCGTCGTCGATTGCGCCCTCGCCGCGGGCGAGGAGGAAATCCCCGGACTCGGCGAGCAGCGACTCCCGCCGGTCGGTGAACAGCCGGGCGCGCGCCACCGCCGCCGAATCGAGCTCGCGGGCGTTGGGCGTGCAGGCGCCGGCGGCGTTGATGTGCGCCCCCGGCGAGATCCAGTCGCCGAACAGGATCGGCTGCGTGGCGGCGGTCACCGTGCAGATCAGGTCGGCCCCGACGACCGCCTCCTCGACCGAGGCCGCCACCTCCACGGTCAGGCCGGTCCGCTCGCGCTCCTCCTTGGCGAAACGGAACGCGCTCTCCGGCCGCCGGCTCCAGACCCGGACGCGGCGCACGGTGCGCACCGCCCGCATGGCGTCCAGATGGGTCCGCGCCTGCACGCCCGAGCCGAGGATCGCCAGGTCCCCCGCCGTGCTCCTCGCCAGCATCCGGGTCGCCACCGCGCTCGCCGCGGCCGTCCGGATGGCGGTCACCGACGAGGCGTCCAGGAGCGCCAGGGGGCTCCCCCCCTCGTACTCGAACAGCAGGACGACGCCCTGGTGGGACTCCCGGCCGTGCAGGTGGTTCTCGGGCACGACCGTCAGCACCTTGACGCCGGCGATCGCCCCCTTGCCCGCCGAGTCCACCGGCAGGCCCGCCAACATCCCCGGCATCACGCCGAGCAGGCCGTGGTGGTCCGGCATCCAGACCGCCGAGCGCAGCGGCTGGACCGCCATGCCGCTCGCCAGCGACCGCAGGGCGGCGGCCACCACCTCGATGCATTCGTCCATGGGGAGGAGGGCTTCGACGTCTTCGCGATTGAGCCAGAGGAAAGACATGCGGAGGAGTTTATACAGATCCCGGGCGCTCGCGCGCGGTATATCCTTCCCGGCATGACTTTCGTCTCCGATCTCGAGCCGCGCCCCCTCTGGCGGCACTTCGATGCCCTCCTGGCGATCCCGCGCCCCTCCAGGCAGGAGGAAAAAGCCCGCCGTTACGTCATCGAGCAGGCGGAGGCTCGCGGATTCCGCTGGCGCCGGGACGCCGCCGGCCACGTCGTCGTCGAGAAGCCCGCCTCGCCGGGCCGGGAGGACGCGCCGATCGTCGTCCTCCAGGGGCATCTCGACATGGTGACCGAGAAGAACGCGGGGACGGTCCACGATTTCGACCGCGATCCGATCGTCCCCCGCCGCGAGGGGGATTGGGTGAAGGCCACCGGCACCACCCTCGGCGCGGACAACGGCATCGGCGCCGCCGCGATGCTGGGGGTGATGACGTCCGACGACCTCATCCACGGTCCTCTCGAGCTGCTGTTCACCATCGACGAGGAGACCGGCCTGACCGGCGTCCTGGCGCTCGACGCCGAGGCCATCGCGCTGCGTGGCCGGCTGCTGATCAACCTGGACTCCGAAGAGGAGGGAGCGGTGACGATCGGTTGCGCGGGAGGCGCTGCCAGCCGTCTCACCCTGCCGCTCGAAACGGCTCCCGCGCCCGCCGGCACCGCGGCCCTGGAGGTGAAGCTCTCCGGGCTCAAGGGGGGACACTCGGGCATGGAGATCCATCTCCAGCGCGGCAACGCCGTGAAGCTGCTCGCCCGCGCTCTTTTCGCGGCGCTCCAGCAGATCCCCTTCCATCTGGCCGCCTTCCAGGGGGGCAACAAGCACAACGCCCTCCCCCGCGAGGCGACCGCCCATGTCGTGGTCCCCACGGAAGCCCGCGCCGCCTTCACCGCCGCCGTCGAGAAGGAAGCCACCGCAATCCAGGACGAGCTCCACGCCGTCGATCCGGACTTGAAGATCGAGATCGCCGAGGCGGCCTCGCCGGGCAAGGTCTGGACCGCCGCGGCGAGCCGCAAGGTGCTCGACCTCCTCAACGCCCTCCCCCATGGCGTGCTGGCGATGAGCAACGACATCCCCGGACTGGTCGAGACCAGTCTGAACGTCGCGACCGCGGCCGGCACGGAGGGCTCGCTGACGATCCTGATCAGCCTCCGCAGCTCCGTCGCCTCCGCCATGCGGACGACCAAAAGGGCCCTGCGCGCCATCGCCGAGCTCGCCGGCGCCGACGTCCAGGAGAACGACGGTTATCCCGCCTGGAAACCCGATCCCGCCTCGCCTCTCCTGGTCCGCTTCCAGCAGGTCCACGAGCGCCTCAACGGCAAGCACGCCGAGCTCCGCGCCGTCCACGCCGGCCTCGAATGCGGCGTCCTGGGCGAGAAGTTCCCGGGGATGGAGATGATCTCGTTCGGACCGGTCATCCAGGGAGCGCATTCTCCGGACGAGGCGGTGGAGGTGGCGTCGGTGGAGCGGTTCTGGGGATTGTTGCGGGAGGTGCTGGGGGAGTTGGCGGAGTAACGAGATCGACTTTGAAGATAAAATCATCTCCGAACGCCGAGCCGGTCACCTTCGAGACGGTCCGCGAGATCGCGCTCGCGCTGCCGGGCGTCGAGGAGGGGCTGTCGTATGGGACCCCGGGCTTCCGGGTGAAGGGAAAGCTCTTCGCGCGGATCTGGGAGGACCTCGAGACGCTGGTGCTCAAGATCGGCTTCGATACCCGCGAGATCCTGATGAAGGCCGATCCCGCGACGTACTTCATCACCGATCACTACGCGGGCTACCCCTCGGTTCTGGTTCGCCTGCCCGTCGTCGACCGTCACGCGTTGGCCGGCGTCATCGAGGAGGCGTGGCGGTTCAATGCGCCGAAGCGGCTCCTTGCGCTGCACGACTCGGCGGACGCCGGCCGGCGCTGAATGGCCTTCCGCCCGGGCGGGCCGGAGACTCGCCCACCTTTTGAGCTCATCCGCCCGGACGGGCCGAAGGCCCGCCGACCTGGACGGATCGTGGACCCCGGTGGGCCGAAGGCTGGTCAACCTCGGCGAGCCATCGGTCCAGGTGGACCGAAGGCCAGCCAAGCCGGATGAGTCGTCGGCCGCGGTGGGCTGAAGGCCGGCCAGCCCGGACGGGCTGTCCGCCAGGGTAGGCCGATGAGCTGAAAAGCCGGGCGAACCAACTTTTTGCGCGGGCGGAACGCCGTGGCGCTCACAGCTGCTCGTTGAACAGGTAGGAGATCTCGTCCACCATCCGGTGCCCGAGGCCGCGCCGGTTCCAGGTGCGGGCATCGAGGCGCTTGCAGCGGCGGAGGTCGGCCTCGAACGAGGCGGTGAGCCGGGCGGCGATCCCGGGATCGATCAGGCCGACGCTCGCCTCGTCGTTGATGTCGAGCGAGCGGTCGTCGAAGTTGGTCGAGCCGACCAGCGACCAGACGCCGTCGATGATCATGATCTTCTGATGGCTGAGCGTCGGCTCGAACTCATAGATCTCGATCCCCTTGTTGATCAGCGCCTCGAACTGCTTGTGGCCGGCGTGGCGGACGATCGGGCTGTCGGTGATCGCTCCCGGAATCATCAGTCGCACGCGGACGCCGCGCTTGACGGCGTTGGCGAACAGGTTGACCAGCTCCGTGTCGGGGATGAAATAGGGATTTTCGATGATCAGATCCTTGCGCGCGCAGGCGATCGCCAGCTTGTCGATCATCTCCATTTCGGAGACGCCGCCGCGCGGGGCGCTCCACACTATATGGGCCCGCACGGTGCCGGCCGGCGGCTGCGGCGGGAAATATCTCTCCCCCACCAGCACCTGGGTGGTCTCGTCGATCCAGTTCTGGGCGAAGACTGCCTGTACGCTGTTGACGATCGGCCCTTCGAGGCGCACGCCGGTGTCGCGCCAGTGATCCTTGTCCTGGGCATGGCCGGTCCACTCCTCGGCGATGCCGTGGCCGAAAACGTAGGCCACGCGGCCGTCGAAGATGGCGAGCTTGCGATGAGTTCGATTGTTGTAGAGCCCGATCTCGCTCAGCCGGGGCGGGCGGTAGAGGGAAATCTTCACGCCCGCCTTCTTCATGGTGGCGATCAGCTTGCGGCTGGCGCGATGGGAGCCCAGAGCGTCGAGAGTGACGCGGACCTCCACTCCGTGCCGCGCCTTGTCGGCCAGGGCGAGGCCGATCCGGTTGCAGATCTCGCCCTTCCACCAGACGTAGGTCTCGAGGTGGATGCTGCCGCGCGCCCGCGCCACGTCGGCAAGGAAGGCGGGAAAGAAATCGCCGTTCTCCAGGATCTGCACCGCGTTGCCCGGCAGGACGGGCGAATTGGCGAGGTTGGCGATCGACGGCAGGGCCTGCTCGAAATTCGCGATATTCGGAATCCGCACGTGCGACGCATGCTCTTTGTCGGTCGACCAGAGGAGGATGACCAGGATGGCGATGGTCAGCAGAAGCGAGATGGCCTCCACATAGGAGAGCTGGATCGCGACCCGCTTCTTGCTCATGGATTCGATCTCCGAAGCTCGACGAGAACCGGCCAGTGATCCGAAGGTCCGGACCGGATCACCTGGTACGACACGGTCGTCCATCCCGGATCGGCGAACACGTAGTCGATCCGCTCCCGCATGTAGCGGTTGGTGACGGTGGCGTCGTTCCCACACAGCCGAAGCAGCCCGGAGGTCATCAGGGGCGCGATCTCCGGAGCTTCAGGAGGGGCATTGAAATCCCCGACCAGCACGAAGGGGCGTTCCGCTCGCTGTAACTGCTCGACAAGACCCATGACCTGCACGCCACGCGCCGCCCGCTTCCACCGCCCCCAGGCGGCGAGGTGGGTAACGTAGAAGTGAACCGCGGAATCCTGGACGCCGGCGACCGTATGGACGATGGTATGAAGTACCGTGCGGGGCTCGCCCGGACCGGGCAGGGGGAGGACCTCGCGGGAAAGGAAATCGCCACGGGCGAGCACGGCGTTGCCGAACTCGCCGCCACCCCAGACCATGTAGCTCTTACCGAACCGGACGGCCATCCCGGTCAGGCGGCCGAGCTCCGCCGCCTGATCCACCAGCCGCGACTGTCGGGTTTTCCGATGGACCTCCTGAAGGCCCACCAGGTCCGGCGCCGCCGCCAGGATCACCTGCGCCACCCGCTCGAGATGCCGCCCGGACCACAAGGAGTCATGTCCAGCCATGTTGTAGGTCATTACCCGCAGACGGAGATCGGCCATGCGGGCCGGGGGTGCGAAAGTCGTGCCGCTGCGAACGGCGTGCCGGGCTACTCCCCCTTCGCGGCTTCCTTGCCGAGGTGGCGGTCGACGAAGAAGATGGCGGAGCTCGAAGGACCGATGATCCGGACCTGCTCGAGGATGCCGCGGGCCACCTTCTCCTCCTCCACCTGCTCGGTGACGAACCACTGGAGCATCACCTCGGTGGCGTAATCCTTCTCTTCCGAGGCCAGCGAATAGAGCGCATGGATGCGGGCGGTCACGCCCTGCTCCTGCTTCAGGACCGCTTCCCAGACCGCGAAGGGCGAGTCGAAGTCAGCCTGCGGCTGGCCGACGGCCGCGAGCGCGACCCGGCCGTCCCGGCTGTGGATGAACTCGAAGATCTTCATCGCGTGCTCCACCTCCTCCCGCGACTGGCGCTTCATCCACAGGGCCGATCCCTCGAGGTTGATGCTCTCGAAATAGGCGGCCATGGCAAGGTACTGGTAGGCGGAGCTGAGCTCCGCGTTGATCTGCTCGTTGAGGGCCCCGAGCATCCGCTCGCTTAGCATTCTTTAGTCTCCTCTCAAGGTGGACCTGGAGAGGCTAGCATCGGGGGTCCGGCGCCGCAAGGCTAGGGCCGCCGGTCTCACTGGGAGCCGTACGAGAAGTCGCGGATGATGTTGAAGCCGAGCCGGACGTCCCGCTTCTGGAAGCCGGCGGCGGAGTCGCCCCCCAGCATCTGGTCGACTGTGGTGGCGCGCGAGTTGCCGAGCACGATCTCGAAGATGTGGCCGCCCAGGGATTTGGAGTAGGCGACGTGCCAGGCGTCGAGGCTCGCCTTGAGGTCGTGGTCGGCGTGGATGTACTCGACCTCGATCAGGTTCCCCTCTCCCGGCAGCGGCAGGGTGAGGCCGAGCGGGACGTTGAAGGCGTTTCGCAGGCTCGGCGTGTCGCGCACCCAGGAGGGGGAGACGAGCAGATTGACTCCGGGTACGATCTGCCGCGCCAGCAGGAGCTGGACGAAGGGGCGATTCGGATCCTCGACGTCGGGCCGCCGGAGGAGGTCGGCGCCGGCCCGCACGGCGAGGGTGAACGGCAGGCGCGGCGCCTGCTCGAACACGAGGTATTTCGCCGCCAGCTCGAAGTCCTCCTGAAAGGAGGAGCGGTAGAGGGAAAAGTCGAGGCGGGAGATCGGTCCCCACTCGACGCCGAGCCCGACGTCGGCGCCGTTGTCGATCCCCCAGAGGTTGTGCGAGTTGCCGCCGTCGTTGATCGGCTGCTGGAAGCGGTGGGTGAACAGCAGCTCGATCTCGTGCTCGCCCACGGTGTAGGGCGTGGCGCCGTTGATCAGGATGGCGCCCACCGGATCGCGGTGGACGGGGGCATAGGGGTCGGGGGCGTCCGTTTGCGCCGTTTGAGCCCGGGCCGGGCCGGCGAGGAGCAGGGCGGCCAGAAGGGCCGCCGGAACGAGAGCTCGCATCCATTCTCTCCTGTCAGGTCAGAGCGAAATCCATCGCGTCAGTTGTTCGGAGCGCCCGCCCGGATCCAGGCCGCGATGCCGGCGACCTGGTCCGCGGAGAGAAAGGGTCCGCCGAGCGGCATCCGCTCGCCCGTGATGCTCGGATCGCCGCGAAGCTTCAGGATGATGTAGCTGCCGTCCGGGTTCCCCGGCGCGACCCGGGCGAGCGCGCTGTTCTCCGCCGCCGGGCGGCCGACCAGGTTGCCGTAGCTCTGCCCGGCTGCCAGCACCAGGCCGGACGGCGACGAGCCGGCGGCGTGGCACCCCGCCTTGGCGCAGACCGGCGTGAAGATCTGCGTCTGGATCTGCGTGAAGGTGAGGGCCGTGCCGCCGGTGCCGCCGGTCGCTGGCGCCGACGGCTCGGTGGGGCTCTTCACGGTGCCGCAGCCGGCGGCCAGGAGGGTGAAGAGGACGAGGACGGCGAGCGCCCCCGTCAAACCCTCACCCCCCAGCCCCCTCTCCCTACGGGCAGGTCGCGAACGCATTGCCGTCCTGCACCGGAACCGCCGCCCGGTTGAGAGGGTTGAAATAGGCCCGCGTCTGGCCGTTCTGGGTGTCGGTGACGACGGTCGCGAACTCGACGTTGGTGGTCGCCGCGAAGTACACCCAGTAGTGGTTGAACGGCGGCACGCAGGCGTTGAGCACCTTGATCAGCATCTCGATGTTCGTGGGGTCGAAGAAGTAGAAGAGGCCGGAGGTGGGAGCCGAGGCGAGCGGCACCGCGAAGCCCGAGCCGCTCCCCGCCGAGGAGTTGAAGACGACCTCGATCTTGAACCGGTTGTTGTTCACGCAGAGGGTGTTGGTGCCCGCGACGCACGGCGCGGGAGTCGCCAGGGTGGCGGAGGCGGCCTCCGCGGAGTAGGGCGAGAAGGTCGAGCCCGAGCCCGTGGCGCGGACTCGGAAGAGCGAGAACGAGCCCGCGTCGAGGCCGGTCACGGCGGCGCTCCGGGTATTGGGTCCGACGGTGGCGACGACCTCGTAGGGGGTGGTGACGGTCCGCCGCTCGACCGAGAAGCCGGTCTCGTTGTTCGAGTTGTCGTTCCAGGTGAGATCGATCTCGCCGGTCGAGACCGCCGTGGCCTGCAGGTTGGAGGGCGCGGCGAGCGCTCCACCTCCCCCGCCGCCGCCGGTGTCGTTGTCCTTGATGGTCAGCGTGGCCGTCGCTCGGCCGGCGGTGAGGGTCGCGCCGCCGGTGGGGTTCGACAGCGCGAGGAGCACGGTCTCGTTCGCCTCCACGGTGGTGTCGTCGATCACCCGCACGGTGAAGGTCTTGGTGGCGTCGTCCTTGTCGGCCCAGGAGAGGGTGCCGCTGGCCGGATTGAAGTCCTGCCCCGCCGTGGCCGTGCCGGCCGTGGCCGCGTACTGCACGCTGACCGCGCCGTCGTCGCCGCCGGTGCGCTGCACGGCGAGGGTGGCCGTGCCGGCGCCCTCGTTGACCGAATAGTCCGCCAGGCTGAAGCCGAGCGTCCCCGGCTGGTCGGTGCCCCCGCCGCCTCCTCCACCGGCGTCCGCGACGACGACCGTGCCGAACATGCCGCTGCCGGGGCTGCCGTGCACCGAGCAGTGATAGCCGAAGGTACCGGCGGCGGTGTAGGTATGGGAAAACGTCCAGGCCGAGCCCGAGACGGCGTTGCTGAAGCTGCCGTCGTCCGACGCGACGTTGTGACCGCCGCCGGCGTTGGTCCAGGTCACGGTGTCGCCGGTCTGGATGCTCACCGTCTGCGGCGTGAAGACGAGGTCCGCTCCCCCGACGGTGACTTTGACGGTGGCCGCCGACGCGGGGAGCGCGGCGGCGGCGAGGATCAGAGCGGCGGCGAGATAATGACGGTGCAACATGCAGCGTTCCTCCAAGTTGAAATTTGAAGCAGGACTGAAACGCCAGTTTATCGTCTGCTGGCGATCCGTGCCCGGCGGCGGCAGCCCGCCACCCGTCAACGTTGGTTCCCGGCGTCCGCGATTCGGTTCAGGCTCGCTCCCCGCGCGCGGGGCATTGAACCGTTTCCGGGGGTCCGGGGACATACTGTTCACGATGTCGTCCGATAGCGAGCTGGCCCTACTGCGCAAGGTTGCCGCGAAAGACCGCAAGGCCTTCGAGTCCCTGTACCATCTCTATTACCGCCGCCTGTTCGGCTACCTGCTGAAGCTGACGCGGCGGGCGGAGCTGGTCGAAGAGGTGCTCAACGACGTCATGTTCGCGATCTGGAAAGGGGCCGGGAGCTTCGACGGCCGTTCGCGCCCCTCGACCTGGATCTTCGGCATCGCGTACCACAAGGCGCTGAAGGCGATGGCGCGACGGACCGAGGAGCAGGGGAATCCCGACGATCCCGAGCCGGTGGATCTCGAGGAGCCGGAGCGCCTGGCGACGCGGCGGGAGCTGGCCGGCGTGCTGGGCCGGGCCCTCGGCGAGCTGTCGCCCGGGCAGCGGGCGGTCGTCGAATTGACGTATTACTACGGGCTGGCCTACCCCGAGATCGCCGAGATCGTGGGTTGCCCGGTGAACACGGTGAAAACACGGATGTTCCACGCTCGCCGGCGGCTCAAGGAGCTCCTGCCGGAGTTGGGCGTCTCGGGATACGCAGGCTAGGAGGCCAAGACCATGCGACAGCGGGAGGAACATGGCGAGCGGAGCCACCAGCGGGTGTGGGAGCTGCTCCCCTGGTACGTCAACGGCAGCCTGGACCCGGGCGAGCGGGAGCGGGTGGAAGCCCATCTCGCGACCTGCTCCCGGTGCCAGGAGGAGGCAGGTCTCTGCCGCCGGACGGCAGGTGAGATCACCGGCGCCGGCGAGGTGTCCCCATCGCCCCACCCGGTGCAGTTCCAGCGCCTGCTCACCCGCATCGACGAGAGCGAGCGCGAGGCCGAGAGCCTGCCGGAAGGCGGCCGCCCCTTCCTCGCGCCGGTCCGCTCACTAGTCCGGGCAACGCCCCGCCCGTTCCGCTGGCTGATGGTGGCCCAGGCGGCGGCGATCTTCCTGCTCGTGGGCTTCCTCGCCCTCTTCCATGCCCAACGCGTCCAGCGCCCGGACGCCGGCTCGCCCGCGGCTCCCGACGCCCCCTATCGCACGCTGTCGAATCCGGAGGCGGCGCCCGTCCCGACCGTCCGGCTGCGGGTGATGTTCCAGCCCAAGGCGACGGAGCGGGAGATCCGCGATCTCCTCCATGGCGTCAGCGGCGAGATCACCGCCGGCCCCTCGCCGAGCGGCGCCTACACCGTCGACGTCCCCGCCACCCGCGATCCGGTCGGAGTCGTGCTGGCCCGGCTCCGCTCCGAGCCGCAGCTGGTGATGCTCGCCGAGCCCGTCGCCGGAGGGGCGGAGAAGGTCGGACCATGACGGCTCGCCTCTGGAAGGCCGCGCTCGCCGGCCCCTTGCTTCTCGTCCTCGGCTGCGCCGGCGCTCCCGCTCCAGCCGGTGGCGGCGGCGGCGGCGGTGGTGCCGCGCCCACACCCACCGACCGGCAGGTGCTGGTGACCTACGCCAAGGCCCTGCCGCTGATCTGGGACCAGAAGACCATGGCGCTCGAGCAGCGCTACCGGCTGACCCTCGTCGCCGCCTGGACCATGGAATCGCTCGGCGAGCAGTGCGTCGTCTTCGAGGTGCCGCTCGGCCGCTCGGCACACGACGTAGCGAAGCAACTCTCCACGGACCCCAGGGTGAGCATCGCGCAGACCGTCGAGACCTTCCGTACCGAGGGGGGTGATCCCTACGCCCACCTCCAGCACGGCTCGACGACGCTCCGGCTCGATCTGGCGCACCGCTATGCCACCGGCAAGGGGGTGAAGGTCGCCGTGGTGGACACCGGCGTCGACTTCGACCATCCCGACCTGCGGGAGCGGGTGAAGAAGGCGCAGAGCTTCGTCAAAGGCGGAGAATCCAGCTTCACCAACGACATCCACGGCACCGCCGTCGCCGGCCTGATCGCGGCCACGGCGAACAACGACGTGGGGATCGCCGGCGCCGCGCCGCAGGCGGAGATCTACGCCATCAAGGCCTGCTGGGAACAGCCGCCGGGAGCGCGTCAGGCGGTGTGCAACAGCTATACGCTGGCGCAGGCGGTGAACTTCGCCATCCTCCAGGGGGTGCAGGTGCTCAACCTCAGCCTGGCCGGGCCTCCCGATCCGCTGCTCGGAAAGCTGATCGACCAGGCCATGGCGAAGGGGATCGTGGTGGTGGCTGCCGACGGCGGCAACGCCGGACAGAGCTTCCCCGCCAGCTACAAGGGGGTGATCGGGGTCATGGGGAGCGACGACCTCAACGGCCCCCCCACGGTTCCGGCCGGCCATTCCGGCGCCCTGCTGGCCGCGCCGGGCGTGGACATCCTGACCACCATGCCCCACAACACCTACGACCTCTTCTCCGGCAGCTCGGCCGCCGCCGCCGAGATCTCCGGGATC
Organism: Thermoanaerobaculia bacterium; assembly: GCA_036271335.1. Taxonomy (GTDB): domain Bacteria; phylum Acidobacteriota; class Thermoanaerobaculia; order Multivoradales; family UBA5704; genus DATARR01. The sequence continues at coordinate 11,748 of DATBAW010000228.1, forward strand.
GCCGCTCTCCTGCTCGAGAAGAACCCGAAGCTCACGCCGCCCGAGATCTCGGCGATCCTCCACAAGACTGCCCGTCCGATCGCCGCCGACCCCGTCGCCGAGGTGGATGCCTGCGCCGCGGTGGCGAGCCTGACCGGCGGCGGCTGCTCGTAGGCGCTACTCTGAGACATAATCCCCCCTGCGTGCGCCAGCCGGCGGACGCCAAGGGAGGAGTCATGGTCGTGGCGAGCAGGCGGATGATGAAGGATCGGCGGTCGCGGCTCCCCGTGGGGAAGACGATGGGATCGCTGCGCGCGCCCGGGGCGGAAGGGCTGGTCCGGCGTTGAAGAAGATCCAGCTCTCCAAGCTCACCTCGCTGCTCAGCCTGTTCTTCTTCGCGCTGGCGCTCTGGCTGCTCCGCGGCGAGCTGCGCGACTTCCGCTACCGCGACATCATCGCCTTCTTCCACGACCTGCCGGCGGGCCGGGTGGTGATGGCGATCGCCTTCACCATCCTGAGCTATCTCGCCCTCACCTGCTACGACGCGCTCGCCCTGCACTACATCGGCAAGCGCATCGCCTACTGGAAGGTGGCGCTCGCCTCCTTCGCCGGCTACGCCTTCAGCAACACCCTCGGCATGCCGCTGTTCACCGGCACCCCTCTGCGCGCCCGGCTCTACTCGGGCTGGGGGATGACGGCGATCGACATCACCCGCGTGGTGCTGTTCAGCTACATCACCTTCTGGCTGGGCTTCATCGGCCTCTCCGGCACCGCCTTCCTGCTCGAGCCGATCGCCGTGCCGTCGCTGCTGCACCTGCCGATGGCCAGCGCGCGGCCGGTCGGCGCCCTGTTCCTGGCGCTGATCGCCGCCTTCCTCGTCGCCTCGTTTCTGCGCCGGAAGCCCTTCGTTTTCAAAGGGCTGGAGTTCGCCGTCCCCCGTCCGCCGATGGCGGCGGCGCAGATCGCCATCGCCGCCGCCGACTGGGCGTGCGCCGGCACGGTGCTCTACGCCCTCCTCCCCTCGAACTGGAACATCACCTTCTTCCACTTCCTCGGCGTCTTCCTGTTCGCCCAGGTGGCCGGTCTGCTCAGCCACGTCCCCGGCGGGCTCGGGGTGTTCGAGTCGATGATGGTGCTGCTGCTCCCCCAGGAGCTGCCGCACGCCGACCTGCTGGCCGCCATGGTCGCCTTCCGCGGCGTCTATTACTTCCTCCCCCTGCTGCTCGCCGCGGTGTCGCTCGGCGCCCACGAGGTGGTGCGCCGGCGCGAGCAGGTGGGCAAGATCGCCCGCGCCTTCGGCGGCCGGGCGCCGGACGTGGTGCCGCAGATCCTCGCCGTCACCACCTTCCTCGGCGGCGCCATCCTGCTCATCTCGGGGGCGACGCCGGAGGTCCACTCGCGCCTCAGCTGGCTGGAAGACATCCTGCCGCTGCCGATCATCGAGTTCTCCCACTTCCTCGGCAGCCTGGCGGGCGTGGCGCTGCTGTTCCTCGCCATCGGCCTGCAGCGGCGGCTCGACGCGGCCTATCAGCTCACTCTGCTGATGCTCGGCAGCGGCATCCTCTTCTCTCTCGCCAAGGGGCTCGACTGGGAGGAGGCGCTGATCCTGGCGCTGATGCTCGCCGCCCTCGCCCCCTGCCACCGCCACTTCTACCGCAAGGCCTCGCTCACCGCCGAGCCGTTCACGCCGAGCTGGAGCCTGGCCATCGCCATCGTCATCCTGGGCTCGCTCTGGCTGGGCTTCTTCGCCTACAAGCAGGCCCAGTATTCGAGCGAGCTCTGGTGGCGCTTCACCCTCTTCGGCAACGCGCCGCGCTTCCTGCGCGCCTCGGTAGCGGTGACGGCGGTGGCCCTCGCCGTCGCCCTCCGCCACCTGATGCGGCCGGCGGGGCCGGAGCCCGCGCCACCCACCGAGGCCGAGCTCGACCAGGCCGCCGGAATCGCCGCCGCCTCGCCCCGCACCTACTCCTTTCTCGCCCTGCTCGGCGACAAGGAGCTCTTCTTCAACGAGCCCGGCAGCGCCTTCGTGATGTTCGGCGTCGAGCGCCGGAGCTGGGTGTCGATGGGCGGCCCGGTGGGACCCGAGAAAGAACGCGCCGAGATGGTCTGGAAGTTCCGCGAGATGGTCGACCGCCACGACGGCTGGACCTGCTTCTACCAGGTCAGCGAGCGGATGCTCCACCTCTACGTCGACCTCGGCCTGACGCTGGTCAAACTGGGCGAGGAGGCGCGGGTGCCGCTCACCGGCTTCACCATCGAGGGGCGGAACCGCAAGAAGCTCCGCCACGCCTGGCGCCGCTGCGCCGAGGAGGGTTGCACTTTCGAGGTGATCCCCACCGAGCAGATCCCCGCGTTGATGCCCGACATCGAGCGGATCTCGGACGACTGGCTGCGCACCAAGAACACGCGGGAGAAGGGGTTCTCGCTCGGCTTCTTCGACCAGGGCTATCTCCAGCGCCTGCCGCTCGCCCTGGTGCGCAAGAACGGCGCCCTGGTGGCCTTCGCCAATCTCTGGCCGGGCGGCGAGCACGAGGAGATCTCGATCGACCTCATGCGCCACACCCTCGACGCTCCGCTGGGGGTGATGGACTACCTGTTCATCGAGCTGATGCTCTACGGCTCGCAGCAGGGGTACCGCTGGTTCAATCTCGGCATGGCGCCGCTCGCCGGCCTGGAAGCGCGCTCGATCGCGCCGCTCTGGAGCCGCCTGGGCTCGCTCGTCTACCGGCACGGCGAGCACTTCTACAACTTCCAGGGGCTGCGCGCCTACAAGGACAAGTACGATCCCGTGTGGGAGCCGCGCTATCTCGCCTGCCCGGGCGGTCTCGCCTTCCCGCTCGTGCTGGCGGACATCGCGGCTCTCATCGGTCGCGGCTTCCGCGGCGTGCTGGCGAAGTAGAGAGCCCTACTCCACCATCTCGAGCAGCACGCCGTGAGTCAGGCTGGCCGGGATCAGGAAGCGCTGCCGCCCGCGGTAGCTGAAGATCGGCAGCGTCCGGCCGGTGTTGCCTTCGATCAGATCGTGGGCGGTGTCGAGGCTCCCGACCTTGAGGCTTACCCCGAGGACCCCTTCGCCGCGGTCCGCCGCGAAATCGGCGGCGATGCCCGGGCCGTCCGGCACCAGCAGCGCCAGGGTGTTCTTGTTGTACTGCACCTCCGTGACGCGCGCCCCGAGGTAGCCGACCTTCCGGTTCCGGGAGACGATGTCGAGGCCGAGACCCTGGTAATACGCGACCGCCGCGTCCAGGTCGGAGACCACCAGCCAGAGCGTATCGATCTTCTGCGCCGTGTTGGCGTGCGGATGGGGCGCCAGGGAGGGAACCGTGGCGAACATCCGCTGTATCTGGACCTCGTTGTAATCGAGAAAGAAATTCGAGTTGTCCGGCGCCAGGTTCGACGTCAGGATGATCTCATTCCAGAGCGGTATCAGCCCGATCTGCTGGCCGGTCGCCGCGACGGTGAGGGGGCCGGCGGGAATCGGCCCGACGTTCGGATAGCCGGCGCCGGTCAGGAACGCCACCGCCTGCGCGGCGTTGAGCACCTCCGTGCCATAGAACTTCGCCCCTTCGTGATGCGCCAGGAAATCCAGGAACGGCGCGGTGCCGGGGTTCGACTGCGTGAACGAATCGATCTCGAGATAGCTGAGGTCGCGGAACCAGATCAGACGGTTCTCGACGCCAGCGTCCGACGTCAGCACGGGCGTTTCCGTGAACCCGAGCTGCCGGAAGACTTTCGCGTCGGCGGCGAAGTTCTCGGGCCGCACCAGCATGCCGACATGATCGATCCCTCTGCCATCCCCCAGCTCCTGGCCCACGGCCCGGCCGCTGAAAGCCAGCGCGCCGCAAAACATTCCGAACATCAGGGTCCACCCGATCCCTCTGATTCTCATGTCTACCTCCTGGGATTGAAACGTCCGTCGAGTCGGAGGAGAGTCTACATCGTCGCCGACATCGTGATGCAGCGGCTCAGGTTCGGCAGCCCCGACTCGAGGACGTTGCCGATCGCGCCAAGCCCCCCGCCGTGGCCGGCGGGGGGAGAACGTCTGGGCTCAGGGCACCGTGATGGTGACGGACGAGGAGAGGTCCGTATCTCCGGGATACCAGGATTTGACGACGATGTGGTGGCTGCCGCTCCCCATGTTGAGATGGGTGTCGATGGATTCGATGCTGGCCTGATCGAAGACCAGCGAGTCGTCGAGGTAGATCTGCATGTCGGTGGCGCTGCCGGAGTTCTCGTAGGCCACGATGTGGACCGGCGAGCCGACGGTGCTGCCGGCGGTCGGGCTGGTGATGGTCACGCCGCGCGCGCTGCCGGCGGTGACGTCGACGCCGACGGTGGTGAAGAGGCTCGTGCCGTCCGCGTACCAGGCCTTGAGGACGAGGCTGTGCGAGCCCGCGCCCATGGCGATGTCGGCGGTGAGCGTCTGCACGTTGGCACGGTCGTAGACCAGGCCGCCGTCGAGATAGATCTGCATGTCGATGGCGGTGCCCGAGTTCTCAAAACCCGAGACGTGCACCGGCGAGGTGACGGAGGCGCCGTTGGTCGGGCTGGTGACGGTCACGCCGCGCGGCGTGCCGCCGCCGGCAGCGGTGTAGCTGACGCCGTTCGCCATGTGGTTCAGCAGGGACGGCTTGCCCACCGCCTGCACGTAGATCGTGTAGGCCGTGCCGGCGGTCAGTCCGAGGGTGGTCAGGTCGAGCGAGTGCGAGCCGCCGGCGGTGACCTCCCGCCGCAGAGTCAGGTTCTGCCCGTCGGAGGCGGGCGTGCTCCAGATGCGGTAGCGGTCGACCGTGCTCTCCGCTCCGCTGCCGGCGAGAGTCCACGACAGCGTGTTGGCGGCGACCGTCGCCGAGATGGACAGACAGTTGTCGATGCCGCTTTCGATCTCGGTCCCCTCGTCGTAATCGTTCCAGGTGACGAGCTGATAATTCTCGAGCTGATTGGCGGAGCTGTAGCCGGAAGCGCTCACCTGGGCCGCGAGCTGCAGCCAGAGCGCGCCACATTGCTGATCGATGAAGCGGTCCGATCCCCAGGTGGCATGGCGGTCGTCGAAACCCTTGCTGGCCGAGCCGACGGCGTGCTCGGCTGGCGCGGCCTGGGCGTCGTCATAGAAATTGTCGAGATAGGTCGCGTTGCTGGCGACCTCGGGATGCACCCAGGTGAAGGCACCGTCGCCGCGGCTGAAGTTGTCCTGGAAGATGAACAGGGGTTGCCCGTCGCGCTGGCGCGCACCTGGCTCCAGTCGATGGGATCGCTGCCCGAGATGAAGAAGAACACCACCGGCCGTCCCCCCCGGCGCATATAGGCGGCGGACGGATAGTAGGTCGAGGCGATGTACGCCAGGTCGCTGATCACGCACTGCGTCTCGCTGTGGCCGGTGCCGCTCACGCAGTTCGACACCGCGCCCTTGTCTTCCATGATCGCGAACTGGAACACCGGCGTGCGCGACTGCGCCTCGGCCATCATCTTGAGGGTGGCGCCGTTCTCGATCGTGGCCGCGGAGCCGTACCAGTCGACGATCGCTCCCTGCAGGCCACGCGAGATCATGTCGTCGACCTGCTTCTTGACGACCGTCGCGTCGTTCGAGTTGTAGCCGGTCAGGATGTGGCCGTTGCAGCGCTGGATGCCGTCGGTGCCCGTGGTGCCCGGCGTGCAGAACCAGGGGACGTAGTGCGCGTAGATCGACGTGGTCGCGCCCGGATAGAGGAGGCCGTGGGTGTCGAGCTTGCTGACGTTGCCGGCGGCGACGTTGCCATTGTCATGTTGCGGGAAGCTCACGGCCGAGGTGTTGTTCCCGGTCTCGGCGCTGAGTGTGCTGGTGGTCTGCGCTAAAGCGCCGCCGGTGAGGAAAAGCGCGAGCAGGAGAGAGGACACAAAGATTCTGGCAGGAGTCATGAGACCTCCTTTTGAAGGGGGGACGTCCAGATGTTGGGGAACAACCGATGGCGGAAGGTGCGACGGTAGCGCTTTCTGCGCGTGATGCCGCCCGGGGGAGAGAGGACTACCGCATTCGTGCTGCCCCGCTGCTACAAGACCTCCGTGCCGGCCCGGCACGGAGGTTGGAAACTTTATTAAGCAAAGACCACGCCATCTCTAGGCGAATTGCAAATCTTCGGAGATCCTTCATGAACTAGCAGGGAAAGCGTGCGCCGCCCGGCGCCTGGGAGACACGGCGCGGATTCGCCAAACCTGATCGTGATCAGTCCGTAGAGCGCGCAAACTCGCTGGGCGAGCGGCCCGTCAGGCGCGCAAACGCCGTGCTGAAGGCGCTCGCGGACTGATATCCGATTCTCTCTGCCACCTCAGCCAGCGAAGGACGCTCGCCACGGAGCATGTCTTTCGCAAGCGCCATGCGCCATTCGAGGAGGTACTGCATGGGCGGCATCCCGATCGTGCGCGCGAAGCGTTCGGCGAAGACCGCGCGTGACATCCCGGCGGTACGCGCGAGCTCCTCGACAGTCCAGCGTCGCGCCACGTCAACGTGGATTTCACGAAGCGCGCGGGCCAGCATGGGATCCGCCAGACCAGCGAGCAAGCCCTGCTCCTCTCTTGCCGCGGACGCTGAGCGAAAACGGAGCGCCTCGACGAGCAGCACCTCGACGAGACGCTCGAGAATCAGATCCCGGCCGGGACGATGAGCATCCGCTTCCTCGCCGATCAGCTCCACGACTCGCCGCAGGCGCGTTGCCCCTGGCTCTTCGCGCCGGATGTGGACGACCGACGGCAAGAGCCTCGCGAGGAGCTGCGCATTTGCACGATCGAAGCGGAAATACCCGCCAAACATCCGCATCGTCGCCGGACCTGACTCGGCGCCATGATGGGTTTCTCGCGAATGATCGAAGTCCAGGAGCGTCGGGCTGATACCAGGATCGCTCGCGAGCGTGAAGCTCGGCATCTCAGGAAGGAGAACGAAGTCTCCCTCCTTGAGCTCAAACGCGCCGACCCCGTCAAGGTCGAGGAAGCATGCCCCCTCGAGGAGGAGGCAGAAGGCCGGATCCTCATACCGCGGTTTCCGGATGCTCCACGTTCCGGCTCCGCTCACGACCTTCGAGAGGACGGTCTGCGGACGGAGAAGGGAGATGATGGACGCGAGCGGATCCGACGTGTCGGCGGCCGCCGGCTGCGGACTGGCTCCAGTGGATCGGAGGTGCATTTCTAGATCGACTGGGCCAGCGTCGACTGAGCCAGAGCCACGGCGTCGGCACCCGCCGGAAATCGGAGCCGGCCCGACACATCGTTCGCCGCGCGGTACACCGCCTCGGCCACGTCGGACTCGGTCGTCACCGCGGTGTGCTGCGCGAGCGCAGCGAAAATGGGCTTCGCGAAGGGCTCATACACCTCTGGGAACAGCCCATCCATGCGGCTTCCCGCATTGCTCGTAAAGCGCGTGGCCGGACAGTAGCCCGGCTCCACCAGCTTGGCCCGCACGTTGAAGAATTCGAGCTCGAGCGCGAGCGACCCGGTGAACCCTTCGATCGCCGCCTTGCTGGCCGTGTATACGGCCGCCAGCGGCATCGGCGCCAGCGTCGCGCTCGTCGTGACGTTCACCACCACGCCCGACCTCCGCGCGCGGAACTGGGGGAGCACCGCCTGCGTCATCGCCATCACGCCGAAAGTGTTGGTCTCGAACACCTCGCGAGTCGTAGCCATCGGCGTGGCCTCGAAGGCGCCGACGACTCCGATCCCCGCGTTGTTGACGAGCACGTCGACCGGCCCACTCGCCTCGATCGCGGCCGCGATGCTCTCGGGCTTCGTCACGTCGAGCGCCAGCACGCGAAGTCGTTCGGACCAGGGCAGGACGTCTTCGCGCGGCGTCCGCATCGTGGCGACCACGTTCCAGCCCTGCGCATGGAAGTGGCGCGCGGTCTCGAGGCCATAACCAGACGAGCAACCTGTAATGAGCACTGTTTTCATGACACGCACGATAGCGTCGCCCTTCAGGACGATCAATAGCGCGGCGTCCGAAATTCATTCGCAGGCGTCTTGAGTGCTCTTCAGCGCCCAGGCCACCAGCGCCGGCTGGAAGAAGAGCCGCACCAGTCTTTTCCGGTCCGTGTCCAGACCGAAGGCGCTCCGCCGATGGACGTATTGCGAGATGTTGCCGGGGAACACCGCCACGAAAAATGCCGCGGCGATCTTTCCCACCAGCTCCTGATGCTCTTCACCCGCCAGGACCAGAGCGCTGCCCAACGCGATCTCGGCAATGCCTGAGTAAACGACGGTGTCGTCGACATCGAGCGGCACCCAATCCGGTACCTGCGCCCGGAAGGCCTTGCGGGCAAAGGTCAGATGGCTGATGCCGGCGAAGACCAGAGCGCCGCCCAGGACGTTCTTGGCAATCTTCTTGATCGTTTTCTCTTTCATGACGTCAATCTAAGCGAGGATCGTGCCATTTCCCCGGTGCCGGACCATCCCGCCAGGATCTTCTCTACAGCCGTTCGCCTTCCCGCCGCACCGCGCTTTCGTGCCACCGCCGGAGCGCCAGATACGAGATCCCCGAGAGCGCGGCGTACAGGACAACTCCCGAGGCCGCCAGGAGGGTGAGGGCGGCGAACATGCGGGGGATGGC
>DATBAW010000229.1:0-13819 GCA_036271335.1 Thermoanaerobaculia bacterium
CGACGAGGCACTGCCGCCGTCGTTTGCGGCGATCGTCACCGCGCCGTCCGATCGCAGCGGTCTCGAGATGCACGCCGTGATCAATCACGACGGCGACGGGGAGGGCGAGGAGATGCCCTCCGCGAAATTGTATTTCGAGGCCGGATCGAAGGATTTCGCAACGTCGATGACGGTCACCGATTTCAGCCTCTGCAAGCGGCCCGCCGAGCATGCCATCTGCCTGGCGTTTCGCAACCAGATCTCCGCCGCCGCGCCGGCGCTCAGCACCGACATCACCGATACCCGCATCGGCGGCGCCGGCTACCACACGCTCTTCCTCGCTCGGCTTGATGGCATCGAGCTCCCCGGCGCCGATGCGACGTTCGCCTTCCTCGCCGGCGACACACAGGATGGACCGCCGAGTGAGCTCGTCCTCTACATCTATGCCCGCCGCGGGACGAATCTGGTGCAAGTCACCGGGCCCGCCGGCCGGTGCGAGGGCAGGGTGCGGCCCAGGGAAAGCGAGGTCGCTTATTACCGGCGCGCCTGCCTCTCGAAGAGCCTCCTCGCCCGCGCCAGGAAAGCCGGCACGAAGCTCGCCAAGCGCTTCCGCCTGGCGCCCCCAAAGCAGGTTTCCCGTGGCACCTAGCCCAGCGATTTGGGTGACACCTCGCTCGGCGGCATCTCGCTCCACCTCCCTCAATGGGTTATGCTCCTCCGACGCAGGCCGCAGAAGAAGCACCACCCTCAATTACCGCACCTCGGAGGTTCACATGAAGCGAGTCACTGGCATCGGCGGCATCTTCTTCAAGGCAAAGGATGCACCTGCGCTACAGGCTTGGTATAAGCGTCATCTCGGCGTCGACGTCCAGGCGTGGGGAGGCGCCTCGTTCGACTGGGTCGACTCGGATGGCAAGCCCACCGGCGGAACGACAGCCTGGTCGATCGCTCCGGAGACAAGCAACCAGTTTGCGCCAAGCCAAGCCTCGTTCATGGTCAACTACCGCGTCGAAGATCTTCACGCTCTGGTCGCGGCGCTCAAGGAGGAAGGCTGCAACGTCCTCGACAAAATCGATGACTCTGAGTACGGCAAGTTTGGCTGGGTCATCGACCCCGAAGGCAACAAGGTCGAGTTGTGGCAACCACCTGCCGGTCAATGAAGGCCAAACAGCCACTACAGCCTGCCATCCTGGAGCCGTCTATGCCTGTGATTCGTGAATATTGCATAGCTGCTCAGAACGTCAGATCGCTTTGTTAGCATGATCAACATTTGATCGACTGGGTCGGCGGAGGACACGTCTACCATCCCGGCGCGGGCCACGAACAGCGGCAGAGTGCGATTGTGGGCTTTCATGAGTACACTAAATTTTTTGACAGCGCCACTGGCAAGGTCATTCATCGTTGGCCAGATTATCCCCGTAGAGCCGAAGGCACCGCCGAGTACGAGCACGCCGCCTCCATTGCGTCGCAGCGTCGTGCCGACGATAGTGCCTCTGGCCAGCCGAGACCTGCGTCCATGGCGTTCGGATCACATCGCTGCAGGCGGTCCGAACCAGGTAGCCAACGCGTCAGCGAGCCCTACCTGGGTCAGGTCCCCTGTCCAGGCCACATATCCATCGGGCCGAACTAAAACGGCGGTGGGAGCCGTGACCGTTCCGATGGCAGGAAGCTCCCACGGACCCGCGTACCTGGCGTCAATCCACCGAACGCGATCCGCCCATGGAGCCATGTCGAAGCCGCCGGGCTCACCGAGGTTGAGGAGCACCGGCCGGGCGCCGTGCAGCAGGGTGAAGACCCGTACCGGGCCGCCGGCGGTGACCAGGTCGAGATCAGGCATACGGCGTCCCAGCAGCGGGTGACCCTCGCCCAGGTCGTAATGAACGTCCAGACCGGACATCTCCGCGGCCCATCGCCTGCGGGGCTCGTCCATGCTGAAGAGCTCGGAAACGCAGTCGCCCAGGGCTTTGGTGCGGTCGTCCGGGCGGCGAAGCGCGACCTGCGCCATCGTGTTGCGCAGCACGCGGGCGGCGATCGGGTGACGCTCGGCGTGATAGGTATCGAGGAGGCTCTCCGGCGACGTCCGGTTGACCACCTGCGCCAGCTTCCATCCCAGGTTCACCGCATCCTGCACGCCGATATTGAGACCCTGCCCACCGACCGGGGGATGCACGTGGGCGGCGTCACCGGCCAGAAGGACCCGCCGATCACGGTAGGCCGCGGCTTGGCGAGTCATGTCGGTGAACCTCGAGATCCAGGTCGGACTGTGGATCCCGTAATCGGTTCCATAGACAGCGATCATCGCTTCGCTGACGTCGCGCAGGGTCGGCTCGCTGGCGGTTCCGATCTGCCGTTCGGTCAATACCACCCGCATCCGCCCATCCTCCATCTTGCCGATCGCGTGGCTGCCCAGGGCGTCGTGGCGGAAGCCCCACTCCGGCTCCTCGGAGGTCTCGACCTCGGCGGTCAGCCAGCTCGTCGTCGGATCCCAGCCTGGAAATTCGATGCCTGCCGCTTTGCGGATCAGACTGCGTCCTCCGTCGCACCCGACGAGATAGTCCGCTCGCAGCGATGGGCCGCCGGACAGCTCGATCTGGACGCCGGTGTCGTCCTGCGCGAAGCCCGTCACGTCCAGTCCGCGATAGATCGGCACCGCCAGTTCGCCGACCCAGCCGGCCAGGATGCGCTCAATATGGTTCTGCCACAGCCCGAGCACGTAGTTGTGCCGGGAGGGTAAGTCGCTGACGTCCAGCGAAACGTGGAAGCGCACGGCCTTGTGCACCTGTCCCTGCGAGAGGAACCGATCGGCGATTCCGCGCTGATCGAGGACTTCGAGGGTACGGGAGTGCAGACCGCCTGCGCGCGAGCCGACGAGGTCCTGGCTGGCGCGCCGTTCGACGATGGCGACGTCGACGCCTGCAAGCGCGAGCTCGCCCGCCAGCATCAGCCCCGTCGGACCTCCTCCGGCGATCACCACCGCATGCCCCGTCGTCGCCACGCTCCGGTCGGTCGATGACAGCTCCCGCATGTCGCTCCTCCTGTTCCTGGAGATTCCGGCCGCGGCCAAAGCCCGGCCGAGGACGGCGACTCTAGGGCTCGACCCGGGTCTTGCCGCAAGCCCTCCCGTGCGCTATAAACTGAAATTGGAGAGGAAGGGTACTTCTCCCGATTCTTCCGTCAGCGGTGCACCGCTTCGCGGAAGCGCGATCCCGGAAGCTTCCTGGCACACCGTGAGCAGACGGTCCTGGAGCTCGGGGTCTCGCGCGGCGGGATTCACGTCTCCCGGCCGCTGGTGGTAGAAGTAGCGGCCCGTCACCCGCGCCGCCGGATCTTCGCTCACCGCCAGCCAGCCTTGCGTCCGATGGCCCTGATCAAGGTCATCCGGCGCGCCCGAGCCACCCATGCGGGTCGGCACCCATCCTGGATGGACCGCGTTCGACAGCACGTCGGGCCAGCACCGCGCGACGCCGAAGGCGAGGAGCACGTCGTGGAGCTTGGTGTCCGCATAGGCCTGGCTGCCGTTCCAACGGCGCCGGTCCCATTGGAGATCGTCCAGGCTCGGGTCGCCACCGGTGTGCATGCCGGAGCTGAGATAGACCAGCCGTCCCGGCCTGTGCAGGAGCGCGGTGAGAACATACGGCGCGAGCACGTTGACGGCCCAGAGCCGGGACAGGCCGTCGACGGTCTCGATCCGACGCGGCTCGCGGTAGCCGAGGGCGACGTTGTGAATCACCGCATCGAACCGTCCCCAGCCGTTCGCCTGTTCCGCGACGTCGCGCATGGCCGCGAGGCTCGAAAGATCGCCCGTCAGCACCGCCGCGGCCTGCGGCAGCGCGGCCCGCGTGTCCTCCGCCCGAGCCTCGTTCCTGGCATGGAGCACGACCTCGTGCCCCTGCTCAGCCAGGAGGCGTCCGGCCATCAGGCCGAGCCCGTCCGACGATCCAGTGATGAAGACCTTCGCCATCCTTTTCTCTGCCAGCGGCTCAAACCGAGAGGCCGGTCGGAGTGGCCGGCTTTTCTCCGCCAGGCGGCGACGTCCCCATCCTGGCGAAGTCCTCCAGCGTCCGCGTGAGCTCCAGCACGTCCTCCCGCTTCAGGTCGGGCCCCTTGCGGATCGTCGCCAGCATCTTGAACTGGAGCTGCTGGCTGGCCTCGGCGATCTCCTGGAGGTTACCGGGCTTGAGGGCGCGCGCGCGCGCGGCCTTGAAGGCGTCGTGGAGGCGCTGCTGCTCCGCAGGCGTCACGTCCTTGGGCATCTGGGCGAAGACGGAGGTCTCCGACTGGCGCAGGGAGAACTGGAGGAGCTGGCCGACGTGGGTGCCGGCGAAGAAGAAGAAACCGAGGAGCGCGAAGCCGGCGAGCAGCAGCACGCCGAGGCAGCCGAAGATCAGCGGCTTGGGACAGCCGCCCGGCCCCGACGGACGCGCCGCGGGGTTGAACGGCGACGGCGAAGGAGGAGCGGGCTCGACGTAGGGTTCCATGGCGTGTCGCATTCTATAATGCGGCCCATGGAGTACGAACCTCTCGAAGAGCGCCGCCCTCAGCTCGTTTCCGATCCGCCGCGCCGCCGGCCCTGGCGCCTGCTGCGCTGGACGTGGCCGGTGGTGGCCGCGCTGCTGGCCGGCGCCGTCGGCGGGGTGGCGATCGCGGCGGTCATCCACATGCCGCAGGTGGATTCGCTCGCCAGCTACACGCCGCGGATGGTGACCCAGCTCTACGACAAGAACGGCCACGTCTTCACCACCTTCGCCCGCGAGCGCCGCGTGATGCTGAAGGAGAACGAGATGCCGCAGGTCATGGAGCAGGCGCTGGTGGCATCGGAGGACTCCAACTTCTTCCAGCACGGCGGAATCGACGCGCTGGGCATCGCCCGCGCTGTCCTGGTCGACGTCCGCGCCCACCGGGTGAAGGAAGGCGCGTCGACGCTCACCATGCAGCTCTCCCGCACGCTCTTCCTGTCGCGCGAGCGCACCTGGCACCGGAAGGTCGAGGAGGCGTTCGTCGCCGTCGAGCTGGAGAAGAACTACACCAAGCAGCAGATCCTCACGCTCTACCTGAACCTGGTCAACCTCGGCCACGGCAACTACGGGGTGGAGGCGGCCTCGCGCTACTACTTCGACAAGCCGGCCGCGAAGCTGACGCTTCCCGAGGCAGCGATGCTGGTGGGGATCATTCCGGCGCCCAGCCACTACAGCCCCTACCGCACGCCGGAGCTGATGGTGCGCCAGCGCGACCGCGTGCTGCGCCGCATGCTGGAGGAGCGCTACATCCAGCAGCCCGAGTACGAGCGGGCGCTGGCGCAGCCGATCCTGGTCGCCGCCCAGGAGCCCGAGGAGACCTTCGCCCCCTACTTCGCCGAGGAAGTACGCAAGAACCTGGAAGGCAACTACGGCGACATCAGCCTCTACGAGGGGGGCCTCCAGGTGCAGACCACCCTCGACCCGCAGATCCAGAAGTCGGCCGAGAACGCCATCCATGCGGGGCTGCTGAAGATCGACCACCGCCGCGGCTGGCGCGGTCCGATCGCCGAGATCAAGGAAGCGGACATCGACAACCAGCAGCTGCCGACCTGGGGGCAGTTCAAGGTCGTGCCCGGCCGCTGGTATCAGGGGCTGGTGCTCGACTCGGGGCCGAAGAGCGCGACGGTGAAGATCGGCAAGGACACCTACTCGCTCGATCCCGAGGGGATCGCCTGGACGGGACGCAAGCAGCCGGGCGAGCTGGTGAAGCGCGGCGCCGTGGCCTGGTTCCGCTTCGAGATCCCCGAGGCCAAGCCGGCTGCCGGCAAGAAGCCGGCGACGGCCGCCGCCACGCCGCCTCCCGCGCCCGTCGCGGTCGCCGGACCGCCGCGGCTGATGCTCGAGCAGCAGCCGAAGATGGAGGCCGCCGCGCTGGTGCTCGAGAACAGCACCGGCGCCGTGCGCGCCATGGTCGGCGGCTGGGACTTCGACCGCAACAAGTTCAACCGCGCCACCCAGGCGCGCCGGCAGGTGGGCTCGTCCTTCAAGCCGTTCGTCTACGGCGCGGCGCTGGAGGCGGGGTGGACCCCGGCCGACACCCTCCTCGACGCCCCCACCTCGTTCATCGGCGCCGACGGCAAGCTGAGCTACCGTCCCGAGAACTACTACCACAAGAGCTACGGCATCGTGACGCTGCGGCGGGCGATCGAGCAGTCGATCAACGTCCCGGCGGTCAAGCTGTTCGAGCTGGTGGGGGGCAAGCGGGTGGTCGACTTCGCCCACCGCGCCGGCATCCAGACGCCGATCCCCACCTGGCCCAGCGTGGCCCTCGGCTCGACCGACCTGGCGCCGCTGGAGATCGCCTCGGCCTATGCCACCATCGCCAACGGCGGTACGCACATCGAGCCGTTCATGCTGGAGAAGGTTTCGACTCCCGACGGCCAGGTGCTGCTGCAGCACTTCCCCGCCACCTATATCGCCACCACCCCGCCGGTGGCCTACGTGCTCACCCACATGATGGAAGGGGTGATCGATCACGGCACGGCCTACGACATCCACGACCTGCCGATCGACATCGCGGGCAAGACCGGCACCACGTCCGACTACTCGGACGCCTGGTTCATCGGCTTCACGCCGCACTACACGATCCTCACCTGGATCGGCTACGACGTGAAGCACTCGCTCGGCGCCGGCATGACCGGCGCCGTGGCCGCCCTGCCGATGTGGCGCGCGATCGCCGAGGACGGCCTGGCCACCGGCTGGCTGGTGAAGAACGACGCCTTCCAGGTGCCGCCGGGCGTGATCCTGCGCGACGTCGAGTACTACTCGGGGCTGCTCTCGGGGCAGGAGGGGCGGGTGATCAAGGAAGCCTTCGTCGCCGGCACCGAGCCGAACCGCCAGTACAACGCGCAGTGGTCGACGATCGCCAGCCTCCCCTGGTATCAGCAGAAGGCGTTCTACATCCCGAAGCAGGGCGAGAACATGCCGAACCGGACCAATGGCGCGCAGACCGAGCCCGAGCCGCCGTCGACGCCCGGACCACAGGAGGCGCCGGCGGAGCCGCCGCCGCCCTAGCCGCCTTCGTCAGCCCGGCCGGCTGGCATCCAGCACCGCGCGGATCTTTTCCAGGAACTGCCCCGGAGGGAAAGGCTTCTGGAGAAAGTGCTGGTCCTCGCTGAGGACGCCGTGGTGGGCGATCGAGTCTTCCGGGTAGCCCGAGATGTAGAGCACCAGCAGCTCCGGCCGCCGGCGCACGAGCTGGCCGGCGAGCTGGCTGCCGGAGAGGCCCGGCATCACCACGTCGGTGACCAGAATGTGGATCGGACCGGCCTGCTCGTCGGAGAGCTTGAGGGCCTGGGTGGCGTCCGCAGCGGAGAGCACCCGGTAGCCACGGCTCTCCAGGATCTCGACGGCGGGCTCGCGGATGTTGTCCTCGTCCTCCACCAGCAGCACCACCTCGGAACCGCGCCGCAAGCGGCGCCCGGGGAGGGTGGAGCGCAACGGGCCGACCTCGGAACCGCCGGCGGCCTTCGGGAGGAGGATCGAGAAGGCGGCCCCCTGACCGGGGCTGCTCTCGACCCGGATCTGGCCGCCGCTCTGGTGCACGATGCCGTGGACGGTCGCCAGCCCGAGACCGGAGCCCTCGCCGCGCGCCTTGGTGGTGAAGAACGGCTCGAAGAGGTGCTCCATGACCTCGGGAGGCATGCCGGCGCCGGTGTCCGCGACGGTGAACTGGACGTAGTCGCCGGCCGGCAGGTCAGCGATCTCGCCGGCGGCGACGGTCAGGCTTTCGGCGGCGAGCCGGAGGATGCCGCCGGAGCGCAGGGCGTCGCGAGCGTTGACCGCCAGGTTGAGGATCACCTGCTCGATCTGCCCGAGGTCGACGTGCACCGCGCCCTCCTGCGGATCGAGCGCGATGTCGAGCTGGATGTGCTCGCCGATCAGCCGGCGGAGCATCGGCGCCATCTCGCGGATCACGTCGTTGAGGCTCAGGGTGCGCGGCTGCAGCGTCTGTTTGCGGCCGTAGGCCAGGAGCTGGCGCGCCAGCGCGGCGGCGCGCTCGCCGGCACGCTGGATCTCCTCGATATGGGCGCGCCGGCCGTCCTCCGCCGGGGTCGACTCGAAGAGCAGCTCGCACTGGAAGGAGATCGCCGCCAGCAGGTTGTTGAACGAATGGGCGATGCCGCCGGCGAGGCGCCCCACCGCCTCCAGACGCTGCGAGTGGCGCAACCGCTCCTCGCTCGCCCGCAGCGCCTCCTCGGCCTGCTTGGTCTTGGAGACGTCGCGGATCGTCCAGCGCAGCCGCGCGGTGCGGTTCGCCGCGTCCGAGTCGCGGACGCCGGTCAGCACGACCGGAATCGGCCCGTCGGCGCGCGACTGGATCAACACCTCCGCCTCGCCCCCCGTCTCGCCGGCGCTGACCCGATGGAGGAGATCGCGGAAAGACGGACGGACGTCGACCTCCAGATAGACGGCGAAGGGCTTGCCGGACAGCAGGTCCTGGCGGACCCCCAACAGCCGGGCGGCGGCGCGGTTGGCCTCCTCGATCTTGCCGTTGACGTCGGTCACCAGGTAGCCGAAAGGCGCCTCCTCGAAGAGGAGGAGGTAGCGGTGGCGCTGGAGCTCCAGCGCCTCGCGGGTGGCCTGCAGCTCCTCGTTCTGCTGCTCGAGCTCGACGTAAGCCACCTCCAGCCCGGCGAGCTGCTCCTGCATCGTGTCGAGCTGGCGGCCGATCTTCTCGGGATCGGGCCCGCGGGCGGCCTCGCGCCGCAGGACCTCGAGCTGCCTCTGAGCCGAGGAGAGCCTGGCGGCGGACGATCCCTTCAGCGACGGCATACTGCGGGCTCCCTTCAGTCCTTCCCCGGCGTTTCCTCGGACCGGGAGGCTTCCTCCATGAGCAGGATGATCCCTGCACTTCCGGGGCCATCGCCCAGGCGCGTGCAGGAGATCTGGCAACGGATGGGCCGGCCGCGGCGGTTGACGCCGTTGAGCAGGCTGAGGGTCCCGCGCGGGCCGCTGTCCAGGCAGGCGCGCATCGGCACCTCCAGCTCCTCGACCGGCAGGCCGATGTCGAGGTCCAGGAAGGAGTGCCCGCGCACCTCGTCGCCGCGCAGCCCCCAGAGCTCCTGGGCCTTGTCGCTCCAGATCTCCACCTTGAGCTCGGAGTTGAGCACCACCACGGCCGCGCTCAGGCTGCCGAGGATCGAATGGAGATGGGTGTTGACGTGGCGCAGCTCGTCCGACCGCAGCTGGAGCTGGTCGTTCATCGAGCGCAGCTCCTCGTTGGTGGACTGGAGCTCCTCGTTCATCGTCTCCAGCTCCTCGTTGGCCGACTGCAGCTCCTCGTTGGTCGTTTCCAGCTCCTCGACGATCGACTGCAGCTCCTCGTTCGTCGTCTCCAGCTCCTCGTTGGCCGACTGCAGCTCCTCGTAGGCGGTCTCCAGATCCTGATGGGTGCGCCGGAGCTCGTCGGAGAGCTGGTGCTGGATCGTGAGGTCGAGGAACGAGACGCCGACGCCGAGCGGCGCGCCGTTGGCCTCGGCCAGGGAAGCGAGGGGCACCACCTGCACCTCCAGCACGCGCGCCTCGCCCTGCGCCGGAGCCCATCCGACCTCCTTGAGCGTCACTGCCGACCGGGAAAGGAAGACGTTCTCGATGTGCGAGCGCAGCTCGACGGGACGGTAGGAGAGCTCGAGGTCCTGGAGCAGGCGGCCGAGGTCGGTGGGGACGAGGCCGAAGAGCTGGCGGGCCTTCTGGTTGGCCAGCAGGAGATGACCCCGGCGGTCGACGGCGATCTGCGCCACCGGGCCCGAGTCGAAAGCCGCCTCGCGCACGCGCACCGGCCGGTTGCCGTTGCCGTCCAGACTGGCCGCCGCCGGGGCGATGGCGAGCAGGCGGTCGCTCGGGTGCGCGCTCGGCGCGCGCTGGAAGATGCGGCTCTTCAGATCCTCCGGGCGGAAGCTGTTGCTGTGGGTGAGCAGGGTCTCCGCCTTGCCCAGGAAGAGATAGCCGTTGCGGCGCAGCGCGAAGTGGAAGCGGGCGAGGATCTTGGACTGGACCTCGGCGTTGAAGTACATCAGCGTGTTGCGGCAGACCAGCAGGTCGAGCCGCGAGATCGCGGCGTCCTGCAACAGGTCGTGACGGCCGAAGATGATCGAGCGGCGCAGGTCGCCGCGGAAGACGAAGCGATCCCCCATCGCGTCGAAGTACTTCAGGTACTCCTCGGGGAGGTCCTTCAGCTGGGCGGCGGAGTAGCTCCCCTGCCGCCCCTGGGCCAGGGCCTCCTCGTCGATGTCGGTGGCGTAGATCTTCACCCGCTGCCGGAACTCCAGGTCGCCCATCGCCTCGGCGAATACGATGGCCAGGGTGTAGGCCTCCTCGCCCGAGGCGCAGCCGGCGCTCCAGCAGCGCACCGCCTCGTGGGCGCCCTTATCCTCGAGGACGCGCGGCACGATCTGCTCGGCGAGCACCTTCCAGGCCTGCGGGTCGCGGAAGAAACAGGTGACGTTGATCAGCACCGTGTTGAACAGCGGCAGGAACTCGTCGGGATGGACCTCGAGGAAATCGACGTACTCCGGATAGGAGGAGATCCCGATCTGCTGCATCCGCTTGCGCATCCGCCGGATCAGGCTGGACAGCTTGTAGCCCGAGAAATCGAAGCCGCGGGTCGCCTTCAGGTAGTCCAGCAGCTTGACGAAATCGGCCGCCGTTTGCTCTCCGACCTCCCCGCTTTCTGCAAGACTTTCATGAGTGCTCAAACGAGGCCTCCAGTGGTGATCTCCGTCAAACAGGCCGCGATGGCGTCGAGAGGCAGGATGCGATCGACG
Source organism: Thermoanaerobaculia bacterium (assembly GCA_036271335.1). Lineage (GTDB taxonomy): Bacteria > Acidobacteriota > Thermoanaerobaculia > Multivoradales > UBA5704 > DATARR01. The sequence continues at coordinate 10,763 of DATBAW010000229.1, forward strand.
GTTCCGGTTCGAACTGTTGCATCCGGCATGCCAGGGAACTCGGCGCTCGCCCCGTCCTGCACCAGAACCGTGCCGCCGCGGCTCTTGACGGCGCGCGCCCCGTCGGCGCCGTCGCTCCCCGTGCCGGTGAGCACCACCGCGATGGCGCCGCTCCCCCAGCTCGCCGCCAGCGAGGCGAAGAGGACGTCGGCCGACGGCCGCACGTACTGGACGCGGCCGGTGCTGGACAGCGACAGCTCGCCGTCCGCCGCCACGAGCAGATGGTGCCCCGGAGGCGCGACATGAACGACGCCGGCCGCCAGGAGTTCGCCCCCGCGCACCTGTTCGACCCGCAGCCCGGTGCGCCGCGCGAGGATCTCCGCCAGCCAGCTGCGATGCTCCGGATCGAGGTGCTGGACGATCACGATGGGCGCGGCGAAGCCGGCGGGCAGGGTGGACAGGAGCTGGCTCAACGCCGACAGCCCCCCCGCTGACGTGGCGATCGCCACGACGTGCCGAGGCCGGCCAGGCGCGAGAAGCACGGAGTCACCCAAAGTTTGTAGAACGCCAGAGCACAAAAGATGGCAGCAGTATCGCCTTCAGTATGCTCCTGTTTCGTGTTTCCGCATAACGGAAGGCCGAGGGCTGGGAGAGGGGTCAGGGGTGAGGGCTCTCACCCTTTCTCCCCACCATCCCATAATCCTGGAACCCGAACAGCACCTCGTCCAGCCGGTCGCGCAGGCGGTTGACCTGATCGGCCAGCGCGCGCTGCTCGGCGGGGAGCGCGGCGAGATTGATCTCGGGGAGCGCCTGCGCCGCGGGGAACGGCCGGAGGTCGAGGCGTTCGACGGGATCGAAGCCGGCGAGCTCGTACATCAGCTTCAGGCTGTCCGGATGGACCGGCCGCACATGTGTGGGGTCGAGCCAGAAGTTGCGGGCGGCGACGACCACGGAGAGCGGGTTCGGGGTCTCCAGGATCAGCACGCCGCCGGGACGCAGGGCGCGCCAGGCGAGGCGCACCAGGCGGTCGAGGGCGGCGGCCGGCAGGTGCTCGATGACGTGGAAGGAGACCACGCCGCCGAGGCTCGCCTCAGGCACGGCGGCGAGCGCCGCGAAGAGGTCCCCGGCCGCCGCGTCCAGGCCGCGCTCGCGGCAGAGCTCGACCATCCGCTCGCTGGCGTCGACGCCGCGGCCGGCGATCGCATGGTCGCGGAGCAGGGCGAGCGCCTCGCCGCGGCCGCAGCCGAGGTCGAGCACCGGCCCGGGGAGCTCCTGGAAGAACGGCAGATAGGCGGCGATCCGCTCGCGGATCTCCGCCTCGGTTCCCCGGTAGCGCCGCTCCAGCTCGACGTAGCCGATCTCCTCGTGAGCGCGGGCGATGGCCTCGACCGCCTCGGCGGGAGGCGTCCCGAGCGGCGCGGAGCGCACGGCGGCCAGCGCGGCGCCGAGCCCGCCGAGCAGGTCGCGCGCCTCGCGGCGATAGCGGTCGAGCTTCTGGTCGGCGCGGGCGAAGAGGGCGTCGTTGTGGCGCATCACCTCGTGGATCCCCTCGGAGTCGAGGGCTTCCTGGTACTCGATGCGCCGCAGATGATCGGCGCGCGCCGCTTCGAGGCGCGCCAGATGCTCCATCAGGATGAGATTGAAGGTGCGCTGGCGCTCCCAGAGGTCGTTCTGGGGGGTCTTGACCAGCGGCCGCAGGAGGCGCTTGAGGCCGACCAGCAGGCGGCCGAGGAAGCCGCGATGGCTGCTGATGGGAAACGCGTGGTCCCCCGCCCAGAGCCAGCGCCAGTCGTCGAGATCGCGGGTGGGCTCGACGAGGAAATCGCCGAGCGCCGGCGAGCGCCCGGGAGCGGGACGGGGGGCGGAGTCTTGTGGCTTCGCCTCCATGCGCCGGCGCTCCCGAGCCTTGAGGTGAAGCCGCTTACTCTTCCTTGACCACCGAGACGGTCATCTCGGCGACCACGTCGGGATGGAGCTCGACGCGCACCTGATGATCGCCGAGGGTCTTGATGCCCCCCTCGAGATCGATGCGCCGGCGGTCGATGGCGAAACCCTTCTTCTCCAGGAACTCGGCGACGTCGCCCGCGGTGACCGAGCCGTAGAGCGTGTCGGTCTCGCCGACGCGCTTGGCGATCTCGATCTTCAGGCCGGCGAGCCGGTTGGCGAGCTCCTGCGCGCCCTCCCGCTGCTTGGCGTGCTGGGCGTCGATCTTCGAGCGCTGGTGCTCGAAGAACTTGACGTTGGCGTTGGTGGCCTCGAGCGCGAGGCCCTGCGGCACGAGATAGTTGCGGCCGTGCCCCGGCTTGACGTCCACCACCTCGCCACGGCGGCCGAGGTGACGCTGATCACTGAGCAGTATGACTCTCAACGTTCCCCCTCCTAATCCGTGGTGAACGGGATGAGCGCCAGATGGCGGGCCCGCTTGATCGCCTGCTGCAAGGGGCGTTGATGGTTGGCGCAGGTCCCCGAGATCCGCCGCGGCAGGATCTTGGAGCGCTCCGGGATGAACTGCTGGAGGAGCTTGACGTCCTTGTAATCGATGTAATCGATCTTGTCGGCGCAGAACTTACAGACCTTGCGCCGGCGGAAGAAGACCTTTCTTGCGCGTGCCATGGTCTAGACCCCCTCCTCTTGCTCGCGTCCGCCGATCGGAGCCTCGCGCTCGCCCGTGGTGGCGGCGCCCTTGCCCTGCGGCCGGCGGGCGGCCCGCTTGAGGGCCTCGTCGGTGCGCACGGTCAGGTAGCGGAGGATCTTGTCGTTCTGACGCATCCGGTGCTCCACCTCGGGCAGCGCGGTCTTGCCGACCTCGCTCTCGACGAAGAACAGGAAGTACTTGCCCTCGTTCACTTTGTCGATCGGGTAGGCGAGCTTGCGCCGCCCCCAGTTCTCTTCGCCGGTGATCGTCGATCCACCGGCCGTGATCATGTTGCGGTAATCCTGCGCCATGGTGACCACTTCCTCGTCGGAGACGCGAGGGTCGACCACGAACATCAGCTCGTACGTACGCATGGGTAGTGTGCTTCCTCCCTATGGCCTGGGGTCGGTCCCGCTCCACGAGCGGAACAGAGAGGTGAATGA